>NZ_VXCW01000011.1:0-235064 GCF_052850675.1 Pseudomonas sp. 1152_12 | reverse complement strand
TTAAGTTACTGGGTGACGGTGGGGGGAACGACCGTGCAGTCAGAGGTTCAGGTACTGACGTTTCAAGCCCAGGGCGCTGAGATTATCGAAACGCTCAACGTGGGGCAGGGGCCACACTCTGTTTGTGTCACCAATGACGGGAAACGGGCTTTTGTAACCTGTCGGGATAGCAATTCGATTTCGGTGATTGATATCAAGACGCGTAGCGTCATCAACACCATTTTCGGAGTACCGATGGCTTTCGATTCGGTGTTGAGTCCAGATAATAAGCGTTTGTATGTCAGCAATTATGGTAGCCGCAGCTACACGGTCATCGATACCGCGACCTACCAGACGATTATGACCGTTCAGATCGCAGGCGGTGACGATGTTTCGGGGCTCGCGATTAGTGCCGATGGATTGCGCTTGTTCGTAGCGTGCACCAGAAACGCACTGGTATCTGTGCATGATACGGCAACGGGTACAAGTATTAACCGTATCACCGTGACGCGTGCCCCGGTCGCTATGGCGATCAATCGTGAGCAAACACAGGTTTTCATCTCCTCCTATTTGGAGGTGGGTATCGTTAATGCCAGCGGCCGCAGCGGCCTTGTGGGAAGAATTCCAGGCACTAATAGACCCGTACAGATGGTGTTTGGCCCGGACAGTGGCACGGCCAGCCGGGTCTATGTCACTGACGTTGATAATATCCTCGTTATTGATCCTGCTAAAAACGTCGTTATCAAGAAGATACCGGGTGTTCGTTACGCTTGGGGCGCTGCGCTCAATCCGAATGCGCGAGAGCTCTGGGTGGGGGCGGTGGGCCCTGGAGGTTCAACGGCTTACCGCGATTCGGTGTTCATTATCAATGTTGATACGGACCAAATCATCAGACGTCTCACGGGCTTCGAAAACGCTGCAAGCATTGCTTTCGTGCCCAATACCAGACTCGCGCTGATCGCCAATCAAGCATCGAATACAGTGAGTTTTATTCCGACTTGAGGTACTTGGTCACTTCAGTAAATGCATGTGACCATGCAATGGGGCAGCTCTACTTAACGGCAGGCTGCCCTTTTTTATTAACCACTCATATCTTCCAATGGCTCGACGTTTTTGCCAACCGCTGACGCATGGCATCCACATTCCCCGCCAACTGCAACGTCAATAACCGATACCCATCCAGTGCACTCTGTACCGGCGCCTCCAACCCGGCTTCATCCGAGACCTGCGCGGCAGGTCGGTCCAGTCGTTCCGTAAACCCCGATTTTAACGCCCGTGCCATTCCCACCCACTGCACTCGAATCTGTCGATGCTCGGCCTTTAGCATCACCTGCATGCGCGCCATCGCCTGTTCATCCCGTGGATCGGGCCGAGTATTGCCGAGAATCTCCAGGGTGCTGATGCACATGCGCAAGTGTCGCTGGATGGCGTCCAACTCGGTCATGGAGATGCGCACTTCCTTGGACACCGACGGCATCAACGAGCGCAGTTGCAGCATCGCTGCATTCAGGCGGTTGAGCAGCTTGAAGTGCTCATCATCGGTGACCGACTGGCCGCTGATGATCCGGCTGTAAATCTCGGCACAGTCGCGCAATGCACTGGCCAGGTTGTAGCGCCACGAGTACACCGCGTACAGCGGCAGGGCGAAGGAGAACGCCAGCGCCAACACAATGCCGATCAGGATATCCACGGTGCGCCACAAGCCATCCGAGATCGGGTTATCGCCGTGGCCGGCGACGATAAATACCGTGATCGCTGACAGCAGCGCGATGTAACCGCCCTTGCCGATGGCGTGGTAGGAAAAGAACCCGCACACCACCGACATCAACAAATAGGTCAGCAACGGCTGGCCGAAATAGGCTTGTTGCACCACCAGCAACAAGCCGACGCTGGCGCCGATCAAGGTGCCGTAGGCACGCTCCACAGCCTTTTTGCCGATATTACCGTGGTGCTGCAAACCGCCGATCACGATCAGCATGGTCACCGAGGCCCACTCGCCGTGGGGCAGGTTGATGCCGGTGGTGAGCAGGATGGTCGCCAGCAGGCCGATGGACACGCGCACGGCGTGGATCAGCTTGGCATGGCGATAGCGGCGGTAGGGGTCGAGCAAGGGGCGCAACAGCCGTCGGGCGAAGAAGGGCAGGTTCATCGGTATTAAAGTGGCCTCGTTATGCAGGGTGTACTCAATCTAAAGTGTGGGAGCGAACAAGTCCGCTCCCACACTTCAGAAAATGTAATCGGTGGTCAAGAAACTCGAATCTCGATTACGCAAAATATCGCTGACCAACGCCTTGTTGCTCTCCTGGAACTTGGTCGCCACTAACGTGCGGATCGAGAACACGCGCAGCGCGTCATGCACCGACAGCGTGCCCTCGGCCGAGTTCTTGCGCCCGTTGAACGGGAAGGTGTCCGGCCCGCGCTGGCACTGGGCGTTGATGTTAATACGCCCGACCTGGTTGGCAAACGTGTCCACCAGCCGCCCGACTTCCACGCCATTGGTGCCGAAGATGCTCAACTGCTGGCCGAAGTCCGAGTCCAGTACGTATTCGATCACGGTCTCCAGGTCACGGTACGGCACGATCGGCACAACGGGGCCGAACTGTTCCTCGTTATAAACGCGCATCTGCGGGTTCACCGGGTACAAAACGGCGGGGTAGAAGAACGAGCCGCGACTTTCGCCGCCATTGGGGTTCACCACCTTGGCGCCGTGCTGCGCGGCATCGGCCACCAACGCGTTGAGGTAATCGACCTTGCCGCCTTCCGGCAACGGCGTCAGCGATACGCCGTCTTCCCAGGGCATACCGGGTTTGAGCGTCGCCAGTGTACTGTTGAATTTCTGGATGAAACTGTCGACTACCGCTTCGTGCACAAACAGGATTTTCAGCGCGGTGCAGCGTTGGCCGTTGAACGACAGGGAACCGGTGACCGCTTCGCTCACGGCATTGTCCAAGTCGACCTCGGGCAGCACGATGCCGGGGTTTTTTGCATCCAGGCCCAAGGCTGCGCGCAAGCGGTGTGGCTTGGGGTGCAGCTTTTTCAGGTCACTGGCAGCCTTGTTGGTCCCGATAAACGCAAAGATGTCGATCTTGCCGCTGGCCATCAGCGCACTGACGGTTTCACGGCCGCTGCCGTAGATCACGTTGATTACACCGGCCGGAAAGCTGTCGCGGAACGCCTCCAGCAGCGGACGAATCAACAGCACGCCAAGCTTGGCCGGCTTGAACACCACGGTGTTGCCCATGATCAGCGCCGGAATCAGCGTGGTGAAGGTCTCGTTCAGCGGGTAGTTGTAAGGCCCCATGCACAGCGCCACGCCCAGCGGTACTCGGCGGATTTGCCCAAGCGTGTCCTGTTCCAGCTCGAAGCGGCTGCTGCGGCGGTCGAGTTCCTTGAGGGCATTGATGGTGTCGGTGATGTAGTCGCAGGTGCGGTCGAATTCTTTTTGCGAGTCCTTGAGGTTCTTGCCAATCTCCCACATCAGCAGCTTGACCACCGCACCACGCTGTTCGCGCATGCGCCGCAAGAAAGCTTCCACATGCTGGATGCGCTCGGCCACGCGCATCGTCGGCCATTCGCCTTGGCCACGGTCATAGGCACGCACGGCAGAGTCCAGGGCGGTGAGGGCGGTGTCGGCGTCCAGCAGCGGTGTACTGCCGATGTGCACGCGCTCGTCACCGATTTGCACCGGGCTGAGTACCTGGGCCAATGGGCCGTTCCACACCTGCAACTGGCCGTCGACCAGGTAATCACGCTGTTCAATGGGCGCCGCCAGGCGAAATGGCTCGGGAATATCGGCGGCGGAGGTCGGAAACAGCTGGGCGAGCAGGTTGCTGGTGGTCATGTTGCTACCCCTGGAATAGTTGCAAAACATGACTAGAGAGTCACCCATCCAAGGGCTGTGTGGCAAGCGCTAGACGCGTTACAGCAGCGTACCGGCCAGCGCCACGCCCAACGCTGCGTCAATTTGCCGCGCGGTACTGAGGGTGCCGGCGGCGATTCCCGCCTGTGCCGGGTGCACCGCACTCATCAGCGCTGCGGTTTGCCCGCTGCTGCTACAACCATTTGGCCGGGCAACTAGGCGCGGCCGTGACCCAGGCGTTGGAGAACAACAACTACCTGCGCGCCGTTGGCGATAAACACTATGAGGTGTTGCCCGAAGGGAAGCCTGGTTGCGTACTTTGGGCATCGACTCAAGCGCCTTGAAGCCCACGCGCCAATGCCTGGACTGGACCGAACGTACCCATCACGTGGCCGGGCCACTGGGCGTGCAATTGCTCAGCGCCTTGTGCGAAGCCGGTTGGCTGCGCCGCGCCAAGGATTCGCGCGCGGTACTGGTCACGCCCAAGGGCTGGGCGCAGTTCAAGGCACAATTGGGCCTTGACCCGAGCGATCTGGAAAACCCTTAGCCAGAGCGGGGGTGCGGCGTGCTTGTTGAGGTAAACTACGCGGCTTTATTGAAGGAGTTCACATGAGTCAGTACCAGCCAGGCATTCTTGCCGCACCGGTGCCGTTGCAGGCGCGCCATCTGTTTTTTGCCGTGGATACCCTGGCAGCCGTCCCCGACGCGTTGGACGCACTGGTGCAGCTGGCGGATTCGGCCGTTGTGGTAGGTTTCGGTGAGCCGCTGGTAACCGCCCTGGGTGCAACGATTGAAGGCTTGCGTGCATTCCCGGCCGTCAGCGGCCCGGGCGCGCATAACCCTTCGAGCCAACAGGCGCTGTGGGTATGGCTGCATGGCGTGGATCGCGGTGAGCTGCTGTTACGCAGCCGCGCCTTTGAAAAAGCCTTGGCCCCGGCGTTTCGCCTGGTGCAGATGACCGAGGGCTTCCGCTACAAGACCGGTTTCGATCTGACCGACTATGAAGACGGCACCGAAAACCCCCACGACGATGCAGCGGTTGAAGCCGCGATGACCGACAGTGGCGCCAGTTTTGCCGCGATCCAGCAATGGCAGCACGACCTCGACGGTTTTGCCGCATTGCCTGCGCAAGAACGCGACCACATCATCGGCCGCCGCCATGGTGATAACGAAGAGTTGGACGACGCCCCCGAGTCCGCCCACACCAAGCGCACCGCTCAGGAAAGCTTCACCCCGGAAGCCTTCGTGGTGCGCCGTTCGATGCCGTGGGCCGAGAACGGTCAGGCGGGGTTGATGTTCCTTGCGTTTGGTCATTCCTTTGATGCGTTTGAAGCCCAACTGCGGCGCATGAGTGGGTTGGAGGATGGGATTGTGGATGGGTTGTATCGCATCAGTAAGCCGTTGACGGGGGGGTATTACTGGTGCCCGCCGTTGGAGGATGGGCATCTGGACTTGAGTGCGATCAGGGTTTCGCCGCAGCTCTAAAACTGTGAGCGCGGGCTTGTTGTGGCAAGCCCGCGCACCACGAAAGCCTGCTCACCACAACAAGCCCGCTTACTCCGAGAGGCCCAACTGCCACAACGACCGGTCAGTTGTGCTGCATGCCGGTCTGCGCGAACAGCGCGGTTTCGAATGTTCTCTGCGAGCCGTCTGTGTCCGGCGTTTGAACAGGGTCACGTCTACTTGGGGTCGCAGGCATAAATGATCACCTGCAAGTTATTTCATCTCCCTAGGCCTGCGCACTAACGGTTTCGGCTATTAGAGCAACTGTACTAATTCGATGCGGACAGTTAGTTACGCGCGGGCAATAAGGCTGCTCGCGCCGCGTTATTTAACGTAATGATCAAGTGGCTTTTGTTACAGATAGAGATATCCGCGAAGTTTGGCAAAAGGCTATTAGCGAAAAATGTGAAGTGGTTGCGAAAACAGTTGCGAGGGGGAGGCGACCGATCACTCAACGACGTGTTCATTGTCCAGTAAGGTCGCAGCTGAAGCGAACAGGAGCCCGTAAACACTGGGTCTTGTCGTGTTTGGTTCTTTTGAGAAAAGTTCAATAGCCTCAACTACATGAGTTTCTCTCAACGCCAGGTTGAGCCCAACCTTTCACCCCCGGTATTTGAAACGTTTCACAAGCTTTCACAGCGAAGGCGTTTTGATCGTGAGTAGTATGGCCCCCATGCAAACCCATGACGGTTCGAAAGCTCACTGTCTGACGTTTTGGGCGTTTACCGTTGCGCATTTACCGGTTTGCATACTTTCAGTGTGCTGTAGCGCAACTGAAAAACTTCCCTATCGATGCAAGGAGATGAACATGGCTGATGTCCCACCAGTAAAAGCCGGCGGCGCCGACGACGCTATCGCGAAGATGGAAGCGACCTTCAACATGGCTATCGAGAAGTCGGCCAAGATCACTGAAATCAGCACCGCGAAAAAAGCGGAACTCGACGCCACCAAACAGCGTCCGCAGAACTGATTCGCCAAAACGGGCGGCGCCGGCGCTGCCCGTTTACCTGAATGCTTTGACCTTTTGATTGTTGACCCCGTTGCACATGCTCAAGGGGGCAAACCCACACATGACAGCCTTGATTTCCTTGGGTCCGGCCGCCGGTATTGGCGCACCGACTCTGATTGTGACTGGCGGTTTGCATCAGGGCAGTTCCTTGGTGCTCGACCGGCCGGTCTACACCCTCGGCTCGGACCTTACGGCCGACCTGGTCCTCAGCGATCCCGGCGTCGCCGGCCTGCATCTGCGCTTGCGGTTTGAGGGCGGCCAGGTGGCGGTCGAAGCGTTGGGCGGTGAAGTGTTGCTCGGTGGAAATGTGCGCATTCCCCAAGGCAGCGGCCATCGCGCGCGACTGCCGTTGCAATTGCGCATGGGTGCGGCAGGTGTGAGCTTGACGTCACCTGATGAGGTAGAAAAAACTTCGGACGCTACGCGTAGATTTACCCCCTGGATTGTCGCGACCGTTCTACTGTTTCTGTGTGCGGGGGCATTGGCGGTGCGTAACGACGTGCCGGTGACGCAGGCCGCCGTTGCGGCGGATGTTACGGCGTTGAAACCACCGTCGCGTGATCAAGCCCAAAGCTGGTTGGAGCAGCAACTGCTAGCGGCCCATCTGGATGCGGTGAAGGTCACCAATAGCAACGGCCAGCTCAGCGCTGTCGGCAGCTTCGAACAGTCGCAAAAACCACAATGGCTCGCCCTGCAACAAGCTTTCGATCAGCGTTACGGCCAACAGATTGTCCTAACCCCCCGCGTTGCTGTGCGTGCAGATGCCGCGCGCCCGCGTGTGCGCTTCCAGGCCGTGTGGTTCGGCACCCACCCCTACGTGATCAACGACAGCGGCAAACGCCTCTACCCCGGCGCGGCCCTGGCGGACAACTGGGTGCTGGAGCGCATCGAGAACAACCAAGTGATCCTCGCCCGTGGCGAAGAGCGCTTCACCTTCACCTTATGAGTCGACCTATGGGATGCACCCAATCCAACTGTGGGAGCTGGCTTGCTCGCGAAAGCTATGTGTCAGGCGGTAGAGATCTTGGGGCGGCGACCAGGCCTGCATCGCAAGCTCAGGCCCCCACATGAAAGTCGAGCCCCGCCCCCTAATCCCCAGCGACGTACGCAGCGCGCCCGTCGAAGCCGTTCGCCCGGTCAACTCACGCCAGGCCACCGCCTTCGAAGCGGTGCTCAAAACCCGCAAGCCCCAAACCCGTCGCTCCCTGCGCAGTGACCTCGAAGCACTCACCAGCGCCGCCGGCGTCGACTCGCTGTTGTTCGGCAGTGCCCGCTCCCTGGAGCTGCTGGAGCACGTGATGGAACACATCCTGCCCACCCTCGACGCGGAGCCGGAGATCAAAGAACTGGCCCATGACCTGATCCGCGAGGAGATCGAGATGCGCCGCACCCTCGAACAGCAACGCTCGGAGGTGCACGCCTGATGGCCCGCGATAACGATGACGCCGTGCAACTGCTCAAAGGCATTGGCGAGCTCTACCGGCGCAATGGCCAATCCCAGCGTGCGCTGGTGATGTTGCTGATCGCCGTCAGCGTCGCGCCCGAAGACGGCGTGTTGCTGCGCTCGCTGGTGCTGGCGTTTACCGACAGCGGCGACGCCACCCGCGCCCTTGGCGCCCTTGACCGTCTGGTCGCGTTGGAAGGCGAGTCCGCCAGCCTGTTGCTGCTGCGCGCCCGCGCGCTGTGGTACGGCGAGCGTAAGGATGACGCGCGCCAGTGCTTCAAACGCTACCTGGCCGCACGCAGGGCCAGCGCATGAGTGCACTCAACCGCCTGAACAACCTGGCGCGCATGGCGGCGCAGCGTACCGACGTGATCATCGTCGCGTTCATGCTGATGGCGATTGTGATGATGATCATCCCGCTGCCCACCTACTTGGTGGACATGCTGATCGGTCTCAACATCGCCCTGAGCATCCTGATCCTCATCGTTGCGTTCTATATCGGCCATTCCGTGGAATTCTCCGCGTTGCCGCCACTGATTCTGCTCAGTACGCTGTTTCGATTGTCCCTTTCGATCACCACCACCCGGTTAATCCTGCTGCACGGCGACGCCGGGCATATCGTCAAGGTCTTCGGGGACTTCGTGATCGCCGGCCAAGTGGTGGTCGGTATGGTGGTGTTTTTGATCATCACCGTGGCGCAGTTCGTGGTGATCACCAAAGGCGCCGAACGCGTTGCGGAAGTGGCCGCACGCTTTACCCTGGACGCGATGCCCGGTAAGCAGATGAGTATCGACAACGACCTGCGCAACGGCGATATCGACCAGGCCGAGGCACGTCGACGGCGTTCGCGCCTGGAGCGCGAAAGCCAGATGTTCGGTGCGATGGACGGCGCGATGAAGTTCGTCAAAGGCGACGCCATCGCCGGTCTGGTGATTCTCGCGGTCAACCTGCTCGGCGGTATGCTGATCGGCATGATCGAACGCGACATGCCGTTCGGCGTAGCGGTGCACACCTACTCGCTGCTCACCGTGGGTGACGGCCTGATCGCACAGATCCCGGCGCTGCTGATTTCCGTGGCGGCGGGCACCGTGGTCACGCGCGTCAACAGCGACGGTGAAGCCGGCGACCTGGGCAGCGAGATCATCAAGCAGCTGGGCGCCAGCTACCGCGCGTTGGGCCTGACCGCTTTGATCATGATCGGCGTCAGCCTGTTGCCGGGCTTCCCGACCTGGGTGTTCCTCGGTTTGTCCGCCGCCTTTGGCGGCGCGGCGTTCGTGATGTATCGCCGGCACACCCGCCTGCCCCAAGGCGAGCAGGAAGCGTTGGTCGAGACGCCGGAGCCGGTGGTCGAAGTACAGGCCGAACTGGACGATAACCTGCTGCCCGAGACCCGCGTGCTGCTGACTATTGGCAGTGGAGTTTCCCAGAGCGCGCCCCGCCAGTTGCTGCTCCAACGCGTCGAAACGCTGTGTCACGACATCCGCACCGACCTTGGTGTAGACATACCGGTGCCGGGCATCTACATGGACGTCAAGGCCACGCCGGGCAGTTTCCGCGTGTCGCTCGAAGGCGTGCCGGTGAGCGAAGGCGAGCTGCCGATCAACTGCCTGTTGCTGCAAGACGACCCGGTGCATATGCAGTTGCTCGACATTGCCACCGTGCAGGCTGACTCGCCGCTCAATGGCCGCAACGCCCACTGGATCGAGCGCCAGCACGAAGAAACCCTGCGCAACGCCGGCATTGGTTTTTTGCTGCCCGACGAAGTATTGCGCGGCGTGCTAGAACGCAGCCTGCGCCGTTATGCCGCCGACTTCCTCGGGATTCAGGAAACCCGCTTGCTGCTCGAGCGCACCGAAGCCACTTACGGCGAACTGGTCAAAGAAGCCTTGCGCCTGGTGCCGCTGCAACGGGTCGCCGAAACCCTGCGCCTGTTGGTTGGTGAAGGTGTGTCGATCCGCAACCAGCGTGCCTTGCTCGAAGCCATGGTGGAGTGGGGTGCCCGCGAGGCTGATGCCGGGTGCCTCGCCGAACATTTGCGCGCGGCGTTGGCACGGCAGATCAGCCACCAATACGCCGACCGCAATCGGGTGATCGGCGCGCTGGTGCTGGCGCCAGGTTTGGAAGATCAGTTGCGTGCGTCCCTGCGCCGCCAGGAGCCGCAGCGTGAGCTGATCCCCGAAGACGTCAGCCGCGCCTTGCTCGCGCAACTGCGCCAGGCCTGTGAAAAAAACCGCGAGGCCAACAGCGCGGTGTTGCTGGTGCATCCGCAACTGCGTCGAAGCCTGCGCCGGCTGGTGCTGCGGGGCGAGCTGGAACTGGCCGTGCTGTCGTTCCGCGAACTGGCCACCGAGTACAACCTGCAAGCGCTGGTGACCATCAGCCTCACCGATATCTCCAACCGCCGCGCGCCTGCTGCGGCTTCCGTCACCTCCCTGGCGTCTGGCTCATGATGCATTTTTGTGTGTTGTTACTCGCTTTGCTTGCGTCTGCAGCCCAGGCTCAGGAGATTGCCAATGGGGCGGGGGGCTCGATCAACCTGGCGTCCGGTGAAGGGCGCATTTTGCATTTTACTGCGCCGGTGGATTCGGTACTTGTGGCCGAGCCGAATGTGGCCGACCTGCAAGTGGTGTCGCCTGGCACGCTCTATATCTTCGGCAAGGCGCCGGGTAATACCAGTCTGATTGCCCTGGGCAACGACGGCAAACAACTGGCCAGCCTGACCTTGTCGGTCAGCAGCGGCACGGCGGCTGTGACGACGCCGATGCAGGCGTTGCATCCCGGCAATGGCGCGCAAATCACCGGCGCCGGCAACCGCCTGATCGCCAAGGGCACCGTCGGTTCGGTGGCCGAAGCAACTGACCTTAACGCACTGCTCAACCCCCAGGGCCAAGGCTTTCAGAGCGCGATCAACACCACCGAATACGCAGGCGCAGCCCAGGTGAACCTGCGCGTGCGTTTTGCCGAAGTGTCGCGCTCCGAGTTGCTGCACTACGGCGTGAACTGGAATGCAATGTTCAGCAACGGCACCTTCTCGTTCGGCCTGATCACCGGCGGTGGCCTGGCGGCTGCAACGGCGGGAGGCTTGGCGACAGCGGGCACAGGCTCCGGCAATGTGAACATCGACGGCATGCTCGACGCGCTGCAAGCCAACGGTATTTTGCAGATATTGGCCGAGCCGAATATCACCGCCATGACCGGCCAGACCGCAAGCTTTCTCGCCGGTGGCGAAGTGGCGATCCCGGTACCGGTCAACCGTGATCTGGTGGGCATCGAATACAAGTCGTTTGGCGTATCGCTGCTGTTCAACCCGACGCTGTTGCCCAACGGCCGCATCGCCCTGCAAGTACGCCCCGAAGTCAGCAGCGTGGTGAGTGGCGGCACCGTGGATTTCGGCAATTTCCATGTGCCGTCCTTCAGCGTGCGCCGGGCGGACACGCGAGTTGAAGTGGGCAGCGGGCAGACCTTTGCCATCGCCGGTCTGTTCCAGCGTCAGAGCAGCCAGGACATCGAGAAACTGCCACTGCTGGGCGACTTGCCAATCCTTGGCAACCTGTTTCGCTCCAAGCGTTTTCAGCGCAACGAGACTGAACTGGTGATCCTGATTACCCCATACCTGGTGGAGCCGGTGCGCACTCGCACGCTCGCCACGCCGCTGGACGCACAGCCGACTACCGCAGCGGCCACCGGACCGCGCAGCGGCGGGGCGTTCGGTTTCTACATGAATTGATAAAGGGGCCTGCCATGACTGCTTTGCGTGTGTTGATGCTGTTGCCCCTGGCGCTGATGGGTTGCCAGACCCACTTGGCGCCGGTGTATTACGCGCCTGAATACCGCGCTGACGGTGTGCCGAGCCAATGCCAGCAACCGCCGGCCAAGGATGCAATCGGACTGGATGAAGATTTCAAACCGACGCTGCCGCTGGGCTGCGCAAACAACTTGAATTTGATGCAGATGGTCGAAAGCAAGCAAGACCTGACCCAAGGTCGCACCACCGGCCCAGCCATGGCCGCTCCCGTTGGCCGCGCCGCGCAGGTCTACATAGAAGGCTTCGACCGCGAGCAGTTGCAGCGGCGCAAGGATCAGCAGGAAGCCAAGGCCGGCGCCACCGGAGGTCAACAATGATGCTCGCCACACCCTCAGCGGTCACCACAGGCTTAACGCGGGTCCACCAACCCCAACTCCTTCGCCTGCGCCAGCGGATCACCGATCGCCCTAATCCGCTTCGCCTCCACCACCAACCTTGCTCGCTCAGCTGCCGGAATATCATCCAGCGGCAACGCAGCAACCGTCTGCTCATGCCCTGCCAACACCATCACCAACAACGCATTGCGCTGATGCCGTGGCAATGCGCGGGGCGACTGAGTGATCGGTGCAATGGTATCCAGCGCCTGCTGCGACTGCCCACCCAGGGCATAAGCCAGGGCAAGGTTGCAACGGCTGTCGAGGTCGTCCGGTTGCAGGCTCAGGCTCTTGGCGAAGGCGGTTTGCGCCGCAACGGCCTGGCCATTCAGCACCTGGGCGATACCCGAGCGGGTATAGGCAACCGGCGAGTGGCTAAGGTCGGCAGCTTGGCCCAAGGCGGTGACGGCGCGTTGGGTTTTGCCCCGTTGCAACTGTGCAGTGCCAAGGCCGAGCAGGGCGTCGGCGTTGTGGGCGTCCAGGCCCAGGGCCTGTTGGAAGGCGTGCTCGGCGCCCGGCGCGTCCTTGGTGTCAAGCCTGGCCTGGCCGAGCTTGAGCCACACCTCAATACCCGCTCCCGGTTGCTGGGTGGCACGCTCGTACAACGCAGCCGCGCTGCTGTAGTCGCCGCGTTTGCTCAGGTCGTTGGCCAGTTGCAGGGATTTGTCGGTATCGGTCGCGGGTTTGCTGGAGCAGGCCGCCAACAGCAGGGTACTGGCGAGCAGAAATTTGTGGGTCATCGTCACAACTCGTCGGGCGAAGGCGGACGTCATGTAAGCATATTTTTGATGGCCGTCCTATGCCTGTTCAACAGCGGTTTTGCCAACGCCGCCGAAGAGCCTGCATGGTTCCCCCAACCCTATGCCTACGTACTGGTCGACCAGGATGTACGCAGCGCGTTGGAAGAATTCGGGCACAACCTCGACGTGCCCGTGGTGCTCTCGGAAAAAGTTCGCGGCAAGGCTCGCAGCACGATTCGCGCGGCCACCGCCGGTGAGTTCCTGCAGACACTGTGCAGCACCAACGGCCTGACCTGGTACTTCGATGGCAACCTCCTGTACCTCAACGCCAGCGACGAAATCAGCACCAAGCTGTTCAAGGCCAGTGCGCTCAACCTGGAGCAGTTGCAGGCTTATCTGAACAACCTCGACGTGTTCGGCCAGCAGCTGTCCATGCGCAACGGCCCTGAGGGCGATGAGGTGTTTGTCTCCGGCCCACCGCCGTATCTGGCGTTGGTGCAACAGCATGTCGACCACTTGCAACCCAACGCTGTGGCCGCCCCGGTGGCGCGCGAGCGGGGTGTGCGGGTGTTCCGTGGCGCGCAAGTCAGTACCCAAACCCCAATCCAGTAAAGGAGTAGCACCATGTCCGTAACGGCCGTAGACAGCAACCTCGCCCCCGGTGGCGCCAGCCCTGAAGCCAAGTTCAACGCGGCGGTGGATAACGCCAAGGCGGCGGATAAACCCTCGGACGTCAGCGACGCCGAATTCAACGATGCGTTGATCACCCAGGCCGTCACCATTGGCGGCCAGTTCATCATCATGCCGAAGATGCAGGAACTGCTGAACGACGCCATGTCCGATGACGACGAAGAGTAGGGAGCCCCTATGACTATCAGTCTCGCCGCCAGCGCCACGGCTTTGCCGCCGTCTGCTGGCGCGGGGCCCATGGGGGCCTCGCAGAATCTGTTCGAACACATGGCCAATACCGCCAAGGGCATGCCCGAAGGCGCCAGCCCGCACCAGATCGGCTCGGGCCTGATGGAGCGCATGAACAGTTTCATCGACCGTACACGGGCGTTTTCCGAGCGCGCCGATGTGCTCACCAACAACCCGTCGGCGCCGCCACCGGCCTCGGCGGACATCCGCACGGCGAGTGCTTCACCTCACGGCGAACCAGGCAAGAGAGTCGGCGAGCAGCAGGTCGATCAGATCGTGCATTCCCTGGGCAAGATGTTCGATTACTCCATCGAAACCCAGATGGTGGTGCGCGGTGCGACGCAGATTTCCGGGTCCGCCAACACGTTGCTCAAGGGGCAATAACGCCATGCCAAGCCCAAACCGCGCCCTGCGCCTGTTGCTGATCGGCCTGCTCGCGAGCCTCTTGCAGGCGTGCAACACCGACCTCTATACCAACCTCAGCGAGCGCGACGCCAACGCCATGGTCGCCGTGCTGTTGCGCGGTGGCATCCCGGCGGAGCGCAAGACCCAGGACAACGGCCAACTCAAGGTGGTAGTCGACGAGGAGCGCTTCGCCGAAGCCATGACCTTGCTCGATAACGCCGGCCTGCCGCAACAGAGCTTTTCCAACATGGGCGAAGTGTTCAAGGGCAACGGTCTGGTGTCGTCGCCGGTGCAGGAGCGGGCGCAGATGATCTATGCGCTGAGCGAAGAGCTGTCGCACTCGGTGTCGCAGATCGACGGCATTGTTGGTGCTCGCGTGCATGTGGTGTTGCCCGATAACGACTTGCTCAAGCGCGTGATTTCTCCGTCCTCAGCCTCGGTCCTGGTGCGCTACGACCCGGGCACCGACATCAATACGCTGATCCCGCAGATCAAGACCTTGGTTGCCAACGGCATTTCCGGCCTGAGCTACGACGGCGTTTCGGTGACCGCGATCAAGGCCGCAGTCGCCATTAGCCAGAACCCCGCGCAACCTCGGATGGCGCGGTTTATGGGCCTGTGGCTGCTGGAGGATAGCCTGTCGCAGGCACGTTTTATGTTTGGCGCTTTGCTGCTGGTTGCCCTCGGTGCTCTCGGCGTATTGGCTCGCCAGCACTGGGTGCGGCGCCAGTCCCAGGCGTTGTATGTGCTCAAGGAGGGTGAATGAGCGTGTTCGAGCGCTGGCAGGGGCTGATCGCCGAGCCGCTGCAGTTCGTGCGCGGGCCTAGTTTGGGGGCGTGTTTCGCCGATGAGTTGCCGGATGAAGTGCTGCAGGCGATGCAACGCCAGCCGCGGTTTCGCCAGCGTCTGGAGCAGTTGCTGGTCCGTCATTATCAGCTCGCGCCGCTGAAGCACCTGGTGACACCCCTGGCGGCTGACCTGCCGGTGTTGTTGCTATCTGCGGTGCAGTTTGCCCGTTTGCCGAGGTTGTGCGGCGCCATCTGGCATGCCTCGACCCTGAGCCGGGAGATCCGTCGCGAGGTCGTTAACGAACTGCGCGAAGGCCTGGGCGCGCAGGTCTTCAGCCAAGCGTTGGCCTTGCGGCAACTCGGCGGTGCTGCGGATTTGCTGCGCGACCCTTCGGAGCTGATCGACGCCATCGACCGCGATGGCCAGGGCTGTGTCGCGGCCTGGCTGCAGGCCCAGCATGCCGATTTACGCGGTTGGGTGCGCTTACGTTTCGCCTTCCCCCAGGGCCACAGCGCACGGCTGCTGCGCGACCTGGAGATTGTCCAAGCTGCTGCCGCCAGCTTGATGGCCGAGGATAACCCCCATGAGTGAATTACCGAGCCGTCCCGCCGCGCGCATTTTGCGTGCTGAAGACGTCGCGCTGTGGACCGATGGTTTTGCCTTCCTGCAAGCCGCCAAGGACCAGGCCGAGCTGATCAAGGCCGACAGCAGCCAGTGGCTGCACGCCGCCCGCGCCGAAGGTTTCGAGCGTGCGCGGCAAGAAGGTGCCGAACACGTGGCGCAGTTGCTCGCGCAGACTCAATCCCAGGTGCTGCACTACTTGAGCAGCCTGGAAGCCTCCCTGGCTGACTTGGCCCTGGGCATCGTGCGCGAGGTGCTGGGTGAGCTAGACAACGCCGACCGCGTGGTGCGCTGTACGCGTCAAGCCATGAGTGCGTTTCGCCAAGACCAGGCTCTGACACTGTGGGTGCCGCCCGATGAGGTCGAAGCCTTGCGCCAACGCCTCAAGCTCGAAGGTCTGGCCATTGCTGTGGACGCCGATGAGCAGTTGAGCGCCGGCCAAGCGCGCCTCAACAGTCCGGCCGGTTCTGTGGAGCTGGGCCTGGAAACGCAACTGCAACACCTGCGCCGCAGCTTGTTGCCCTTTGCCGAAGAGGGCGTGGCATGAACCTGGAGCAGATGTTGCCACGCCTGACTGAGCGCTTGGCCCACGCCCGTATACGGCCGATGCACGGCACCGTGTTGAGCATTCGTGGTGTGCTGCTGCGCGCCAGTGTGGCGGGGGCGAGCATTGGTGAACTGTGCCAACTGTGCGACCCCGGCAGCGGCCGCAACTTGAGTGCTGAAGTGATCGGGTTTGATGGCGACGAAGCGATCCTGTCACCCATCGGCTCCATGGAAGGCTTGTCGACCCGCACGCACATCACCGCCACCGGCGAAACCCTTGGTGTTGCGGTGGGCGATGCGCAACTTGGGCGGGTGATCAGCCCTATGGGCGATTTTCTCGACGGCGACGGTCTTGCGCCAAGCCTGGCCTTGCAGCGTTACCCGCTGCACGCCGCCCCCCCCGCGCCTTTTTCGCGGCAACTGATCGTGCGTTCGATGGCGTTGGGCATTCGCTCCATCGACGGCTTGCTGACCCTGGCCCAGGGCCAACGCATGGGCATTTTTGGTGAGCCCGGTGTGGGCAAGTCGTCATTGCTCGCCAGCATCATCCGCAACAGCGCGGCCGACGTAATCGTGATCGGCCTGATCGGTGAACGAGGCAGGGAAGTGCGCGAATTGCTCGACGTGCAGCTCGACACGCAGGCTCGCGCGCGTACCGTGGCGGTGGTTGCCACCTCGGATCGCCCGGCGGCCGAGCGCGTGCGCGCGGCCTTTGTCGCCACCACCTTGGCCGAGTATCACCGTGACCAAGGCCGCAACGTCCTGCTGTTAATGGACAGCCTGACGCGCTTCGCCCGTGCCCAGCGCGAAATCGGCTTGGCCGTGGGCGAACCGCCAACTCGGCGCGGTTACCCGCCCTCGTTTTTCTCGGCGTTGCCGCGCCTGCTGGAGCGCGCCGGTCCCGGCCCCACCGGCAGCATCACCGCGTTGTACACCGTACTCACCGAGGGTGACGCTGCGAGCGATCCGGTGGCTGAGGAAGCCCGTTCGATCCTCGACGGGCATATAGCCCTCAGCGCCGAACTGGCCCAACGCAACTATTTCCCCGCAGTGGACGTACTGCGCAGCCGCAGCCGTTTGATGGAGCAAGTCGCCGGTGAAGAACACAAACGCCTGGCCATGCGCATTCGTGAGCTGATGGCGCGCTACGGCGAAATCGAAATGCTGATTCGCGTAGGCGAGTACTCCGCCGGCAGCGACCCGCTGGCCGACGAAGCCATCAACCGTCATGCGGCCATTGAGGCGTTTCTGCGCCAGAACGCTGGCGAGCCGAGCAGTCTGGAACAGACCCTGATCCGTATGCGGCAGGTATTGGCATGAACATGGAGACTGCACAATGAAAACCGACCAACTACGCAGCCTGCAAACCCTGCGGGTGTTGCGTGAACAACGCGCCGCCAGCCAATTGGCCGCCCAGCAGCAACGCTGCGCGCAAACCCAAGGCGTATTGACCGACGCCAAGGAACAACTGCGCCTGCACCGTGAGGCGCTTGCCGAAGAGGCGCGCCAGGTTTACGCGTCACTCAGCGAAGGCTTGTCGGTGTCCAGTTGGCAGGCCGCGCAGGACCGTTTGCGCGGGCTTTCGGATGACCAGCAACTGCTGGAAAACGATGTGACCCACGTCTCCACTACCCTGCAGAGCCAGGAGCGCGAGCGTGATCTGTTCCGCCAGGAGCGCCTGAACCGTCAGCGCCAGTGCGAAGCTTGGCAAAGCTTGCTGGATGGGCGTGAGAGTGATGAGCGCCGCGTTGGTGAGCTGCGCGACGAAGGCACCGGCACATGATCGCAGCCCTTGCCACCCCCCTGGCGCCGTGGCTGACGGGCTACGACCCGGCGCTGCTGGCGTTGCATAACCAATTGCACCGGCGCCGTCGCGCCTGGCAGGGTCGTTGTGCCGGGCAAGATCTGCGCGTGGGTTGGGCTGCCGCGCCGCAAACCCTCAGCTCACCGTGCGATGTGCTGCTGGTGCTGGGCCGCGCACCCCTGCGTCTGCGCTTATCGACGGCGGCACTGGAACAGGTAGTCGTGCCGTTGGCGTTGCCATTCGACGTGCAGGCATTGCCGTCACTACCGCGCTCGTTACTGTTGGAGCTGGCGGTACTCGACCTGATTGAAACCCTGGAGCCGTTGCTCGGCCACCCGGTGCAGTTACTCGAGGCGACGGACGAACCGCGCGCTTTTGCCGTGAGCCTGGGGCTTGAACTGACCTTCGGCAATCAGCCTGCCATGAGCGCGCAGCTGGACCTTAGCGAGGGGGCCGCTGTGTTGGTCGCGCAGTTGCTCGCGCAATACGGCCAGATCGATCCCGACCCACTGTCCGCCCTGCGCCAGACCTTGGCGGTGGTGGCGGGGCGGCAATGGCTGACCCTTGGGGAGTTGCGCAGCTTACAGCCCGGCGATGTGCTGATGCTCGAACAGGGCTCGGGCTTGTTGCTCGACCTGGATGGGCGCTTGCAGGCCCGCTGCCAATACCAGGGTGAAGTATTGCGGTTGCAGGAAGAACTACGAGCACCCCTTTTGCACATGGAGAACACAATGACTGACGTTGATGCGGCCGCGGCGCTGGATGACTTGCCGCTCAAACTGGTGTGCCAGGTTGGCAGCCTGGAATTGACCCTGGCGCAACTGCGCGAGCTGGGCGCGGGCAGCTTGTTGCAGTTCAACACACCGGGCGTGGACAGCGTCGACCTGATGGTCAACGGGCGCCGCGTCGGCCAGGGCCAACTGGTGAAAATCGGTGATGGCCTAGGCGTGCGCCTGCTGAGTTTTGCCACCCCATGACAGGTTATCAGCCGAACCTGATCGAGATCATCTTGGTCGTTGCTACGATCGGGCTGATCCCGTTGGCGGTGGTCACACTCACCGGTTTCATGAAGATATCGGTGGTGCTGTTTCTGATCCGCAACGCCCTTGGGGTGCAGCAAACGCCGCCGAACCTGGTGCTGTATGGCATCGCGCTGATCCTGTCGGTGTACGTGACCACGCCGCTGATTGGCGACATGTACCGTCAGGTAGAAGGGCGCGACCTTAACATCGAGCATGTCGAGCAACTCAAGGACTTGGGTGATGCGCTGCGCCCGCCGCTACAGGCGCATTTGAAGCGGTTTGCGAATGAGTCCGAGCGTGGTTTTTTTGTGCAGGCCACTGAAACCATCTGGTCGCCAGAAGCGCGCGCCGACCTGCGCGACGATGACCTGGTGGTGCTGATCCCGGCGTTTGTCAGCTCGGAACTGACCCGCGCTTTCGAGATCGGCTTTTTGCTGTACATCCCGTTCTTGGTGGTGGACTTGCTGGTGTCCAACGTGCTGATGGCGATGGGCATGTCGATGGTCTCGCCGAACTTGATTTCGATCCCGCTGAAGATTTTTTTATTCGTGTCGCTGAGTGGCTGGTCGCGCTTGATGCACGGTTTGATTTTGAGTTACGGCTGAGGCACGCCCCATGGGCCAGGATGTTTTCCTGTCATTGATGAAACAGGCACTGATGACAGTGCTGATGCTTTCCGCGCCGGCGCTGGGCGTAGCGATTATCGTGGGCTTGAGCGTGGGGCTGTTCCAGGCGTTGACGCAGATCCAGGACCAGACGTTGCCCCAGGTGGTGAAGCTGGTGGCGGTGCTGTTGACCATCGTCTTTCTCGGCCCGGTACTCGCAGGCCAAGTCGCGGAGCTGGGCAGTCAAGTGCTGGATAACTTTGCGCTATGGACGCGCTGACCGCCCATGGATGCCAGCCTTACCGCGCAGTTCCTTGAGGTCGCCTACCCGGTGATCAGCTCCGCTTCGCTTGCCGCCTGCCGCGCGATGGGCGTGGTGGTGATCACCCCGGCGTTCAACCGCCTGGGCCTGACCGGCATGATTCGCGGCTGCGTGGCTGTGGCTATTTCGATTCCGATGTTTTTTCCGGTGTTTGATGCGCTGACGGCCATGCCCGAACACGGCAGCGTGTTTATCGCCGGGTTGCTGATCAAGGAGTTTTTAATCGGCATCCTGATCGGGTTGCTGTTCGGCATTCCGTTCTGGGCCGCCGAGGTCGCGGGGGAGTTGATCGACCTGCAGCGCGGTTCGACCATGGCGCAGTTGGTCGACCCGTTGTCGTCCGGCGAGTCCAGTGTGATGGCGACGTTGCTGACGGTGATGCTGATCACGCTGTTCTTCATGTCTGGCGGTTTTATCCTGATGGTCGACGGCTATTACCACAGCTACCAGTTATGGCCGGTAACCTCGTTCACCCCGGTGTTTGCCAGCTCTGCCTTGCTCGCGGTGTTATCGATCCTCGATCAGATCATGCGCGTCGGCGTGCTGATGGTTTCGCCGTTGCTGATCTCGCTGCTGATCACCGACCTGATGCTTGCCTACCTGTCACGCATGGCACCGAACCTGCACATTTTCGACTTGTCGCTGCCGGTGAAAAACCTGTTTTTCAGCATCCTGATGGTGATCTACATCGGCTTCCTGATTCCGTTAATGCTCGACCAACTGGCAGAGTTTCGCGGTACCGTCGAACTGCTTAAAACCCTGGCTGGCATGGAGTAGCGTATGGCCGATACCAGCGAAGAGAAATCCCAGCCGGCCACGGACAAAAAGCTCAAGGATGCGCGCCACAAAGGCCAGGTCGCCAAAAGCCAGGACCTGGTGTCAGGCATGGTCATCCTGTTTTGCACGCTGTGCATCTCGATCCTCGCGCCGCGCGCCAAGGCCCAGGTCACGGCGCTGATCGACCTCACCGCACAGATCTACATTGAGCCCTTTGCCACGGTGTGGCCACGGGTGCTCGACCATGCCGAGCGGTTGGTCATCAGTATCACCTTGCCGGTGATGGCAGTGACCACCGGCGTGGTGATTCTGACCAATATCATCACTATGCGTGGCTTTGTGTTTTCGGTGGACCCGATCAAGCCCGAGTTCAAACGTATCAACCCGGCGGAGGGCATGAAGAAAATCTTTGCTCTGCGCAACTTGGTGGAGTTCATCAAGGGCCTGATCAAGGTGCACGTGCTGGCGGTCGCGTTCTATGTGATCGGCAAGCATGCGCTGCAGGCGCTGATGGAGTCGTCACGTTGTGGCGCGCAATGCATGGAATCGACGTTTTTCCTGGTGCTCAAGCCGTTGGTGTTCACGGTATTGTGCGCGTTCATCCTAGTCGGCGCGGTGGACGTGATCATGCAGCGCTGGCTGTTCGGTCGCGACATGAAAATGACCCGCAGCGAAACCAAGCGCGAACGCAAGGACATTGACGGCGACCCATTGATCAAGAGCGAGCGGCGGCGCCAGCGCACTGAAATGCAGGCACTGGCGACCAAGCTGGGGTTGGGCAGGGCGTCGATGATGATCGGCACCACCGATGGCTGGGTCATTGGCGTGCGCTATGTGCGCGGCGAGACACCGGTGCCGGTGATCGTGTGCCGGGCCTCGCCGGAGGAGGCGTTGGTGATGTTGCAGGAGGCGTATGACTTGGGGATTGCGCATGCGCCGGATAGGGCGCTGGCTGCGCAGATTGCGCGCAAAGTGGTGCCCGGCGACCCGGTGCCGGATGCGTCCTTCCAGGCGGTAGCGGACTGGCTTGTCGCCGCACGCCTTATCTGATTCACCGCAGTGCCCAAATGTGGTTGGGCACTGTGGTGAGCGGGGCAAGCGGGCTCACCACAGTCAATCATTTCAAATTTCAATCGCTAGCGGTGCTCTAAGCGCGGCAAGGTGGCGATGCTTAGCTTGGGCTCCTGCAACCGCGTCAAATCGGTAGCAATTTGTGCTCGCCAGAAGTGCGCTCCCGCCAACTGCGCATCCACCCAGGCCTGACGCAGCAGCACCTTGGCCTTGTCCACCGAACCATTATTACCCTGATGCAACGTCAGTTGCGCCTTGATCCGCAACATCTGCGGCACAAACCAACGCTCTTGGCGGCCAATCGCCAATTGCAGCGTGTCTTCCAGCACTTCAAGAGCAAGTTGCTTCACGCCCATACGCGCCAGTCCCAACGCGTATTCACAGCGCAACAAGCTGTAGAGCTGGCTGTCACCCTGGCCTTGTAGAGCGTGCAGAGCTTCGCCCAGTTGCGGCACGCCTTCTTCCGGCGAGCCCTGGCGGATCAGCAGGATGCTCTCAAAGCACAGGCGAAATTGCCGCCAGATATGCAAGTCCTGGCGCGTGGTGCTGTCCTGCAGCAGGCCCAGGTAATAGCGCATTTTCGGCAGGTTGGACGCCATCAGTGCCAGCGGAATAGCGCCCAGGCACAAGGTGTACCAGAGCGTCGCGGGGTGATCGAGCGCGACGGCTTCGTCGACGCAAGTGCTGATCAGCCGCAGCGCTGGGTCGACATCACCTTCCAGCATCTGCACTTTGGCCTTGAGGCTGCGTGCAGCGATGCGTTGGTCAAACAACGCATCGATGATGTGCGAGCGGGGTGCCGACGGCGAGCCCAGTGCCTCGTCGATGCTCTGGCGTGCGCCGGCCAGGTCACCCATATGGAACAACGCCACGGCGCGCATGCGTTTGCCCAGCAATTGTTGGTTGCCGCTGTTGTTCAGCGCGATATAGCGCTCGGCCAACTCCAGTGCCTCGGCGTATTGGTTGCACGCGCAGCGGTCACCCCACAGCCCCCACAGCGCGCGAAGTTTGTGCTCGGCGTCGCCCAGGTCGCGAGCGTCCTCACGCACTTGGCGCCACGCTTCGCGCAACGGGCTGCCGGTGCCATAAGTGAGCATCAGCGAGCTGGCCAACGCGGTGTGCAGCAACATGCGTTGGCGTAGTGACAGTGGAGCGATCGCGTCGCAGGCCAAGCCTTTGTCGACCCAGGTGCGGCACTCGCTGACCAGTGACAGGCGCAGCCACAACGGCACACCGCCCAAGGTCAGTTCAATGCCCAAAGACAGGTTACCGGTCATCGAATAGGCCCAATCGAGGGCCGAGCGCACGGTGTTGATTTCGGGGCCGTAGAGCGCGATCCAGGTTTCTGGCGACAGGCTATCGAGGGTCTCGCCGGCTTCCTGCAATACGCCAAGGGCATAGCGAGCGTGGCGTTGGGCGATGGCGTTGGTTTCGCCATGCTCGGCGAGCTTTTCCAGGGCGTAGGCGCGGGTGGTTTCCAGCAGGCGGTAGCGCTTGAGCAACTGCGATTCAGCGGCGATCAGCAGCGATTTGTCCATCAGGCTTTCGAGCAACGGCAGCGCGTTGCGTGAGTCCAGGCTGCTGCTGGCGGTCATCGCCTTGACCGCATCGAGGGTGAAGGAACCGGCGAACACCGCGAGTTGGCGCAGCATCGCTTGCTCGTCCCCGCTGAGCATCGAATAGGTCCAATCCAGGGTCGCGCTCAGGGAGCGGTGGCGGGCGAGGGCGGTGCGCCGTCCGGTCATTTGCAGGCGGAAGCTGCCGTCGAGCAGGCCAACCAGGTCCTGGACACCAAAGGTACGCACCCGCGCGGCCGCGATCTCGATCGCCAGCGCATTGCTGTCGAGCTTGCGGCAGATGGCGCAGACCGCCGCCACATCGGCGTCGTTGAACACAAAGGCGGGATCAAGGGCACGCACGCGCTCCACAAACAGGCGCACGCCGGACCACTCCAGGGCTTTTACGGCACTGAGGTTGATGTGCTCGTCGGGCACTTGCAGCGGCGCCAAGTCGTGCACGCGCTCGCCCTCGGCGCGCAGCGGTTCGCGGCTGGTGGTCAGCACGTAGCAGAAGGGCGCGCTGCGCAGCAGGGTTTCCACGGCATTGGCAGTGGCCGGCAACACGTGCTCGCAGTTATCCAGCACCAGCAACAGGCGACGCTGAGCCAGGGCGGCGGCGATGCTGTGCAGCGGCTCGTCGCTTGCAGTCTGGATGCCCAAGGCGCTGGCGAGCATACCCGTTACCCATTGCCCGCTGGTGGCGGGCGCCAGGTCGACGAAGCAGGTGTCGAGCTTGAGTTCATTCGCCACCTGCTGGGCCACGCCCAAGGCCACAGTAGTTTTGCCGATGCCGCCAGGGCCGGTGATGGTCACGAATCGCTGGCTCAAGACCTGGTCGACAAGGTTCGCGATCAAGTCCTCACGACCAATCACCTCAACGCACGGCAGCGCGACGCAGGGTTCCTGGATACGCGCAGGCGGCTGCGGCAGGCTGTCTTCGCCGATCGCTTGCACGGTCACCGGCGCCACAAAGCGATAACCACGGCCCGGCACGGTGACGATGTAGCTGAAGTTGCCACCGTCACCTAAGGCTCGGCGCAGGGCGACGATCTGCGCACGCAGGTTGCATTCCTCGACCACCACCTTGGGCCAGGCGTAGGCGATCAGTTCGGCTTTCTCCAACAGCTCGCCGGCACGGGTGGCCAGGGCGATCAACAGGTACAGCGCGCGGCTGCCCAGGGTCACGGGCTCGCCGTTGCGCAGCAACACGTGCTGGCGTGCCAGTAAGAGGAAGGGGCCAAAACCTAGGGCACTGTCGGCGGGTGCCGGGGTCAGGTGGTCTGCGTCCAGATAGGACACTGCGTGGTGCTTGCTCGAGCTCATCAATTCGTCCTTTTTATAGTCGGGCTTGTTATTGGTGATCAGGCCATTCGCCCTTTTTGGGGTGCAGATGTGCAGCAGCAGTCTTGGAAAGTTGATGTCGATCAAAAAGTCGGAAAGGTCGCGCTCCTTTGTGGCGCTGTCGTTTTTATTGGGGTGTCACGGATCTTGTTTCAGTGGATGAGACTGTTTCAAAACTGAAACATTTTATTACCAGAAACAGGGATAAAGCAGAATGTATGCCAGCTGGCGTGTAACAAAGATGACAACAACCGCATGAAATTTATGGTGATTTTCAGGGTGGTTAGCGGCATGTAAGGGATTTCGTTCGGAAAGACGAATATTTCTAATTGTGTCGTTCGGGATGCCGAATAGTTTTGCTGGGATTTGGCAATCATTTACGGACTCTGTATCGCACGGCATCGCTGCATCACCTTGATACACCGGTATGACGTTCTGTCGTGTTTGCGACCCTCTGGCCGGGGAGTACCGGGTTGGGTGGTTGAGCGCTGAGTTGATTGTCGGGTTGTGGCGAGCCCGCTCGCCACAACCCGATCTGCCAAAGGAAGACCCACCACCACGGTAGATCCACAGGCCCACATGAAAATTTTGACAGCCGGGCAATTGGCAACTGAAAAAATCCCCGGCTGCCCGTACTCTAGGGGCCCTTGTTACCAGTGCCGGATTGTTCATGTCTTCTGTTGCCGATGGGTTGCCCGCCAATAAACGCCTGCCGGCAGTGATCGCGCTTTCTTTGGGGATCGGCATGGCGACTTTGGACACGGCTATCGTCAATACGGCGCTGCCGACCCTGGCCGAAGGCATCGGCACCGACTCGGCCTCGGTGATCTGGGTGGTCAACGCCTACCAACTGGCGATTATCGCCACGGTGCTGCCGTTCGCGTCGTTGAGTGATGTGCTGGGGCACCGTCGGGTGTACCTCGGCGGGTTGCTGGTATTTATTGTGTCGTCGCTGTTTTGCGGGCTGGCCGGGTCGCTGCTGACGTTGACCGCCGCGCGCGTGGCGCAAGGCCTGGGCGCGGCGGCGGTGATGAGCGTCAACACCGCGTTGCTGCGGCATATCTACCCTTCAAAAATGCTTGGGCGTGGCCTGGGTTATAACTCGTTGGTGGTGGGGCTGGCGTTCACCCTCGGGCCGACCGCTGCGTCGGCGATTCTGTCGGTGGCGACCTGGCATTGGTTGTACTTGATCAACGTGCCGTTGGGGCTGCTGGCGCTGGGGCTGGGCTTGCGTTCATTACCGACGTTGCCCATGACCGGCCACGCCTTCGACCGTCTCGCCGCGTTGCTCTGTGCCGGGTTGTTTGCCTTGCTGGTGCTCGGCCTGGGCACAGCGGTACACGGTGCCCAGGGCGCATTGACCCTGGGCCTGATCGCTGTGGCGCTGGTCTGTGGGGCGTTGCTGCTGCGCCGTCAGGCTGAACATCCGGCGCCGATGCTGGCCCTGGATTTGTTCAAACGCCCGGTGTTTGCGCTGTCGTCACTCACCGCGATCTGCGCGTTCAGCGCCCAGGGCCTGGCCTTTGTGTCGCTGCCGTTTCTGTTGCAGGCGGTGCTCGGCCACAGCCAAGTGGAAACCGGTTTTCTGATGACGCCGTGGCCGGCTGTGGTCGCCGTCATGGCCCTGGTGGCGGGGCGCCTGGCGGATCGGGTGTCGCTGGGGGTGCTGTGCGGTATTGGTTTGCTGATGCTCAGCGTGGGTATGGCCGCGTTGGCGACCTTGGGCGCTGGTGCGTCAGCCTTTGATATTGGCTGGCGCATGGCCCTGTGCGGCGCCGGCTTTGGCTTTTTTCAATCGCCCAACCTCAAGGCGATCATGACCAGTGCACCGTTGGCCCGCAGCGGCGGGGCCAGCGGCATTGTGGCGATTTCGCGGTTATTGGGTCAGACGCTGGGGGCTTCGTTGGTGGCGTTCTGTTTCCACCTGTCCCTGGGCAGCGGCCCGCAATACGCGCTGTGGCTGGGTTGCGGGTGTGCGCTGGTGGGCAGTGTGGCCAGCGGGCTGCGCTTACTGCCTTATGGGAAAAAAGCCGGTTAGGTCGTTGTAAAACTCGGCGTGAGAAGGCTAACGTGGCGACCTGAATATTCCGGGATGTTTCAGATTTATGTCCAGCCTGGCCCAACCCACTGCTGATGTCACCTCCCGACGCGCCGCGCTGACCCTCGCGTTATGCCTGCCCAGTGACGTGCTGCTCTATTTGCTGCTGCCCATGGAATCCCAGGCCTTCGGCATCACGCTGGCCCAGGCGGGGGTATTGCTGGCAGCTAACCGCCTGGTGCGGATTTTCGGTTACCGGCATGTGTTGAATTTCTACGCGCGCAACGGCGACCGACTGACCTGCATGATCGCCGCCGGTGCTGCCACGGTGTGTGCCTTGGGCAACTCGCTATTGTCGGGGTTCGCGGCGCTGTTGGGCTTGCGGCTGATCTGGGGCCTGTGTTTTGCGGCGTTGAACCTCTCAACCCAAGTGTTGGCGACTGCCGAACCTGCTGGCGCAGCCCGCCGTGCGGGGCGTTCACGCGCCGTAATCGCTCTTGGGCCGATGCTGGCGCTGCCGTTGGGTGGCTGGTTAACCTTATGGGCCGGGCCGCGCCCAATCTTTGTGATGCTCGCCGGCTGCTGCCTGGCGGGCCTGTGGGTGGCGCGCGGCTTGCCCACTGCCGGGCATGATTTGCACAGCACGGGACGGCGCTTCAAGTGGCCTGACAGCGTGGCGACTTGGTCGTTTATCGAAGGCGTGGCGCTGGATGGGTTGTTTATCTTTGGTCTGTCGATCCAGGCACAAAAGCTTCTCGGCGGCGATGCAGTGCTGATCGCCGGTGGCCTGATGGCCCTGCGGTATGCCTCGGAGATGCTCCTGAGCCCGCTGGGCGGCCGCGCGGCGCAGCGTTTTGGCGCGACCTCGATGCTGCTGCTGTTTTCGTTTTTGAGTGCACTGGCCCTGACCGCGTTCGGCAGTTACTGGGTGATCGTCGGCGCGGCCGCGGTGCTGGTGCTGCGCGCGCTGCAACTGCCATTGGTGACCACCTTGGTGGCCGAGCGCAACCCCGGTTCGATGCGTGTTTCAGCCCTAGCCTCCAACGCGGTGTGGCGTGATGTCGGCGCCGGCCTCGGGCCTTTGCTGGCCGGCCTGCTGCTGCCGGTGGCCTCGGCGCCCTGGGTGTTTGGCCTGGCAGGCGCGGCAATCGCCGTGAGCGCGCTGTTCTGCTGGCGAACCAAGGTTCTCAACTGACGCTGTCAGGTCTTTTTAACGCTGTCCAGCCAGGCGGGGTCGAGGCGGGTTTGCTCGGTGTCGATGCCCAGTGCCTGCATCTTGGCCTTGTGTGCTTCCATCTCGCCGACCAGTTGCGCCTGGGCGCTGGAGTTGGCGTCCAGCTCATGCATCTGCGTGAGCCCCAAGTGGTAGAAGCGCAGCAGTTTGATCGCCGTCGGGTCGTTGGTTTGCACGCGTTCGGTGACCTTGTGCATCACATTGGTGACGCTCATCAAGCTGCGTTTGAGCTGCCAGCCATACACGGCCGGCGCCAGCCACGGCTGGGTCCAGAACGGGCCGCGCACCAAGACGACAGTGATTAACACGCCAGCGAACACGCCGCCGACATTAAAGCGAAAGTTGTCACCGCCGGGCGTGCCGAACAGCATCACCGCCAGGCTCGACAACAGCATTGCCAAGGCCATGAACAGTACGGCGATGATAAGGGTGCTGCGCCGGGTCTGTCGGCGGAAGGTGGCAGGGTCGCAGGGTTTGAGCTCGAACATCTGGGTCAGGTCTCAAGAAGAGGCGGGGTGGCATCTTCGCACGCTTTGCGCAATCAAGTTGAACGATGGATCGCGGCGGTTTCTCTAAAGCGGTGTAGCCCTCGTGAGGTAGACCATCATGCCCGACTATAAACAGCCACCGCCTGGTACACCTAACCCCGACCGTACGCCCGGCGAAGAGGAACGTGACAACGATGCGTTGCGTCCCAATGACCCGGCCCAGCGTCAGGACGACGATGTGGAGCAGGTCGAGCAGGACCTGGAAAACCTGCACGACAAAGCCCGCCCGCTTTAAATAAGGAGCTCGCCGTGAGTAATTCCCCTAAAGGCCCACGTTCAGACGAACATTCCAGTGGTAAGGATGAATTGGGTTTCGACCCGGATTCGCCTGACGTCTGCGACCCGCAGGTCGACCCCATCGGCCCCGCCATCGCGCCGTTGGACCAGAAAGACAAAGATGAGGCCGAGAAAAAGCCGCCCTACGATCCGTTGGGCGGCTTGAGGGCCACGTGAAGAAAACCACCAAGCCCCGCCATCGCGGGGCTTGTGCTTACTTGGGGGGCACCCAAGTGACGTCGGTGATACCGAACTTTTCCGCCCAGGGGCGCGTGGTTTTTTTCACCTGTTCGTGGCCCACACGCCCGATGCGGCTGACATGGGCGATGTCGGCATCTACCGCCGCCCAATGCCAGGCTTCGGCGTTGTTCATCACATCCGCGCGCACCACAAAGGACTTCGGTTGACCGTGCAGCTGATAGTTGATGGTGTAGATTTTTGCGGTACTCATGTTGCCTCCCTGTCTTGTTATAGATGGATAGGCAAGTGTTCAAAAAGGTTCAGTCAAAATGACAAGTCGCAGGCTGGCACGGCATAGTGACGTCTTCTCCACGCGCTCAAGGATCGCGCCATGTCCCGATTGACTCACCGTCAGCTTTACCTGCAACGCCTGGGTTATGACTCGCCGCCACCGCCGACCTTGCAGACCTTGCAGGCGCTGCAGCTGCGCCATGTATGCACCTTTGCGTTTGAAAGTCTGTCGACACTGCTGCGCACCCCGGTGCCAATCGACTTGCCGAGCATCGAGCAAAAGGTACTGCTCGACGGGCGTGGCGGGTATTGCTTCGAGCTGAACCACATGTTTCTGACACTGTTGCAGGAATTGGGTTTCGAGGCGCGCGGCCTTACCGGCTGGGTGGTGATGGGCGGGCCAACGGATGCGCGCACCGGTCGCACCCATCGCCTGAGCCTGGTCACCCTCGATGGTGTGCGCTATGTCACCGACGTCGGCTTCGGCGGCATGGTGCCGAGCAGCCCGTTGCAGTTGGACACAGATGCGACCCAGGCCACCGCTCATGAACCTTATCGCCTGACGTTCAATGGCGCCGACTACACCTTGTGGGCCCAGGTCGGCGAGGAGTGGCGTGGCTTGTATGTGTTCGACCTGCAAGAGCAGGCGGATATCGACTATGAAATCGGCAACTGGTACGTGTCGACGCACCCGGCTTCAGTCTTCGTCGGCCAGTTGAAGGCAGCACGGTTGGCGCCGGGTCAGCGGCACACCCTCAATAACGCCAACTATGCGGTTCACTACTTGGATCGGCCCAGTGAAAAACGCGCGATTGAGAGCGCCGATGAGCTGGAGAAGTTACTGCATGAGACCTTGGGCATTCGCCTGCCAGCGCATCCTCTGCTTCGCGAAACACTGAGTGGGCTAATCATGGCTGATTCCAGAGAACCTTGAGCTAGAGCCTCCGCTGAATCGTTTTTCCTCCAAGGTGGTGCAAATTAATTCGAACCTTTCGCGAGAGCCCAGGTTCGAACCGGTTCCTGAATAATTTGCTCACCAGACAAGGAGATGTAAAACGATGTCCAAGCTATTCGGAAAACTGCTTAAGGGTTCCTCGCTGTTGGCGCTGGTCGCCGCGCCTGCCGTGGTGTTCGCCGCACCGTCCACCGGCCCGATTTCCATCCTCGGTTTGCAGGGCAGCTATAACGACTTCAAACTTGAAGGCGGCAGCAAAAGCGACAAGGACCACATGCCCGAAGCGGGTCTGTTCTACAACTTCGGCAACAAGCTCACCGCCGAGTCCGGCTTTATCTACCAGGCCGGTATCGAAGCCAAGTACGGCGAAAAGAGCGACAACAAGCTCAAGGAAGGCCAGGCTGACCTGGACCTCGGCTGGCGTGCCGCGCTGGACGCACGCAACTTCGTCGACGTGATTGTGGGCGGTGGCTACAGCTGGACCCGCTACGAGCCGGACACCAACGATTACGACGTCAAGCTCACCAACAAATCGCCGTTCGCCAAGGCCGCACTGGGTTACAACCACCAGTTCGATGACATGACCCTGCGCGTCGAAGCCGGCGCCCGTCGTACCATCGACGGCCGTGCCAAGCTCAAGGTCGACGGCGTTGGCAGCGATACCGTGGACCTCAAGGATCGCACCAACCCATACGCCGAAGTGAGCCTGCTGATGAATCAGAAGGGTGACTTGCCGGTGATGGCGGGCCTGTATTACACCCGTACCGAATACAAGCTCGACGATGACTCGTATGTCGCCGACAACACCAAGCTCAAGCGTGACGAGTACGGTTTCAAGGTCGGTATCGCCTTCTAAGCGTACGCCGGGATGCGGGGTGGCCAACGCCCCGCATTTGACGCTCCCATCAAGCCCGCTTTGTGTTTGCCCGAACCTTTCTTAGTGTGGAAACTGCTTCCACACCGCTGCAGCGTCTTACGGTTGGCCATCGGCGGCCCGCCCACTGCCTGTGACGACCCAGATATCCCCTCTAACGCACTACTGCGGCCAATGGCATGACTGACGTGCAGTAGCTCTGTGGCGCGCCCCTCAACCCAAGGCGGCGAGTTGTGCCACGGTTTCCGGAAAGCGCGCCACCAGCCGAATCAAGGTAGCCGCCTGGGCATTCGGCCTGGCTCGGCCTTGCTCCCAGTTCTCCAGGGTGCGGATATTGGTGCGCAGGTACATGGCGAACACCGATCGGGAAAGGTTGAGCTGCTGGCGCACGGCGACCACTTCTTCGGCCGTCATCGGGGCCAGGTTGTTGAGATGGACCTTGTGGGTCCGCAGTGTGACTTTGCCTTGGCGTTCTTCAGCCAGAGCGTCGAAGCCTTCGACCAGTTCGGAAAAGATTTCACGTTTCATGGTGTGTTCTCGCTTTGATTTCCCTGTCCAGCATGTGTTTTAGGGCTTTTTTGTGGTGAGGTGCCAGGTCGTCCTGTTCGTGCTTGCCGTACAGGGTAAACAGCCAGATATACGTAGACTGCGTATAGTTTTGGTGGCCCACGCGCCTTTGGTCAGGTGACCTGGCTGTGGGAACTTTCCTAAAATGCAACCACCATACGGCGGCCTTCGGCGGGTAGATGCCGGATAGAGAGGCAGACAAGGAAGGGAATTTCCGCGAGTAGGCGAGGGTTAAATTACCTGCCTCCAGAAACGCAGAACGGCGCCCGAAGGCGCCGTTCTGTTTACTGCATCAACCTAAGCGATCAAACACCCAGTACCGCGTGCTGCACCAGGGTGAGCAACGGTTGTGGGTACACACCCAGGAAGAACGCGAGCAGGGCGATGGCCAGTAGCATTACGCCACCGGCTTTCTGCTCCCAGTGCAGCTCGGCATCCACGCGGCGCAGGTTTGGCTCGATCAGGTACAGGGTGACCATCACGCGCAGGTAGTAGAACACGCCGATGGCGCTGCCCAGTACCAAGGACGCAACCAACCACCATTCGTGTGCCTCAACGCCGGTAGCAACGATGTAGAACTTACCGATAAAGCCTGCGGTCAGCGGGATACCCGCCAGGGACAGCATCATTACGGTGAGTACGGCGGTCAGGTACGGACGGCGCCAGAACAGGCCGCGGTATTCGTACAGGGCGTCGGCATCACGGCCTTTGAACGGCGAGGACATCAGCGTGATCACGCCGAACGCGCCGAGGCTGGTGATGACGTAGGTGACCAGGTACACGCCCATCGCCTCCACGGCGAGGCCTTTGCTCGCCACCAGGGCGATCAGCAGGTAGCCGAAGTGCGCGATGGAGGAGTAACCGAGCAGGCGCTTGAGGTTGTTCTGGGTCAGGGCCAGCAGGTTACCGAACAGGATCGACGCGATGGCGATAATGGTCAGCACGTTGCTCAGTACGCCGGTGTTGGCAGCAGGCGAGATTTGGAACAGGCGCACCATCACCGCAAACACAGCCACTTTCGACGCGGTCGCCAGGAACGCGGCCACCGGCGCCGGGGCGCCTTCGTACACGTCCGGGGTCCACAGGTGGAACGGCACCAGGGAGAGCTTGAACGCGAGGCCAATCAGCATCATCGCCAGGCCCAACTGGGCGATTGGCGCAGGCATGCTGGTGGTGGCCAAGGCGTGACCGATACCGGTGAAGCTCAGGCTGCCGGCTTCTGCGTAGAGCAGGGCCATACCGAACAACAGGAACGCGGAACCAGCGGCCGACAGCACCATGTACTTGATGCCGGCTTCCAGCGAGCGCTTGTTGAAGAAGGCGTAGGCCACCAGGCCGTAAGTCGGGATCGACAGCAGTTCCAGGCCGATGAACAAACCGGCGAGGTGCTGAGCGCTGACCAGCACGATACCGCCGGCCGCAGCCAGCAGGATCAGCAGGTAAAGCTCTTCCTTGTTGCCTGGGTAGCCAGTGCCGCCTTCGCCGAGGTAGGCATGGGCGAGGGTGACGCAAGCCAGGGTAGCGACGAGGATCAACGCGATATACAGCAGCGCGAAGTCATCGACCATCATCAGCGGGGTCACGGCCAAAGGCGCGACCTTGAGTGCCGGGATGATCGACAGCAGGGCCAGGTTCAAACCGGCACAGGACAGCAGGAACGTTTGCGAGTGATTGCGGCGCCAGGCGATCGCCAGCATCACCACCACAATGGTGAGGCTGGTGATCAGCAGCGGCGCAAGCGCGATAAAGTGTTGGATCGTGAATTCCATAGCGCTCTTACCGTGCCGAAGCGAGTTGAGTGAAGGCGGTGCTGAACCACTGCTGCACGCCATGCATCGTCGCGGCAGAAGTGTCCAGGAACGGTTGCGGGTACACGCCGATGTAGATAAGCAGTACCGCAAGGCCGAGCACCATGATCAGTTCGCGAGCATCCATCCCTTGCAGGACGGTGTCGGACTTGGCCGGGCCGAAGTACGCGCGGTGGATCATGATCAGCGAGTAGACCGAACCGAACACCAGGCCGGAAGTAGCAATGGCGCTGATCCACGGCGTGTGCACGAACGAACCCATCAGGATCAGGAACTCGCCGATGAAGTTGCCGGTGCCCGGCAAGCCCAGGGACGCGGCGGCGAAGAACAGGCTGATCGCCGGCAGGTAAGCGATACGCGACCACACGCCACCCATTTCACGCATGTCGCGGGTGTGCAGGCGCTCGTACAACTGGCCACTGAGGATAAACAGCGCGGCGGCCGAAACACCGTGGGCCAACATCTGGATCACTGCGCCTTGCAGCGCCAGCTGGCTGCCGGAGTAGATGCCGATCAGTACGAAACCCATGTGGGAAACGGACGAGAAGGCGATCAGACGCTTGATGTCGGTTTGGGCGAAGGCCAGGAACGCGCCGTAGAAGATCCCGATCAGACCCAGGGTCATTGCGATCGGCGCAAACTCGGCCGAGGCATTCGGGAACAGCGGCAGGGCGAAACGCAGCAGGCCGTAGGCCGCAGTTTTTAGCAGGATACCGGCCAGGTCCACAGAACCTGCGGTCGGCGCCTGGGCGTGAGCATCAGGCAGCCAGGAGTGGAACGGCACCACCGGCAGCTTCACCGCGAAGGCGATGAAGAAGCCCAGCATCAGGATGTACTCGGTGGTCAGCGACATCTTGGTTTTCAACAGGTCGGCGTAGTTGAACGTGATCACGCCCGTGCTGTTGAAGTTGACCAGTACCAGACCCAGGATCGCCACCAACATGATCAGGCCGGAAGCCTGGGTGAAGATGAAGAACTTGGTCGCCGCGTAGATCCGGGTTTTCTTGCCGTCCGAAGAACTGTGACCCCAGAGCGCGATGAGGAAGTACATCGGCACCAGCATCATTTCCCAGAAGAAGAAGAACATGAACAGGTCCAGCGCCAGGAACACGCCGACGACACCGCCCAAAATCCACATCAGGTTCAGGTGGAAGAAGCCCACGTGACGCTGAATTTCTTTCCAGGAGCAGAGTACCGAGAGGATACCCAGCAGGCCGGTCAGCAGGATCATCAACAGCGACAGGCCATCGAGGGCCAGGTGCACGTTGATGCCGAAGCGCTGGATCCACACGTGCTTGAATTCAAGCGCGAAGGTTGGATCGGCACCCGGTGCCGGAGCGAATGAATAGTCACCATGGGCCCACAGCCAGAGGCCGAGTGCGAGTTCCAGGGACATGGTCAGCAACGCAATCCAGCGGGGGAGGGTGGCGCCGAAGCGTTCACCCATCCAGCAGAGCAGGCCGCCGATAAAGGGGATCAGGATTAGCCAGGGCAGAATCATGACGGGCTCGTTTCCTTTCGCAAGTTCGCAAAGTACATAGTCATAGTCAGACCGCTACCACCACGATGGCGCCGATCACCAGCACGGCACCGGCCGCCATGGAAGCTGCATACCAGCGCAGTTGGCCAGTCTCGCTGCGGCTCAGGGCGGTGTGACCGGCCTTGGCGGCACGCGGGATCAAACCAATGGTCTGGTCGAGCGGGTCTTTGCGCAGTACATGGCTGATGGCTAGGTAAGGCTTGACGAACAGTTTGTCGTAGATCCAATCGAAGCCCCAGGCGGCAAACCACCAGGCCGAAAGGAAGCGGCCGATGCCACTGTTGGCCACTGCTGTCACGAAGCGACGCTTGCCGAGGAACAGCAGGGCCGCCAGCAGGATACCGGCAAGGGCGATGGCGCCCGAGGCGATTTCCAGGCTGTGCTTGGCAGCACCGCCGGCATGCCCAGCGCTCTCCGGCAGTACGCCGGCCAGTGGCGGGGTGATCATGGCGCCGATGAAGGTCGACAGGATGATCAGCACCGACAGTGGCAACCAGTGGGAGATGCCGTGGCCTGCGTGAGCTTCGGTCTTGGCTTCACCGTGGAAGGTGATGAAGATCAGGCGGAAGGTGTACAGCGAGGTCATGAAGGCACCCACCAGACCTGCGTAGAGCAGGTTCTGGTTACCGCTGGCAAACGCTTCCCAGAGGATTTCGTCTTTGGAGTAGAAACCTGCGGTCACCAACGGCAGGGCTGCCAGAGCGGCACCACCGACGATGAAGCTGGCGTAGGCCAACGGCAGTTTCTTCCACAGGCCACCCATCTTGAAGATGTTCTGCTCGTGGTGGCAGGCAACAATCACCGCACCGGAGGCAAGGAACAGCAGGGCCTTGAAGAAGGCGTGGGTCATCAGGTGGAAGATCGCCGCGTCCCAGGCACCGACGCCCAGGGCCAGGAACATGTAGCCGATCTGGCTCATGGTCGAGTAGGCGAGGATACGCTTGATGTCGGTCTGCACCAGCGCGGCGAAGCCGGCCAGTACCAGGGTCACGCCGCCAACCAGGCCGACGAGATGCAGAATCTCCGGCGCCAGGGTGAACAGGCCGTGGGTACGGGCGATCAGGTAGACACCGGCAGTGACCATGGTTGCCGCGTGAATCAGTGCGGAAACGGGAGTAGGACCGGCCATCGCATCCGCCAGCCAGGTTTGCAGCGGCAGTTGCGCGGATTTACCCACGGCGCCACCCAGGAGCATCAGGGTCGCCAGGGTGATCCAGAAGTCACCGACCTGGAACTTCTGCGGTGCCAGCACCAGCAGTTCCTGGATGTTCAGCGTGCCCACCTGTTGGAACAGGATGAACAGGCCGATAGCCATGAACACGTCGCCGATGCGGGTAACGATAAAGGCCTTGAGTGCCGCGTTACCGTTGTTGCGGTTGCTGTAGTAGAAACCGATCAACAGGTAGGAGCACAGGCCCACGCCTTCCCAGCCGAAGTACAGGAACAACAGGTTATCGCCGAGGACCAGGAACAGCATGCTGGCGATAAACAGGTTGGTGTAGGCGAAGAAGCGCGAGTAACCGGCTTCACCGCGCATGTACCAGGACGCGAACAGGTGGATCAGGAAGCCTACACCGACGACCACGCCGAGCATGGTGATCGACAGGCCGTCGATGTAGAGGGCGAAGTTGGGTTTGAAGCCCTCCACCGACATCCACTGCCACAGCACCAGGGTGTAGTGGCCGCCTTCCGGCGGCGCCACGTTGAATTGCCAGATGACATAGGCGGCGACGATCGCCGACAGGCCAATGGAACCCACACCAATCAGGGCAGACACGTTTTCCGACCAGCGTCCTCGGGAGAACGACAGCAGCAGGAAACCGATCAGGGGAAATACGAAAGTCAGAAAGATCATGTTCATCCGCGCATCTCACTGGCAGCGTCGATATCAAGCGTGTGGAAGCGACGATACAGTTGCAGCAGGATCGCCAGGCCAATACTGGCCTCGGCTGCTGCGAGGCTGATCACCAGGATGAACATGACCTGTCCATCCGGCTGCGCCCATCGGCTACCTGCCACAACGAACGCTAGTGCTGCAGCGTTCATCATGATTTCCAGGCTCATCAACACGAACAGAATGTTACGGCGAACCATCAGGCCGACCAGGCCAAGGCAGAACAGGATGCCGGCGACCGCCAGACCATGCTCCAAGGGGATAGCAGGCATCGTCATTGCTCCTTGGCTTCGTTGCGGCCCAAGTGGAAGGCGGTGATGGCTGCCGCGAGCAGCAGCATCGAAGCCAGTTCGACCACCAGCAGGTACGGGCCGAACAGGCTGATGCCCACGGCCTTCGCGTCTACGGTGGTGTGGCCGATGGCCTGGCCGCTTTGGTGAGCGAACAGCACATACAGCAGTTCACCCAGCAACAGCGCTGCCAGGATGACCGGGCCGAGCCAGATGCCGGGCTTGAGCCAGACGCGTTCCTGGGCGACCGAAGCCGGCCCCAGGTTGAGCATCATCACCACAAACACGAACAGCACCATGATGGCACCGGCGTAGGCGATCACTTCCAGGACACCGGCGAACGGAGCGCCGAGGCTGAAAAAGGTCATGGCCACGGCGATCAGCGAAATAATCAGGTAGAGCAGGGCGTGCACGGGGTTGGTGTTGGTGATCACGCGAAGCGTGGACACCACTGCAATACCCGACGCGAAATAGAAAGCGAATTCCATCTTTCTTCCTTAAGGCAGCAAGCTCTTCACGTTGATCGGCTCGGCTTCGTTTTGTGCGGCGCCTTTCGGCTTACCGGCAACGGCCATACCTGCAACACGATAGAAGTTGTAATCAGGGTTTTTACCGGGACCAGAGATCAACAGGTCTTCTTTCTCGTACACCAGGTCCTGACGTTTGAACTCGGCCATCTCGAAATCCGGTGTCAGCTGGATTGCGGTGGTCGGGCAAGCTTCCTCGCAGAGGCCGCAGAAAATGCAGCGCGAGAAGTTGATGCGGAAGAAGTCCGGGTACCAGCGACCGTCTTCGGTTTCAGCTTTCTGCAGGGAGATGCAACCCACCGGGCACGCCACGGCGCACAGGTTGCAAGCTACGCAACGCTCTTCGCCATCGGGGTCGCGGGTCAGCACGATACGGCCGCGATAGCGCGGCGGCAGGTACACCGCTTCTTCCGGGTATTGCAAGGTGTCGCGTTTGCGGAAGCCATGGCCGAAAACCATCACCAGGCTTCGCAACTGGGTACCGGTACCCTTAACGATGTCGCCAATATATTTGAACATGGGTCAAATCCTCACTGAACCGCGCCGGCTGGCGTGTTCAACAACACAACAGCAGCCGTCACCAGCAAATTGATCAGGGTCAGCGGCAGGCAGAATCTCCAGCTGAAATCCATCACCTGGTCATAGCGTGGGCGCGGAATAGAGGCGCGCAGCAGGATGAACAGCATGATGAAGAACGCCGTCTTCAAGAAGAACCAGAAGAACGCCAGTTGCGGCAGGATGTTGAACGGACCATGCCAGCCGCCGAAGAACAGCGTGACCAGCAGTGCCGAAATCAAGATGATGCCGATGTACTCACCGACGAAGAACATGCCCCATTTCATGCCGGCGTATTCAATGTGGTAACCGTCGGCCAGTTCCTGTTCCGCTTCCGGCTGGTCGAACGGGTGACGGTGAGTCACGGCGACGCCAGCGATGAAGAACGTACAGAAGCCAAAGAACTGCGGAATGATGAACCACAGGTTCTGCGCCTGGTATTCGACGATGTCGCGCATGTTGAACGAGCCGACCTGCACCACGATGCCCATCAGCGCGAGGCCCATGAACACTTCGTAGGACACGGTCTGTGCCGAAGCCCGCAAGCTGCCGAGCAGGGCGAACTTGTTGTTACTCGACCAACCGGCGAACAGCACCGCGTAGACCGACAGACCGGCCATGGCGAAGAAGAACAGCAAGCCGATGTTCAGGTCCGCCACGCCCCAGGTCGGGGTGATCGGGATGACGGCGAAGGCGATCAGCAAGGCGCTCATGGCCACGACCGGCGCCAGGGTGAAGATCACCTTGTCGGCAAACGGCGGGGTCCAGTCTTCCTTGAAGAACATTTTCAGCATGTCGGCAGCGATCTGGAACATGCCAAATGGGCCGACGCGGTTAGGACCATAACGGTCCTGCCACCAGCCCAGCAGGCGACGTTCGACGAAGCTGAGCAAAGCGCCCGCGACGACCACGGCCAGCAGAATCACGATGGCCTTGACGACCGAGATGATCACGTCGATCACTTCAGGGGTGAACCAGGTCATTGCGCTGCCTCCTGCAGACCGTCAACGGTTTGGCCAAAGATCGCAGGCGGGATACCGGCGAGGCCTTTCGGCAGTGCCACCAGACCTGCACCCAACTCGTCGTTGATACGCAGCGGCAGACGCAGGGTCTTGCCACCGACGTTCAGGCTGAGCAGGGCGCCGTCGTTGACACCCAGGCGGTCGGCTTCGGACTTGGCCACGGACACGTAGGCGTGTGGAATACGTTCTTGTACCGGCGCGGCTTTGGAAGAAGTCTCTTCGCTGCCGAACAGGTGGAAGAACGGCACAACCTGCCAGGTACCCTGGGCCGGGTTGAACGGACGCGGCACGGCGGCGAACCAGTTCAGCGAATCACCGGTGCTTTCGATCAGGCGGGTGCCCGGGTCGCCAGCGCGGATATGACCACCGACTTCGTCCTGGAACTTGTTCCAGGCCTGCGGCGAGTTCCAGCCCGGCGACCAGGCAAATGGCACCTGCTGACGTGGCTCGACCGAACCCGAGTAACCTTCCATGGAGAAGGCGAACGCGGTGTCGATGTCTTGCGGCGTACGTGGTTCATGCACGCTGATATCAGCACGCATAGCGGTACGGCCGGAGTAACGCAGCGGTTCACGGGCCAATTTCATGCCCTTGATGCGGAACGAGGCAGACTGTGCCGCATCGACAATCCGCGCAAGCTGCGGCGCGCTGGCGGCGGCGGCTGCCGTCACGTGGTCGAGCTGGGTCCAGTCGATCGGCTGGTTCAGCAAGGTCGCGCGCAGGGCATGCAGCCAGCGCCAGCCTTCGTGAACCAGGATGCTGGCGTCCATGTACTTCGGATCGAACACCTGGAAGAAGCGTTGGGCACGGCCTTCCTGGCTCACCAGGGTACCGTCGCCTTCGGCGAAGGTGGCGGCTGGCAGTACCAGGTCGGCACGATCGCTGGTGGCGGTCTTCTGGTGGTCGGCAACGATCAGCACTTTGGCGGCATCCAGCGCGGCGTCGACCTTGGCCGAATCCGTGCGGGTGTACAGGTCATTTTCCAGTACCACGATGGCGTCGGCTTTACCGTCAGTCACTGCTTGCAGAGCGGCGTCCAGGGATTCGCCACCGAGCATGGCCAGGCCAAGGCTGTTGGCTTCCGGCACGACCAGGCTGATGGAACCGTTCTTGTCGCGCAGTTTCAAGGCTTTGGCGATGTTGGCAGCGGCTTCGATCAGCGCTTTGGAGCCCAGCGAGGTACCGGCAATGATCAGCGGGCGCTTGGCGGCCAGCAGGGCGGCGGCGATACGCTGCGCCAGTTCAGCGGCTTCAGCGTCCAGGCCTTCGACGGCAGGCGCGCTGGCGTCAAGCGCGTGAGCCACGGCGAAACCGATGCGGGCGAGGTCGTCAGGTGCGGCGTGGACGCATTCTTCGGCGATGTCATCGAGCTTGGTTTCGGCCAGACTGGCGATAAACAGCGGGTTCAGCGCGTGCTGGCCGATGTTTTTCACCGCGGCGTCGAGCCAAGGCTGTACGCGCATGGCGTCGGCCATGTCTTCGGCCTTGCCTTTGACCGACTGGCGCAGCGACAGCGCGATACGCGCGGCGGTCTGGGTCAGGTCTTCACCGAGCACGAAGATCGCGTCGTGATCTTCGATGTCGCGCATGTTCGGCACCGGCAGCGGACTGTCGTTCAGCACTTGCAGGACCAGGCGGATGCGCTCCAATTCAGCGGCTTCGATACCGCAGTAGAAGTGCTCGGCACCCACCAGCTCGCGCAACGCGTAGTTGCTTTCGAGGCTGGCACGCGGCGAACCGATACCGACGATGTTGCGGCCGCGCAGCAGGTCGGCGGCTTTATCCAGCGCGTCGTCCAGGCTCAGCTTGGCGCCACCGGCCAACAGCGGCTGGCGTGGGCGGTCTTCGCGGTTGACGTAGCCGTAGCCGAAACGGCCACGGTCGCACAGGAAGTACTGGTTGACCGAACCGTTGAAGCGGTTTTCGATGCGACGCAGTTCGCCGTAGCGCTCGCCCGGGGAGATGTTGCAACCACTGGAGCAGCCATGGCAGATGCTCGGCGAGAACTGCATGTCCCACTTACGGTTGTAGCGCTCGGAGTGAGTTTTGTCGGTGAACACACCGGTCGGGCAGACCTCGGTGAGGTTGCCGGAGAACTCGCTTTCGAGCACGCCGTCTTCAACACGACCGAAGTACACGTTGTCGTGGGCGCCGAAGACGCCCAGGTCGGTGCCGCCGGCGTAGTCTTTATAGAAACGCACGCAACGGTAGCAGGCGATGCAGCGGTTCATTTCGTGGGAAATGAACGGGCCGAGGTCCTGGTTCTGATGGGTGCGTTTGGTGAAGCGATAACGGCGCTCGTTGTGGCCGGTCATCACCGTCATGTCTTGCAGGTGGCAGTGACCGCCTTCCTCACAGACCGGGCAGTCGTGAGGGTGGTTGGTCATCAGCCATTCGACAACGCTGGCGCGGAACGCCTTGGATTCTTCATCTTCGATGGAGATCCAGGTGTTGTCGGTGGCTGGCGTCATGCAGGACATGACGATACGACCACGGGTGTCGTTCTCGTCGGTGTACTGCTTGACCGCACACTGGCGACAGGCACCAACGCTACCAAGGGCTGGGTGCCAGCAGAAATAAGGGATGTCGAGGCCTAGTGAGAGACATGCCTGTAACAGGTTGTCTGCCCCATCGACTTCGAGCGCTTTGCCGTCTACGTGGATAGTGGCCATGGTTCAAAGTTCTTCGTTGGCCCGTTGTCAGCGGGCGTGGCTAATGGAATCTTGTTATTCATGTGCATCAACACAGCCATACAGGCGTCAGCACATGAGCAGTTGAAGGGCGCGGACCCTTCGCCTTTTTAAGCGTTACGCACCGACTACGATCGGCCTTGCCAGAGGCGGGACGGCGGCGCTGGTAGGCGCGATGCCGGCTTCGAACTCCGAACGGAAGTATTTGATTGCGCTGCCCAATGGCTCCACGGCGCCCGGTGCGTGAGCACAGAAGGTCTTGCCTGGGCCGAGGAAACCGACCAGACCCAGCAGGGTCTCGATGTCGCCTGGTTGGCCTTCGCCTTTTTCGATCGCCATCAAGAGCTTCACGCTCCAAGGCAAACCGTCACGGCACGGGGTGCAGAAGCCGCAGGATTCGCGGGCGAAGAACTGCTCCATGTTGCGCAGCAACGACACCATGTTCACGGTGTTGTCCACCGCCATCGCCAAGCCAGTACCCATACGGGTGCCGACCTTGCCGATGCCGCCGGCATACATTTGTGCGTCGAGGTGCTCAGGCAGCAGGAAGCCGGTGCCGGCGCCGCCTGGTTGCCAGGCCTTGAGGGTGTAGCCGTCGCGCATACCGCCGGCGTAGTCCTCGAACAGTTCGCGTGCGGTTACGCCGAACGGCAGTTCCCACAGGCCAGGGTTCTTGACCTTGCCGGAGAAGCCCATGAGCTTGGTGCCCATGTCTTCGCTGCCTTCGCGGGCCAACGATTTGTACCAGTCAACGCCGTCGGCGATGATCGCCGGCACGTTGCACAGGGTTTCAACGTTGTTCACGCACGTCGGCTTGCCCCACACGCCCACGGCGGCAGGGAAGGGCGGCTTGGAACGCGGGTTGGCGCGGCGGCCTTCAAGGGAGTTGATCAGTGCGGTTTCTTCACCGCAGATATAACGCCCGGCGCCGGTGTGCACGAACAGTTCGAAGTCAAAGCCCGAACCGAGGATGTTCTTGCCCAACAGCCCGGCTGCCTTGGCTTCTTCCACGGCACGGGTCAGGTGCTTGGCGGCGGTGGTGTATTCGCCACGCAGGAAGATGTAGCCACGGTAGGTTTTCAGCGCGCGGGCGCTGATCAGCATGCCTTCGATCAGCAGATGGGGCAGTTGCTCCATCAGCATGCGGTCTTTCCAGGTGTTCGGCTCCATTTCATCCGCGTTGCACAGCAGGTAGCGGATGTTGATGGATTCGTCTTTGGGCATCAGGCCCCACTTCACGCCGGTGGGGAAGCCTGCACCACCGCGACCTTTAAGGCCTGCGTCTTTCACGGTCTGGACGATGTCGTCCTGGGCCATGTCGGCGAAGGCTTTGCGCGCAGCGGCGTAACCGTTCTTGGCCTGGTACTCGTCAAGCCATACCGCCTCGCCGTCGTCACGCAGGCGCCAGGTCAGCGGGTGAGTCTCGGCCGAACGCTTGATCAGGTTGGCGGGACCAAAGGAAGTCAGGGTCATGGGTAGCCCTCGAGCAATTGGGTCACGCCAGCAGGCTGCACGTCACCGAATGTGTCGTCGTCGATCATCAACGCCGGCGCCTTGTCGCAGTTGCCCAGGCAGCACACCGGCAGCAGCGTGAAGCGGCCGTCCGGGGTGGTTTGGCCGAGGCCAATGCCCAGCTTGTTCTGGATCTCGCTGACCACCGATTCGTGGCCGCCGATGTAGCAGACCATGCTGTCGCACACGCGAATGATGTGGCGGCCCACCGGCTGACGGAAGATCTGGCTGTAGAACGTGGCCACGCCTTCAACGTCGCTGGCAGGGATGCCGAGGATTTCGCCGATGGCGTAGAGGGCGCCGTCCGGCACCCAGCCACGTTCCTTCTGAACGATCTTCAAGGCTTCGATAGACGCCGCGCGCGGGTCTTCGTAGTGATGCAGCTCGTGCTCGATGGCCGAGCGCTCGGTTTCACTCAAGGTGAAACGGTCTGTTTGGATAAGCGTGCTATTCATGCTTAGCGGTCCACGTCGGCCATAACGAAATCGATACTACCCAGGTACGCAATCAAGTCCGCGACCATTTCACCTTTGATCACCGAAGGGATGTGCTGCAGGTGCGGGAAGCTTGGAGTACGAATCCGGGTGCGGTAGCTCATGGTGCCGCCATCGCTCGTCAGGTAATAACTGTTGATACCCTTGGTCGCTTCAATCATCTGGAAGGATTCGTTGGCTGGCATGACCGGGCCCCACGAAACTTGCAGGAAGTGCGTGATCAGGGTTTCGATGTGCTGCAGCGTGCGCTCTTTAGGCGGCGGCGTGGTCAGCGGGTGGTCCGCCTTGTACGGGCCAGCTGGCATGTTGCGCATGCACTGCTCGATGATCTTCAGGCTCTGGCGCATTTCTTCGACGCGCACGATGCAACGGTCGTAGGCATCGCCGTTCGCGGCCAACGGCACTTCGAATTCGAAGTTCTCGTAGCCGGAGTATGGGCGCGCTTTACGCAGGTCGAAATCGCAACCGGTGGAACGCAGGCCAGCACCGGTGACGCCCCATTCCAGGGCCTCTTTGGTGTTGTAGGCGGCGACGCCGATGGTCCGGCCCTTGAGGATGCTGTTGTCGAGCGCAGCTTTCTGGTATTCGTCCAGACGCTTGGGCATCCAGTCGATGAATTCCTTCACCAGACGCTCCCAGCCATTTGGCAGGTCGTGCGCCACGCCGCCGATGCGGTACCAGGCCGGGTGCAGGCGGAAACCGGTGATGGCTTCGATCACTTTGTAGGCGCGCTGACGGTCGGTGAAGGTGAAGAACACCGGGGTCATGGCGCCGACGTCCTGGATGTAAGTACCCAGGAACAGCAGGTGGCTGGTGATCCGGAAGAACTCGGCCATCATGATGCGGATGGTGTCGACGCGGTCTGGCACCTTGATACCGGCCAGCTTCTCGACCGAGAGCACGTACGGCAGGTTGTTCATCACGCCGCCGAGGTAGTCGATACGGTCGGTGTACGGGATGAAACTGTGCCAGGACTGGCGCTCGGCCATCTTCTCGGCACCACGGTGGTGGTAACCGATGTCCGGCACGCAGTCGACGATTTCTTCGCCGTCCAGTTGCAGGATGATACGGAAGGCACCGTGCGCCGAAGGGTGGTTCGGGCCCAGGTTGAGGAACATGTAGTCCTCATTGGTGCCGGAGCGCTTCATGCCCCAGTCTTCCGGGCGGAAGCGTGCCGCTTCTTCTTCAAGCTGTTGCTTGGCCAGGGTCAGGCTGAAGGGATCGAATTCGGTGGCGCGCGCAGGGTAGTCCTTGCGCAGCGGGTGACCTTCCCAGGTTGGCGGCATCATGATGCGCGTCAGGTGCGGGTGGCCAGGGAAGTCGATACCGAACATGTCCCAGACTTCACGCTCGTACCAGCTGGCGTTCGGCCAGATACCGGTTACGGTCGGCACGCTCAGGTCGCTCTCGGACAGCGCGACCTTGATCATCACGTCGCTGTTACGTTCGATCGACAGCAGGTGATAGAACACGGTGAAATCGGCGCCGCTCGGCAGGCCTTGGCGCTTGGTGCGCAGACGCTCGTCCACGCCATGCAGGTCATAGAGCATGACGTACGGCTTGGGCAGGTTGCGCAGGAAGCTCAGGACTTCGACGAGCTTGGCGCGCGCCACCCACAGCACCGGCATACCGGTGCGTGTGGCCTGGGCGGTGAAGGCGTCAGGGCCAAAACGGTTATTGAGTTCGACGACCACATCCTGGTCGTCTGCCTTATAAGGCGGGATGCGTCGAGCACTGCCTGTAGTCATGGTTTTTTATCGCTTTCGGTCAACGTAAAGAATGAAGCCAGGTTTTCGTTCTATAAAAGAAGCGGTGCTGGATCAGACTTCGTCGGGGCTGCGCAGGTTGGTGACTGCGATTCGCTGTTCGCGGCGCTGTTCCTTTTGTGACGGCATCTCGGCGCGATAAACGCCTTGATCACCGACCACCCAGGAAAGCGGACGACGCTCCTTGCCAATCGACTCCTGCAACAGCATCAAGCCTTGCAGAAAAGCTTCAGGGCGGGGCGGGCAGCCAGGCACGTAGACGTCCACGGGCAGGAACTTGTCTACCCCTTGAACGACGGAGTAGATGTCGTACATGCCACCGGAGTTGGCGCACGAACCCATGGAGATAACCCACTTCGGTTCGAGCATTTGCTCGTAGAGACGCTGAATGATCGGCGCCATTTTGATAAAGCAGGTGCCGGCGATAACCATGAAATCCGCCTGACGCGGTGATGCCCGGATCACTTCGGCACCAAAGCGCGCGATGTCGTGGGGCGCCGTGAAGGCGGTGGTCATTTCCACGTAGCAGCAGGACAGACCGAAGTTGTACGGCCACAGGGAGTTCTTACGTCCCCAGTTGACCGCGCCACTCAGCACGTCTTCCAGCTTGCCCATGTAGATGTTTTTGTGGACTTGGTCTTCTAACGGGTCGGAAACGGTTTCGCGTTCGCCGATTGGGTACTGCTCGTTAGGAGCATCCGGGTCGATCCTGGTGAGATTGTATTGCATCGCCAAAGCCTCATTGTTTCAGCTTCGCTTGCCGCTTACGACGAGCTTCCGGAGCCCAATCAAGGGCGCCCACTCGGAATAGGTAGACAAGGCCTGCCAACAGAATTGCTATGAAAACGAGAGCTTCGACGAATCCGGTCCAGCCGCTTTCGCGGACGGACACAGACCAGGCAAAGAGAAAAAGGGCTTCGATATCGAAGATCACGAACAGCATCGCGACCAGATAGAATTTGGCTGAGAGCCGCAAGCGGGCGCCACCTGTAGGCAGCATGCCGGACTCGAACGGTTCATTTTTGCTGCGGCCCCAGGCTTTTGACCCGAGGAGGCTGGAGACACCAAGCATGAAGGCGCAAAGGCCGACAACACCGAGGAGGAAAATGGCAAAGCCCCAGTTGTGGGCCATGAGTCCTGTCGCTTCGGTCATGCTGGAAATCCTTAACAGAGAGCAAAGGTCTCTGAGCTCGAAAAAGTAACGATGCAGTGACGATATGTCGCACTGCAATCAATCGCGGTGATTTTATGGCTAAACACCGGGCAAGTAAAATTCCGAGAGCGAAATTATTCGATGGAATAAGGACATAGTGCACCTTCTTGGGGCTGCAGCCCTTGAGTGGTGGGCATTAGCGGGGTTTTGAACAATTAAGTTTTGTTTGACTGGTAACGAAGTTTTTATGCGTCAAATGATAATGAATATTGTTTGCGTGGGTGTTAAGCGGGTAAATGTGGTGTCGCGGGGGAAGTTGCTGTTACTTACTAGATTGTCGCGAGTTGCTTGAGCGAATCTTTTAACCGATTTGATCCAAGCAAATACCGCTCTGGATCAATGTTTTGCTCGAAATGCACGAGTGGGGAGGTTGGGGCATTGGCTCAATAGCCCTCCAGCCCCGACTGATGGCTATTGTCAGAAATTTCCCGCAAGAGTACAAATGTGCTCCATGACAACCCTGACCCCCCGCCGTACCGCCATCCTGACCTTTATCCGCGACCGCATCGCGAGGCAAGGCCAGCCTCCCAGCCTCGCCGAGATCGCCGAGGCGTTCGGCTTCGCCTCGCGCAGTGTCGCCCGCAAGCACGTGGTGGCTCTTACCGAAGCCGGCTTTATCGAGGTCAATCCCAACCAGGCTCGCGGCATCCGCCTGCTCAACCAACCCGCTCGCCCCGAATGGCTGGATGTCCCCGTCCTTGGCCGAGTCGCCGCCGGTTTGCCCATCGGTGCTGACGCCGAAGTGCACAACCGCCTGCAACTCGACCCCGCCACGTTCGCGAAAACCCCGGACTACCTGCTGCGGGTCCAGGGCGATTCAATGATCGAAGACGGCATTCTCGACGGCGACCTGGTCGGCGTACGCCGCAGTGCCGAAGCCTTCAACGGGCAGATTGTCGTGGCGCGCCTGGACGGCGAAGTCACCATCAAGCGCTTCGAGCGCCACGGCGAGCATGTGCGCCTGCTGCCGCGCAACCCCGCGTATCAACCCATCGTGGTAGGGCCTGATCAGGACCTGGCCATCGAAGGGGTGTTCTGCGGCCTGGTGAGGCAAGGCTGATGGGCGCCGTCGTTGCCCTCGACGCGCTGTTCAATGGCGGCCGCGTCTGGAAGGGTCGGCCTGTTGCGTCGCCGGCCAGCGTGCACCCTACCGGGCTTGCGGCGCTGGATGCGGTGCTGCCCAGTGGCGGCTGGCCGGAATCGGCCTTGAGTGAAATCCTGATGGCCAAGGAAGGTGTCGGCGAGCTGCAATTGGTGTTGCCGACCCTGGCGCGCTTGTCCGCAGCAGGCGAGCGCATCGTGCTGGTCGCGCCGCCTTACACGCCGTACCCGCACGCCTGGCAGAACGCCGGGGTGGATTTGCGTCAGCTCTCGGTGATCCAGGCCGAAGAACGCGATGCCTTGTGGGCGGTCGAGCAATGCCTGCGTTCCGGCAGCTGCGGCGCGGTGTTGTGCTGGCCGCGCAAGGCAGATGACCGTGCCTTGCGCCGCTTGCAGGTGGCTGCGGAAACCGGGCAGACCCTGGCGTTTGCCTGGCGTTCTTTAAATGAGGCGGTCAATGCGTCGCCCGCCGCCTTGCGCCTGGCCGTTGAGGCCAAGCCTGCGCAAGTGCGGGTGCTCAAGTGCCGCGGCGGGTTGGCCCACCCGGCGCCGATTGCGCTGGCGGGGCACTGAGGTTGCCATGCGCTGGGTGTGTATTGTGTTCCCGCAATTGGCGCTGGACGGGGTGCAGCGTGTGCACCCGGAGCCCGACCAACCCCTCGCCCTGCTGGCTGGCACGCCGCAGCGCCGCGTGCTGCAAGCCGTCAATGCGGCGGCTCGCGCCCTGGGTCTGCGCCCCGGCCAATCGCTGACGGCGGCGCATGCGCTGGCCAAGACCTTCGCCAGCGCCGAATACGACCCTGCAGAGATCGAGCGCTGGCAGCAGTTCCTCGCGGCCTGGGCCTACCGTTTCAGCTCCCAGGTCAGCGTGTATTACCCGCGTGCCTTGCTCTTCGAGATCGAGTCGAGCCTGGGCCTGTTCGGGCCATGGCCGCAGTTCGAGGCGCGGCTGCGCAAAGAGCTGACCGAGCTAGGGTTTCGCCACCGTATTGTCGCCGCCCCTAATCCGGCGGCGGCGCGGGTGCTGGCGAATAGTTACGATGGCCTGGCCGTGGCCGATGATCACGCATTGCACCAAGCCCTGGCGCCACTGCCGATTGATCGTGCTGGCCTTGAGCCGCAGGCCGCCACCGCGTTGGCGCGCATGGGCTTGCGCACGCTGGTCCAAGTGCAGGCGTTGCCCCGGCATACCCTGGCGCGGCGCTTTGATGTGACCTTGCTCAAACACCTGGATGCGCTGACCGGGCAGCGCCCGCTGGGCCTCGCGTTCTATCAGCCGCCGGACCAGTTCGATGTGCGCATCGAGCTGAATTTCGACGTGCAATCCCATCAGGCGCTGCTGTTTCCGTTACGCCGCTTGACCGCTGATCTATCCGCTTTCCTGTGTGGCCGCGACAGTGGCGTGCAGCGCTTCGATCTGCACCTGGAGCACGCCCAGGCGCCCGACAGCGTGATCAAGGTCGGCTTGCTCAGCGTCGAGCGTGAACCGGCGATGCTCTTCGAACTGGCCCGCGGCCGCCTGGAACAGGTGCAAGTTACCTCGCCGGTACGCGGTTTTCGCCTGGTGGCCCAGGACTTGCCGGTATTTGTGCCGCAGCGCCAGGACCTGTTCGACGACCGCCCACAACAGACCTTGCCCTGGGAGCAACTGCGCGAACGCCTGCGCGCACGTCTTGGCGATGAAGCGGTGCAAGGCTTGCGTTTTCATGCTGACCACCGCCCCGAATGCGCCTGGCAAGCCGCCGCCGATAATCGCGCGTGCCAAAGCTTGAGCAAGGTGCAACGCCCCGGTTGGCTGCTGCACGAACCGACCTTGCTGGCCGAGCAGGGTGTGCAGATATTGATGGGCCCGGAGCGTATCGAATCCGGCTGGTGGGATGGCGCCGATATTCGCCGCGACTATTACCTGATCCAGACCCGCGCCGGTCAGCAAGGCTGGGCCTATCGCACCGTGGGGCAAAGCGCTGGACTGTGGCTGCAAGGCTGGTTTGCATGAGCTACGCCGAGCTGCATTGCCTGTCCAATTTCAGTTTCCAGCGCGGCGCGTCGAGCGCGCTGGAGTTGTTCGAGCGCGCCAAGCGTCAGGGCTACAGCGCGTTGGCGATCACCGATGAATGCACCTTGTCGGGTATCGTTCGCGCCTGGCAGGCTGCGAAGGCGGTGGATTTGCCGCTGATTATCGGCAGCGAGATGCGCATCGAGAACGGTCCCAAGTTGGTGTTGCTGGTAGAAGACCTTGCCGGCTACCAGCACCTGTGCCGCCTGATCACCCTGGCCCGACGCCGCGCCGAAAAAGGCCGCTACCGCCTGCTGCAGGAAGACTTCGATCAGCCACTGCCCGGCTTGCTCGCGCTGTGGGTCGCCGAAGACAGCGACACCCAGGCCTCGATCCAATGGCTGCGCCACACTTTCGCCGAACGCCTGTGGTTGGCGGTGCAGCTGCATTGCGGCCAGGACGATGCGCGCCATTTGACGCAGCGCTTGGCCCTGGCCGCCAGCCTGCATATCCCAGCGGTGGCCTGCAGTGATGTACATATGCATGCACGTGGCCGCCGTGCCCTGCAAGACACCATGACCGCGATCCGCCATCACGTCACGGTGGCCGACGCCGGCACGCGCCTGCACCCCAATGGCGAGCGGCACCTGCGCAGCCTCGACGCCCTGGCCGCGCTGTACCCGCAAGCCTTGCTCGACGAAACCCTGGCCATCGCGCGGCGCTGCACGTTCGACTTAAGCCAACTGCGCTACCACTACCCGCGCGAGCTGGTACCCGAAGGCCAGGATGCGAAATCCTGGCTGCGCCAGCTCACTGAAGAGGGCATTGCCCAGCGCTGGCCGCAGGGTGTCGACGCCAAGACCTTGCAGCAGATCAACCATGAACTGGAGCTGATCAGTGAGCTGGGCTATGAAAGCTATTTCCTTACGGTGCACGACATCGTGCGCTTCGCCCGCATCCGCTCAATCCTGTGCCAGGGGCGTGGCTCGGCGGCCAACTCGGCGGTGTGTTTTGCCTTGGGCATTACCGAGATCAACCCCAGCCTGATGAATATGCTGTTCGAGCGCTTCCTGTCCAAGGAGCGCAACGAACCGCCGGATATCGACGTCGACTTCGAACACGAGCGCCGCGAAGAAGTGCTGCAGTACGTGTTCCAGCGCTACGGCCGCACCCGCGCGGCATTGACGGCGGTGGTCAGCAGTTATCACGCGGCCGGCGCAGTGCGCGATGTGGCCAAGGCCCTCGGCTTGCCGCCGGACCAGATCACCGCCCTGGCCGAATGCTGCGGGCGCTGGAGTGAGGATGCGCCGCCGCTTGCGCGCTTGCGCGAAGGCGGCTTTGACCCGCAAAGCCCAATCCTGCGCCGTGTGCTCACACTCACCCAGCAGTTGATTGGCTTCCCCCGGCACTTGTCTCAGCACCCGGGCGGCTTTGTGATTTCCGAATACCCGCTGGATACTTTAGTGCCGGTGGAGAACGCGGCCATGGCCGAACGCACTATCATCCAGTGGGACAAGGACGACCTCGACGCCGTCGGTCTGCTCAAGGTGGATATTCTCGCCCTTGGCATGCTCAGCGCGATCCGCCGCTGCTTCGATTTGCTGCGCCGTCATCGCCAGTTGGACTTGGCCCTGGCAACCATTCCCAAGGAAGACGCGGCCACCTACGCGATGATCAGCAAGGCTGACACTATCGGTGTGTTCCAGATCGAGTCGCGCGCGCAGATGTCGATGCTGCCCAGGCTCAAGCCGCAAACTTTCTATGACCTGGTGATTGAGGTCGCCATCGTGCGACCGGGGCCGATCCAGGGCGGCATGGTGCACCCGTATCTGCGCAGGCGTAATAAAGAAGAGCCGACGACGTATCCATCACCGCAACTGAAGGCGGTGCTGGAACGCACCTTGGGCGTGCCGCTGTTTCAGGAGCAGGTCATGCAGATCGCCATGGTGGCTGCCGACTATGGCCCCGGCGAGGCCGACCAGTTGCGCCGCTCCATGGCCGCCTGGAAACGCCACGGCGGGCTTGAGCCGCATCAAGAGCGCTTGCGCACCGGCATGCTCAAAAACGGTTACAGCGAGGAATTTGCCGCGCAGATATTCGAGCAGATCAAAGGCTTTGGCAGCTATGGTTTTCCCGAGTCCCACGCGGCCAGCTTTGCTTTGCTGACCTACGCCAGCTGCTGGCTTAAATGCCATGAGCCGGCGGCCTTCGCCTGTGCGCTGATCAACAGCTGGCCCATGGGTTTCTATAGCCCAGACCAGATCCTGCAGGACGCGCGGCGTCATCGCTTGCAGATTCGTCCGGTGGATGTACTGACCAGTGATTGGGATTGCAGCCTGGAACCCATCGACGGCCAGCAACCGGCGATTCGCATGGGCTTGCGCATGATCTCGGGTTTTCGCGAGGAGGATGCGCAGCGCATCGAAGCGGCCCGCCAGCGTGGTGCGTTCAGCAACATTGCCGACCTGGACGAACGCGCCGGGTTGGATGCTCGTGCCCAGGCGTTGTTGGCGGACTCGGGGGCCTTGCGCGCCCTGGCCGGCAACCGCCACAACGCGCGCTGGGAGGTGGCGGGCGTGCACAAACAACTCGGGCTGTTTGCGGGCTTGCCCAGCCCTGACGAGGCGGTGGTAGAACTGCCGGCACCCACGGTCGGCGAAGACCTGCACGCTGACTACGCCACGGTCGGTACCACCCTAGGCCCGCATCCGCTGGCGTTGCTGCGTGATGAATTGCGTAAGCGTCGCTGCCGCAGCTCCCTTGAGCTGATGACGGTGGAGCATGGGCGCAATGTCAGCGTCGTGGGACTGGTCACCGGCCGACAACGCCCGGGCACCGCCAGTGGGGTGACCTTCGTCACCCTGGAGGATGAGTTCGGTAACCTCAATGTGGTGGTCTGGCGCGATCTGGCCGAGCGCCAGCGCCAGGCGTTGGTCGGTTCGCGGCTATTAAAAGTCGACGGGCGCTGGGAGGCGGTGGGCGAGGTGCGGCACCTGATTGCCGGGCGCTTGAGCGACCTGACGCCCCTGTTGGAAGGCATTCACGTGCGCAGCCGGGATTTTCACTGAGGCCAGTGGTTTTTGCAGGCATTACCTCCTAACGTATACCCAGTGAAACCATCCGCCGTCGGCGCGCTCAAAAACGTGCGACTGCCCTCTCTTTGCACAGAGCCAACCGATGCAATTTTTATCTAACCCCCACGGCTGTGAAGGCTGGTCCGGTGAAATGGCCCAGCGTATTCGTGCCTTCGATTGGTCGACCACTGACCTGGGCCCGATCGACAGCTGGAGCATCAGCCTGGCCTGTAGCGTGCAGATGATGCTGGCCTCGCCCATACCGATGGTGATGCTCTGGGGCCCGGCGGGGCACATGATCTACAACGACAGCTATTCGGTGCTTGCCGGCGGGCGGCACCCATATTTGCTCGGCACGCCCGTGGAGCAGGGCTGGCCTGAAGTGGCCGAGTTCAACCGCTATGTGCTGGACACTTGCCTGGCGGGTGGCACGTTGTCGTTCAACAACAAAGAGCTGGTGCTACTGCGCAATGGCAAGCCCGAAGATGTGTGGATGAACCTTTACTACAGCCCCATCGCCGGCGATAACCAACAGCCGGCCGGGGTGCTGGCGATTGTGGTGGAGACCACCGCGCACGTGAACTCCGAGCGCCTGCGCCAGGAGTTGACCCATAACCTGGAGCAACGCGTGGCTGCCGAAGTGCAGGCGCGCTCCGCTGCCGAAGCGCAACTGCGCCAATCGCAGAAGCTCGAAGCCATTGGTGGCCTGACCGGCGGCGTGGCCCACGACTTCAACAACCTGCTGCAAGTGATCGCCGGCAACCTGCACTTGCTGGCCCGGCATGAGCCGGAAAACGCCCAGGTGCAGCGGCGTGTCACAGCGGCCATTGCGGCGGTGGAGCGCGGCGCCAAACTGTCCTCTCAACTGCTGGCCTTTGCCCGGCGTCAACCGCTGTCGCCGGCCGTCTATAACCCTCAGCGCATTTACGTAGGGTTGGGCGAACTGCTGCAGCGTGCGTTGGGCGAAACCATCCATATCGATGTGCAACTGCCCCAGGATTCCTGGTGCATCAACGTCGACCGCAACCAGTTGGAAAACGCGTTGCTTAACCTGGCAATCAATGCCCGCGATGCCATGCAAGGCGAGGGCGTGATCCGCATTACCGGCGAAAACATCATCCTCAACCCCGACGACTGTGCAGGTAAGAGCCTCCTGCCGGGCGAGTACGTGCGCCTGGCCGTCACGGATATCGGCAGGGGCATGTCGGCGGCGATCCTGGCGCGGGTGTTCGAGCCTTTTTTTACCACCAAACGTGAGGGCCATGGCACTGGCCTGGGCCTGAGCATGGTATTTGGTTTTGTGCGCCAAAGCGGCGGGCATGTGGAGGTGTGGAGCGAGGAGGGCAAGGGCACGGTGGTGCAGATGTATTTCCCGCGCAGCCTCGGCGAGGAAAGCCACGACACCGAGGTTGACCCCGTGCCGCATACGGGTGGCCAGGAGACGATCCTGGTGGTCGAGGATAATGCTGACGTACGCGTGACGGTAGTGGATTTGCTCGAACAGTCGGGCTACACCGTGCTCACCGCCGTAGACGGCGACCGTGCGATGCAAGCGTTGCTGGGCGGCGTGAAGCCGGACCTGATCTTTACCGATGTGGTAATGCCCGGCCGGATCAAAAGTACCGACCTGGCTGACTGGGCCCGTGCCCAGGTACCACCGGTGGCGGTGTTGTTCACCTCCGGGCACACCCGCGACATCCTCTCCAGCAACCATCTGCTGAGCCCCGACATTCATCTGCTGAGCAAGCCCTACAGCCCCGAAGCCCTGACGCAACGGGTACGCAGCGTGCTCACTGCTCGATAAGGTCTTCCATGACTTCACAGCGCAACATTCCCACTATCACTGCCCAGCGCCCAGGTTTTGTGCGGGTGCGCGGCGCCCGCGAACACAACCTGCGTAACGTCGATGTGGACATCCCCCGGGATGCCCTGGTGGTGTTCACCGGCGTCTCGGGTTCCGGCAAGTCCTCCTTGGCGTTTTCCACGGTGTATGCCGAGGCCCAGCGGCGTTATTTCGAATCGGTGGCGCCCTATGCGCGGCGCTTGATCGACCAAGTTGGCGTGCCGGATGTGGATTCCATCGAAGGCCTGCCACCGGCTGTGGCCCTGCAACAGCAGCGCGGCACGCCAAGTGCGCGCTCTTCGGTGGGCAGCGTGACCACCTTGTCGAGCTTGATCCGCATGCTGTACTCCCGCGCCGGCAGCTATCCGCCAGGGCAGGCGATGCTGTACGCCGAGGACTTTTCGCCGAACCTGCCCCAAGGCGCATGCCCGCAATGTCATGGTCTGGGCCGGGTGTATGAAGTGACTGAGGCGCTGATGGTGCCCGACCCTTCATTGAGCATTCGCCAGCGCGCGGTGGCGTCCTGGCCGTTGGCCTGGCAAGGGCAAAACCTGCGCGACATCCTCGTGACCCTGGGTTACAACGTGGATATCCCTTGGCGCGAACTGCCGAAAAAGCAGCGTGACTGGATCTTGTTCACCGAAGAAACCCCCACCGTGCCGGTGTACGCAGGCTTGACCCCTGAGCAGACCCGCGACGCACTCAAGCGCAAGTTGGAGCCGAGTTACCAAGGCACTTTCAGCGGCGCGCGGCGCTACATTCTGCACACCTTCACCCATACCCAAAGTGCGCTGATGAAAAAGCGCGTGTCGCAGTTCATGCAAGGCAGTAACTGCCCGGTGTGCGAGGGCAAACGGCTGACCAAGGCGGCGCTGTCGGTGAAGTTCGCCGGGGTGGATATCGGTGAGTTGTCGCAGTTATCACTGTCGCAGTTGGCCGAGCTGCTGCGCCCAGTAGCGGCGGGGCAGGACAAGATGAAGCTGTCGGTGCAAAAGCGTCTTGCCGCCCAGCGCATTGCCCAGGATTTGCTCGAGCGTGTCAGTACCTTGACCGAGTTAGGCTTGGGCTATTTGTCCCTGGAACGCAGCACGCCAACGCTGTCGTCCGGGGAGTTGCAGCGCCTGCGCCTGGCCACGCAATTGGGCTCGCAGTTGTTCGGCGTGATCTATGTGTTGGATGAGCCATCGGCGGGTCTGCACCCGGCAGATGGCGAAGCATTGTTCACCGCGCTTGAGCGTCTGAAAGCGGCGGGTAATTCGTTGTTCGTGGTGGAGCATGACCTGGAAACCATGCGCCGCGCCGACTGGCTGATCGACGTGGGGCCGGCTGCCGGCGAGCATGGCGGGCAAGTGCTGTACAGCGGCCCGCCTGCCGGTTTGGCGCAGGTTGAGGCCTCGCAGACGCGTGAATATTTGTTCGCCGAACGGCGCCCTTTGGATCAGTCGCGCCGTGAGCCTTGCGGGTGGCTGAAACTCGAAGGTGTGACACGCAATAACCTCACTGACCTGAGCGTGGATTTTCCATTGGGTTGCTTCACGGCGGTGACCGGAATTTCCGGCTCGGGCAAGTCCAGCCTGGTCAGCCAGGCACTGCTGGAACTGGTAGGTATGGGCCTGGGCCGCGTGGTGGAAAGTGACGAAGAGCCAAGCCTGGAAGACGACAGCCCGCAAACCAGTGGTGGGCGTATCAGCGCCGGGCTGGAACAGATCCGCCGACTCGTGCAAGTAGACCAGAAACCCATCGGCCGCACCCCGCGCTCTAACCTGGCAACCTACACCGGGCTGTTCGATAACGTGCGCAAACTGTTCGCCGCCACACCGGCTGCGAAGAAGCGCCACTACGATGCTGGTCAGTTCTCCTTCAGCGTCGCCAAGGGCCGCTGCCCGAATTGCGAGGGTGAAGGGTTTGTCAGCGTCGAGTTGCTATTTATGCCCAGCGTGTATGCGCCGTGCCCGACGTGCCACGGGGCGCGTTACAACCCCGACACCCTGGCGATCAAATGGCAGGGCTTGAACATCGCCCAGGTGCTGGCGCTGACGGTGGAACAGGCGGTGGAGGTGTTTGCCGAACAGCCGGGGGTGTTGCGTTCGCTGCAGGTGCTGCGCGATATCGGCCTGGGTTATTTGCGTTTGGGCCAGCCGGCGACGGAACTGTCTGGCGGTGAGGCGCAGCGCATCAAGCTGGCCACCGAGTTGCAGCGCAACGCGCGGGGCGCCACCTTGTATGTGCTGGATGAACCGACGACCGGGCTGCACCCACGGGATGTGGACCGCTTGCTCAGCCAACTGAATCATCTGGTGGACGCAGGGCATACGGTGGTGGTTGTGGAGCATGAAATGCGCGTGGTGGCGCAGAGTGACTGGGTGATTGATATCGGCCCGGGGGCCGGGGATTTGGGCGGGAAGGTGGTTGTCAGTGGCACGCCGCAGAAGGTGGCGAAAAGCAAGGTTAGCCGTACTGCGCCGTTCCTCGGCCGGGAGCTGGTCTAACTAGTCATAAGGTTGAAATGTGGGAGTGGGCTTGTTTGCTCTGACCATAGGTATCTATTTTACGAATTGAATTCTGTGGTTGTCGCGGGGGGGCCGCTGGGTACATATCCGTTATTTGGGTGATGGCGGATATTGGTTCCGCCCTTACGGCGGGTCACTTTTGGAAAAGAGCCCGGAATGCCGGCCCAGCCAAAAGTAACCAAAAGGGCTCTTGCCCCACCACTCGGCACCTCGCCTAGGCTCGGTGTGCCCTCACTCCGGCTTTGGAGCGTGGGCCGCCGCCATGGGCCATCCTTGGCCCATCGCGGCTAAACCGGCGTCCTGCCGGTTTACCCACGCTCCAAAGCCTGCGTTCGGCCAGCGTGGTTAACGGGGCGCCTCAGATCAAGATCAAAAGCAGAGCACGGCGGCCTAGTAGCCGACCTGAGTGGTTAGATCAAAAGCAAAAGCAAAGCCGAGGCGGCCTGACAGCCGACCTGATCCTGGAAGCTGAAACTCAATCAAATGTGGGAGCTGGCTTGCCTGCAATAGCATCAACTCTGTGTACCTGATGGACCGAGGTGTCTGCATCGCAGCGGTGCGGCGATCCGACAAGCCAGCTCCCACAGAAAAGCAGAGCACTGCGGTGCTGGCAGTCGAACTGGGTCAAAATTGTGGGAGCGGGCAAGCCCGCTCCCACATTAGGATCTCATTACATCAGCTAGATAAAGGTGGCGCTCTGCTTCTGCCCTGCTTTTGCTTCAACCACTCAGGTCGGCTACTAGGCCGCCGTGCTCTTGCTTTTGATCTTGATCTTGATCTGACAGGCCCCATTAACCACGATGGCCGAACGCAGGCTTGAATCCGTGGGTAACCCGGCAGGACGCCGGGTTAGCCGCACTGGGCCAAGGATGGCCCATTGCGGCGGCCCACGGATTCAAGCCGGAGTGAGGGCATGCCGAGCCTAAGCGAGGCACCGAGTGGTGGGGCACAGACCTTTTGGTTACTTTTGGGGCGTTTGCCAAAAGTGACCCGCCGTAAGGGCGGAACCCTAGGCGGCCGTTACCGCAGCAACGGATATGTACTCAATCTACCTAACCCCCACAGACTCAGCTCCCACAGGGTTACCGTGTTTTAGTCAGTAGGGTTGTGTTGAACCTGCTCTTTAGCCAGCCTCACCACATTCTCCACGGTAAACCCAAACTTCTCCTGCAACTTGGGCAACGGCGCCGACGCGCCGAAGCTGTTCATCACCACCTTGGCGCCGGTCTGCCCGACATACCGGTCCCAACCCAATGGCCCGGCCTGTTCCACCACCACGCGCGCTTTCACCGCCGGCGGTAACACGCTGTCGCGGTAAGCCTGGTCCTGTTCTTCAAACAGCTCCCAGCTCGGCATCGACACCACTTGCGCCGCGATCCCTTGGCCTTTCAACTGCTCATACGCCGCCACCGCCAGGCTGACTTCACTGCCCGTCGCCAACAGCAGAACCTTCGGCTTGTCAGCACCCGCCAACACATAAGCGCCCTTGGCAGCGCCCGACGCCGCCGCATACTTCGTACGGTCCAACGTCGGCAGTGCCTGACGCGACAACACCACGCAACTCGGTCGATGGGTTTGCGCCAGGGCGACCTTCCACAACTCCACGGTTTCATTCGCATCACCCGGGCGCAGGGTCAGCAACCCCGGCGTCGCGCGCAGTTGCGTCAGGTGCTCGATCGGTTGATGCGTCGGCCCATCTTCACCCACCCCAATCGAGTCATGGGTAAACACAAACACCACCGGCAACTCCATGATCGCCGCCAGGCGGATCGGCGGTTTCATGTAGTCGCTGAACACCAGGAACGTCGAGGTGTACGGCCGTAGATACGACAGCGCCATGCCATTGGCAATCGCGCCCATCGCGTGCTCGCGGATGCCAAAGTGCAGGTTGCGCCCGCTGTAGTCGTCCGCACTGAAACGCCCGGCACCGTCAAAGGTGAGGTTGGTTTTGGTCGATGGCGACAAGTCCGCCGAACCGCCGAGCAGCCAGGGGATGTGCTGGGCAAAGGCATTCAATACCTCGCCACCGGCGGCACGGCTGGCCACGCCCTTGGCGTCGGTGTCGAAGCTGGGCAGCTCATTTTGCCACTGCTCGGGCATTTCGCCTGCGCGCATGCGGCGCAGTTCATCCGCCAGTTCCGGTTCGTACTGTTCCAGCTGTGACAACCGCGCATTCCACTCTTCATACAACGGCTTGCTGCGCTCCAGCAGGGCGTCACGCAAAACGCTGCGGGCTTCGTCGGGCACCAGGAAATTGGAGTCTTCGGGCCAGCCGTAGGCGGCCTTGGTCAGGCGGATTTCGTCCGCGCCCAACGGCTCGCCATGGGCGGCGGCGGTGTTGTGTTTGTGCGGCGAGCCATAGCCGATCACGCTGTCGACCACAATCAGGGTCGGCGCGCCGGTATTCGCTTTGAAGGTCTCCAGCGCCGTGCTCAAGGCCTGCAAGTCATTCGCGTCGGTGACGTGCAAGGTGTGCCAGCCGTAGGCCTGGAAACGCTTGATCACATCCTCGCTGAACGCCAGCTCGGTGTGGCCCTCGATGCTGATGGTGTTGTTGTCGTAGATCCAGCACAGGTTATCCAGCTTCAAGTGCCCGGCCATCGACGCTGCTTCGCTGCTGATGCCTTCCATCATGTCGCCATCACCGCACAGGGTGTAGACGTTGTAGTCGAACAGCACCTTGTCGTCGCGGTTAAAGCGCTGGCCCAGCCAACGCGCGGCCATGGCCATGCCGACACTGTTGGCGCAGCCCTGGCCCAGCGGGCCAGTGGTGGTTTCAACGCCGGTGGTCATGCGGTACTCGGGATGGCCCGGGGTTTTGGAGCCCATCTGCCGGAATTGCTTGATATCGTCCAGGCTGATCGCTGGTTGGCCGGAGCGTTTGCCGTGGGCGTCAATCTCCACCACGCCGGCCAAGTGCAGCAGCGAGTAGAGCAGCATGGAGGCATGCCCCACCGACAACACAAAGCGGTCACGGTTAGGCCAGTCGGGGTGCTCGGGGTGATAGCGCAGGAACCGGCTCCACAACGTGTAGCCCACCGGCGCCAGGCCCATGGGCGTGCCTGGGTGGCCGGAATTGGCCTTCTGCACGGCATCCATGGCCAGGGTGCGAAGGGTGTTGATGCATTGGGTGTCGACAGCAGTGGCGGCGCGAGTCATGAAACCGTTCTCCCTCAGGTGGCGATCTACAGTGGAGGGCAGGGTGCGGCAAAGGTTTGATCCCATCGCCCGCATTACGACGAACGGGGATGCATTGATCCTGGACATGACAAGACGCCTTCGAATGGGCTAGCTTCAAGGGTGTAAACCATTGATCAACTTGCGGAGGTGCTCCATGCCAGTGAAACACGACCTGTTCCAGGACTTAGGTCTGAGCAAGCAAGATGTCGACGAGCGCCGGGCAGAAAATCCCCATCTGAATGCGCTGTTTGATAAATACAAAACTGTCGATGACTTGGTAGTGACTGCCGAAAAGGCAGCTGGCAGCGATGAGGAACTTAAGAAGCTGAAGGAGAAGCGCTTGTTGGTTAAGGATGAGATTGTGCAGCAGTTGAGGTAAATGACAGTCGGTGTTCCTACAGGGCGCGGACATATTTGTTCAGAATTGTCCGAGGGACAGGGCGCTTTTCACTGTTTAAGATTCGCCCCGCCCACCCGGCTACGGGGACTGTTTCGGCGCAAGGATTGCGCTGGTGAGCCGGGTGGGCACTCTCATTTCATCCCAGCAGCGCCCGAGTACATTCATCTATAGAGCGCTGCTGCGTCTCGCCATACAGCTTCAACTCATCAATCGTCTGACGGCTCAGTGCTTTCTCGAATTCGGCCTGGTTTGAATTCGCCGCGTAGTGACTCTGCGCCGCCTCCCCAAGGTTCGACTGAAAGATTCCCGCCGCACTCACCGGCAGAAAGTCCTCATACACCAATGGTTCCACGTCCACGTGCTCGGCAGCCACCAGTGCCTCCAGCGTGCGCGGTTGATCGGCTTGGCCGCGTGCAGCAAGGCCTTGCTCGGTGGCGAAATAGCGGAAGTACGCAAGCCCCTGTTCACGCATCTGCGTGTGGTTATCGGGGAACGCCTCGAAGTGCTGTTCCATCAACTGCACATAACGCGCGGCATTCGCCTCATTCGGGAAGGCGCCCAATTCGTCGCGCGCCGCGTTCAGCAGTTGGTCGTAGAGGGCGCGGCCCTTGGGCGTCAGCGCCGCGCCGCGTTGTTCAATTTCGCCGAAGCGCGCGCTGTGGCTGCCCTTGGCGTCGGTGAAGGCGATAGGCTCGTCGAGGGCTTTGAAACTGGTCTGGCGCAGCAGGATAGGGCAGTGGCGGCGCGGCGGCCCTTCGATCACGGCTTTGGGCGTGATGCCTTTGCCCGGCATGGCGGCTTGCACTTGGTCGATGTCCAGCGTGCGTGGGGTCAGGTGGTTGATGTGCGGGCCCTTGAAGGCCACCACGTCGGCGATCAGGCGGTGCTGGTCGCTCAACTGCTGGTACTGCTGGCCTGTGACAGTGGCGCTGTGGTGCCAGCGGAAGGTCTCCAGGGCCTGGCGGATGAATTCATCCGCATCAGGGGCGTTGAGGCCGCCGTCGCGTTCGGCTTGTTCGATCAGCGCCAAGGCGCCGGGTGTGAAGATCTTGCGTTTGGCCAGGGCGCTGTCGGCGAAGGCACGCAGCTCGGGGTTTTCGATCAGTTCCAAGCGTAGCAGCGAGGTAAACACGCGGAACGGGCTGGTTTGCAGTGAGCGTTCATGCACGGCGCGAAAGGCGGTTGAATGCACCGGCACACCCGCGGGGGTGAGGTCATAGTAGCCCACCGGTTGCATGCCCATCACCGCAAACAAACGGCCAATGGTTGCTAGCTCAAAGGCGGTGCCCAGGCGGATGGCACCGTGGCGCTCCGTGTCCAGGCGATCAATTTCGCCCGTGCGGCGCAACTGCCGGGCCAGGCTCGAATCACTCGCCAACACCTGAGTATTCGTCTCGGCCACCAGCGCCATCAGCGCACCGTAAAGTGGAACTTCATCTCGGTACATGTCGGACATGGCCTTGGAGAAGCCTTTGCGGATCTCGTCAGGGCTGACATGCGGGGTGGCTGGCATAGAAAAATTCCTGATGGCTATTGTGATGGACGTGGCCTATCTCAGATTTTGTTGAGCTTGAGGGCGGCTTGCAAACGAAGATTCCTCTGGACTTCATTCTGCAAATGAATGAGATGACGTGAATATGACAAAAAACAGTGGCGGAAAAATTTCATCTTCACCGCGCGTTTCCTAACAAATTCTTCACGAGGTGCGCCCCGAACCTCATGAAACAATCGTCACGTTTGTAGGGATGAAAACGCCGTTTTGCACACAACGCACATAAAAATATGTTCAGGGGCTGTTACACATGAAAATTTCTACACTGGCGTTATCCATCACCGCAGCGTTGCTCGCGCAACACGCGTGCGCTGATGATTTTGGGCTCGGTGCGCTGGGCACGGGCACAGGTCACAGTGGCTTTCTTGAAGACAGCCATGCGGCGGTCAGTTCGCGGACCATGTACTACAACGCAGATAACCGCTCGGGGACTAACAACGATCTGCGCGAAGCCGCGACAATACTGCGTTTCGACTACAAATCCGGCTATACCCAAGGCACCCTTGGCGTCGGTTTCGATGTCATGGCGTTTGGCGCCTTGCGTCTTGATGGTGGCGACGGCCACGCCGCAGGCCCAGGCCTGGCGGGGAACGGCAACAGCTTCTTCCCGACTAAAAATAACGGCACCGAGCCTGCCGACAGCTTCGGCCGCGCGGCGGGTAACGTGAAGTTCCGGATTTCCCAGACCGAGTTGCACGTCGGTGGCGGTTTGGCCCCGGTGCTGCCGATCCTGGTCTCCAACGACAGCCGCGTTGCGCCGCAGACCTTTGATGGCGGCATCCTCACCTCCAGTGACATTCCTAACGTGACCTTCACCGGCGGTGAGCTGAACAAGGCCGAAGGCCGTGCGTCCAGTAACTCGACGGGCCTGAGCGTCGCCGGTGGTACGCGCGACAGCGACAGCTTTAAATTTGGTGGTGTGGACTACAAACCGTTCGGCTCGTCCGACAACGCCATCGCGAAAAACCTGACGTTGCAGTACTACTACGCCAACCTGCAGGATTTCTACAAACAGAACTATTTCGGCCTGGTCCACGTATTGCCGCTGGGCAATGACCAGTCGTTCAAGACTGACCTGCGCTACTTCGACAGCACCAGCGACGGCAAGAATGGCGACAGCGGCTACGCGTTCAACAATAACGGAGGCTACGCCAAGCACGCCGGTGAAGTGGACAACAAAACCTACAGCGCCGCGTTCACCTACCAGTTGGGCGGCAGCAGCTTGATGCTCGGCCATATCGGCGTGAGTGACGATGGCGGCTTCGTGTGGGTCAACCAGGGCAGCCTCGCCGATCCACACCAACAAGGCGCTGGCGGCAGCGACTTCTACCTGTTCACCGACGCCGTGGTTGGCCAGTTCTCCCGTGCGGGCGAGCAAGTCAATTTTGGTCAGTACTCGTATGACTTCAAGGCCTATGTACCGGGCTTGAAAGCTTCCGTGGCTTACCTGGACGGTACCGACATCAAGTCCAAAGTGGCAGGCGGTCCTGATCAGAAGGAAAACGAAACCGACTTCCGCCTGGATTACGTGGTGCAGGCAGGCCCGCTCAAAGGCTTTGGCACCACCTTGCGCACCGGCACTTACCACGGCCACAACACCGGCACTGCGGATCAGGATCAAACGCGCCTGATCTTCAACTACACCTACGCGATCTTCTAAGAACGCGCGTACGTTAGCAGCGTCGAAAAACGCAGGCCGCCTAATCAGCGGCCTGTTTTTTTCGGCGCATGGATGAGACTTCATGTGCATCCAGGCGTGGATGGGTTCTACACTGCCCCTCACTGCGCCAGTGCTGGAGGACCCGATGACGGCTACGCCCGCAACCAACATCCTTGAAACGCTCGAAGGCCAACGCCTGGCAACCCAAGAGGCTGAGCGTTGGCGTGAGTGGGGCCCGTACTTGAGTGAACGCCAGTGGGGCACGGTACGCGAAGACTACAGCGCCGACGGCGATGCCTGGGCCTACTTCCCCCATGAACATGCACGCAGCCGCGCCTACCGTTGGGGCGAGGACGGCTTGGCCGGTTTCAGCGACAAAGCGCAACGCTGGTGCCTCGCCCTGGCGCTGTGGAACGAGCGCGACGCGATCATCAAGGAGCGCCTGTTTGGCTTGAACAACGCCGAGGGCAATCACGGTGAAGACGTCAAGGAACTGTACTTTTTCGTCGACGGCGTGCCGAGCCATGCCTACATGCGCATGCTCTACAAATACCCGCATGCGGCTTTTCCCTATGCTGACCTGACCGCCGAAAACGCCCGCCGTGGGCTTGAGGATGCCGAGTACGAGATCCTCGACACCGGGGTGTTTGAAGACAACCGCTACTGCGATGTCAGCGTCGAATACGCCAAGCACCAGCCCGACGATATTTTCATGAAGGTCACCGTGCATAACCGCTCGGACCAGCCAACGCGTTTGCAGGTGCTGCCCCAGCTGTGGGCACGCAATGACTGGAGCTGGACCTTCGATGCGCCCAAGCCGCAGTTGCGCCTGGACGGCGAGCACGTGCTGGCCCAGCATCATGAACTTTCCGATCGCCACCTTAGCGCCTGGGGCCAGGACGGCGTGGAATGGTTGTTCTGCGAAAACGAGAGCAACTTTCCCAAGCTGGGCGGGCAACCGGCGCCTGGGCCGTTCAAGGACGGCATCAATGATTACGTAGTAGGCGGCGTGCAATCGGCGATTCGCCGGGACGCCGGCACCAAGGTCGCCGCGCGTTTCATCCTCGAGCTGGCAGGCCAGGAAAGCAAAACCCTGTACCTGCGGTTTGCGCCCACGGACGCGCCCCAGGTCAATGCGCGCAAGCTGATCGAACAGCGCCGACAAGAGGCCGATGACTTCTACGCGGCCTTGCAACACAGCATTAGCGATGCAGACGCGCGCAATGTACAACGCCAGGCCCTGGCCGGGTTGCTGTGGTCAAAGCAGCTCTACTATTTCGATGTGAACCAATGGCTCGACGGTGACCCGGCCCAGCCCGCGCCGCCGCCCGAGCGCCTGCATATCCGCAATACCCATTGGCGGCACCTGTCCAACTTCGACATCCTCTCCATGCCCGATACCTGGGAATACCCGTGGTACGCCTCGTGGGACCAAGGCTTCCAGGCAGTGGCGATTGCGCTGATCGATCCGGGGTATGCCAAGCAACAGTTACTGCTGCTGGTGAAGGACCGTTTCATGCACCCCAACGGCCAGTTGCCGGCGTATGAATGGCGTTTTGACGACGCCAACCCGCCGGTGCATGCCTGGGCCAGTTGGCGGGTGTATCAGCAGGACAAGGCGCTGACCGGTGTCGGCGACATGGATTTCCTTGAGCGGATTTTCCATAAGCTGCTGTTGAATTTTTCCTGGTGGGTCAACCGCAAGGACGCCGAAGGCCGCAACCTGTTTCAGGGTGGCTTCCTGGGTTTGGACAACATCGCTTTGTTCGACCGCTCGGCCGCGTTGCCACCGGGCTATCAGCTGGATCAGGCCGACGGCACGGCGTGGGTCGCGGCCTATGCGCTGGACCTGATGCGAATCGCGCTGGAGCTTGCCAAGCGCAACGTGGTGTATGTCGACATTGCGGTGAAGTTTTTCGAGCACTTCTTGTATATCGCCGGCGCCATCAACCGCGTCGATGACAGCGCTGAAGGCCTGTGGGATGAGCAGGACCTGTTCTTCTACGACGTGTTGCACCGCCCCGACGGCCAGAGCGAGCCGGTGCGCCTGCGCTCCATCGTCGGCCTGATGCCGCTGTTTGCGGTGCTGGTGCTGGAGCAGCGCGAGCATGAGGGCCTGGAAGGCTTGCGCGAACGGCTGCTGGGTTTCATGCACCACCGGCCGGACCTGGCCAAGTTAGTGTCGCGCTGGAACGAGCCGGGGCAGGGCAATCGCCTGTTGCTGGCGCTGTTGCGTGGCGAGCGCACCAAGGACCTGTTGCGGCGCATGCTCGATGACAGCGAGTTCCTGTCCACCTTCGGCGTGCGCTCCTTGTCCAAGGCGTTTGCCGAACAGCCGCTGGCGTTGAAGATGAATGGTGACACGCTGTGCGCGCGTTACCAGCCTGGTGAGTCCGACTCGCGCTTGTACGGCGGTAACTCCAATTGGCGTGGGCCGTTGTGGATGCCGGTGAACTACATGCTGATCGAGTCGCTGCGCGAATTTCATCGGTATTACGCGGATAACCTCTCGGTGGAGTACCCGACGGGAAGTGGTTATCTGGCGTCGCTGGAGGAGGTTGCTGACGGACTGAGCCTGCGACTGACACGCTTGTTTTTAAGGGATGAGGATGGCTGCAGGCCGTCGATGGCGGGCTATGCGCAACTGGAGACCGACCCGGCCAGCCGTGATCTGGTGTTGTTCCATGAGTATTTTCATGGGGAGACCGGGCGTGGGCTAGGCGCATCCCATCAGACCGGGTGGAGTGCGTTGGTGGCGTTGTTGCTGCAACCCAAGAGCAGGCCCTGATACAGCTGCAGCAACCTAGCGTTATTTCTTTAGCGGCACCTTGATTCCATTGATATAGGTGAACGTCAGAGGGGGATGAGAATTACCTTGCCCGCCAGCGACGGTGTTAGCGAAATCGCCAATATCCAACACGATTCCGCCGAAAAATTTGGCTGTACGCGTTGCAATGGGCGGTGAAATATTAACGATTTCATCAATTTTAATTTGATCGCCTGAAGCCGTGATAATGCTTGTTTTGTCTTCGCTCAAGGCGACGATATTGGTCGTGATAATAGTGTTGTTTTGCGTCAGAATATTGACCTGCTCTGCGGGATCGATCGATACCGCCACATTCCCGAGTTCGTCAGATTGGATTTGCATGTCGAATGCCCTTCTGGATGCTGGAGGGGATCAATGTGCGTCTATCCTAGCTCGGTGACTACTGTCAGAAGTACCAGTGATAGAGACCCTTTGGCGATAAAACCGTCTGTTTATGGCTCATGCTATGTCCACAATGCCCACGCACATGCGCTCGTTCTACGCCGACCTTTCCAAACTAACCCAACCCCAGAAACGACAAATCCCGCCATCTGGCAGGATTTGTCATCATAAAGCGCCCTACATAATCAGCATTATCAGGCCGGGAACAGCTCGCTCAGCTTCATCGCCAGCATCATGTCGCCTTCAGTGCGCAGCTTGCCGCCCATGAACGCTTGCATGCCGTCGGTGTCGCCGCTGACGATGCCTTTCATGGTGTCGCCGTCCATGACCAGGGTCACTTGGGCGTCCGGGTTTTCGCCTTCCAGCAGTTCGCAGGTGTTGTTCTTCACCACCAGCGAAAAGTTCTGGGTGTCGTCGATACGGAAACCGAACACCAGGTCCAGGCCGTCGGCAGCGGCTGGGTTGAATTTGGCTTTCATTGCTTCTACAGCTTTGGCTACGTCAGTCATGGTTTCGATCCTTTAAGGTAGAGTCCAGTGACCTTGGGGTCACGGTTGGCCGCAATTCATCGGAAAGTGATGAGCTGCGGCGCCTTCAACAGTTGCAAGTGGGTATGACTGTTGAAGGAAGCCAGTGCCACCTCGCGACCGCGGAATTTCAGCTGGTTGAGCGAGGTGTTAACAATTTGCCAGTTCAGTTCGAAGGCCTGGGCGGCAGGCATTCGGGTAATCAGGTGGAGCAGGGCGGTGATGGTGCCGCCGGAGGTGAACACGGCGATTTTTTGCGAGCTGTCGGCGGCTTCAAGAATCCGTTGCAGGCCGCCTTGTACACGCTCGACAAACCCCAGCCAGCTTTCCAGCCCCGGTGGATCATAAGTACCGGCCAGCCATCGCTCGATGATCAAGGCGAAGATGCGCTGGAACTCGCTGCGGTTCTGCGCGCCATTGCGCAACACCTCCACAGCGTGGGGTTCGCTGGCGAGCAAGTCGGGGAGCAGGGCGCGGATGATGGCCTCGCCGTCGAACTCATTGAAAGCCGGGTCGGTTTCCAGAGGCGGCACCGGCAGGCCCAGGGCGCTGTATTGATCGAATGCGGCCGTGGCGGTGTGCTGCTGGCGGCGCAGGTCGCCGGCGATGCAGCGGTCGAACGTCAGGCCCAAGTCGGCCAGGTGGCGCCCGAGTACTTGCGCTTGTTCCACGCCGACGGGCGACAGGACGTCATAGTCGTCTGCACCGAAGGAGGCCTGGCCATGTCGAATCAAATAAATGCTGCCCACGTCCGTTTTCCCGGTACGTTGAAAGTCTGGCGAGGTTATGAGGATGCCTGCGAGCTGTCAATGAAAAAACATACGCTTGTTTTAAAAGTGCGTTAGAGCAGCTTGGTTGCTGGCGGTTTGAGCACTGGCCGCCTGACGATCGCGTCGGTATGCTTGGGCAATCCGCGCCTGGCGCCGTGCATTGTTAAGGAGACACATGGATTTTTTGGCTGAATACGCGAGCTTTCTAGCGAAGACCGTCACCCTGGTGGTCGCTATTTTGGTGGTACTGATCAGCTTCGCGGCGCTGCGCAGCAAAGGCCGTCGCAAAGCGGCCGGCCAGTTGCAGGTCAGCAAGCTGAATGATTTCTACAAGGGCCTGCGTGAGCGCTTGGAAGCGAGCCTGCTCGACAAAGACCAGCTCAAGGCCCTGCGCAAGTCTGAAAGCAAAACCGAAAAGAAGAACAGCAAGAAGAAGCCCGAGGCCAAGCCGCGGGTATTCGTGCTGGATTTTGACGGCGACATCAAGGCCTCGGCCACCGAAAGCCTGCGCCATGAAATCACCGCGCTGCTGAGTCTGGCCACGCCTAAAGATGAAGTGGTGCTGCGCCTGGAAAGTGGCGGCGGCATGGTCCACAGCTATGGCTTGGCGTCCTCCCAACTGGCGCGTATCCGCCAGGCCGGCGTGCCGTTGACTGTGTGCATCGACAAAGTCGCGGCCAGCGGGGGCTATATGATGGCGTGCATCGGCGAGAAGATCATCAGCGCACCGTTCGCCATCCTTGGCTCGATTGGCGTGGTGGCGCAATTGCCTAACGTTAACCGCCTGCTGAAAAAACACGACATTGACTTTGAAGTGCTGACCGCTGGTGAATACAAACGCACCCTGACCGTGTTTGGCGAAAACACCGAGAAAGGCCGCGAGAAGTTCCAGGAAGACCTGGACATCACCCATCAGCTGTTCAAGAACTTCGTCTCGCGTTATCGCCCACAGCTGGCGATTGATGAGGTCGCGACCGGGGAAGTGTGGCTGGGTGTTGCGGCGCTCGATAAACAACTGGTCGACGAGCTGCAAACCAGCGACGAATACCTGGCCGCCAAGGCCAAGACCGCCGAAGTGTTCCACCTGCACTATGCCGAGCGTAAAAGCCTGCAGGAGCGGGTAGGCTTGGCGGCCAGCGGCTCGGTGGACCGCGTGCTGCTGACCTGGTGGAGTCGGTTGACTCAGCAGCGGTTCTGGTAAACCGATCTTAAGAACGTAGGTAATCCCTTGTGGGAGGGGGCTTGCTCCCGATGGCGGTGTGGCAGTCAATGAATCTATCGACTGAACCACCGCTATCGGGAGCAAGCCCCTTGCCACGTTAGATCCGTGTCAACATTGATGGCTGCGGCGCTACTGGAATCGGCTTCCTCATCAGCAGCCCCACCACCAGCGCCCCCAGCAACCCCAACAGCCCCGCTACCCACAACACCGCGCTGAAGCCACCCACAAACGCCTGCCGTGCCAGCGGTTGCATGACTTCCCGGGCCGCTTGCGGCAACAAGCCCATCGCCGATGGCATATCCCCGGCTACTACGCGCGATGCAATCCCCGCCACCTGGCCGTGCCATTGCGACGCCACACTCGCCCTCAGCAACTGCTCGCTATGGCTGCTCAGCAGCGCCCCGTACACACCGATGGCCAGCATGATTGCGCTGAAACGCATCGTCGTACTCATGCCTGAAGCCATGCCCGCACGGTCCCTAGGTACGCAGGCCATGATGTTTTTTTGCGTATCACCATTGAGCAAGCCTGCACCGGCGCCGGTCACGGCAATCGCCAGGGCGAAGGGCAGATAGCCGCCGATAGTGACCGTCCAAGCGCTCAACAGGTTGCCGCAACCGACCAAGGTCAAGCCGGTCGCCATCATCGTTGCCGGTGCAAAGCGCCCCGCCAGCCGCGCGCCGATGCGTGGGCAGATCAACATGGTCAGTGCAAACGGCAACATGCCCAGACCCGAAGCAATCGCGCAGAAGCCCAGGCCGTTTTGCAGGTAGAACGGCAGCAACGTCATCATCACTTGGGCGCACCCGGCATAGGCAAACATGCCGAGCAGGGCGCCGATAAAACGCGGATGGCGAAACAGCTGCAAGTCCACCATGGGTCGTTGTTGCACGCGCTCGACGATCACAAACACACCCAGCAGCACCGCGCCGCCGATCAGGCGTGCAGAGGTCAGCGGGTTATCCCAGCCGATGCGATTGGCCTCGATCAGGCCCCAGACCAGGCACAGCAGGCTCGCGCTGAATGCCAGGCTGCCCCAGGGATCAAGCCGCGCTGATTGGGCGTCGCGCGACTCTGGAATTGCACGCAGCACCAGTGCCATCAAACCCAGGCCCACGGGCAGGTTGAGGTAGAAAATCCAGCGCCAGCCCAGGTATTCGGTGATCACGCCGCCCAGGGTCGGCGCGGCGGTCATTGCCACGCCCATGCACGCGCCCCAGAACGCCCAGGCTTTGGCGCGTTCCACTTCATCGTGGAAGGTATGGCCGATGGACGCGAGGGCGGAGGTCAGCAACAAGGCTGCGCCGACACCTTTCACTGCGCGGGCGACATCCAGCAGCAGCGCAGTGGGCGCCGCGCCGCAGCCCAGGGAGGCCAGGATGAAAATGCTCAAGCCCCAGATCAGCGTCTTCTGGCGCCCGAAGCGGTCGGCGATGCTGCCGGCCGGCAGCAACAAGGCGGCGAACGCGAGCATATAGGCGCTGACCACCCACTCGATATCGGCGAAGTTGGCGCCCAGGTCGCGGGCGATGCTCGGCAAGGTCACGGCGACAATATTGGTGTCGAGCACGATCAGCGAACACACGCCGGAGGCGGTCAGTAGCGTCAAACGTGGACTGGCCCGGTTCATGGCTTAATTACCTTGCAGGCAATAGGGGAAAGGCAGTTGACTAACATCGCAAAGGCTCTCTAGTGTTGAGGTACGCTGAGCTTATCCGCAGCCGCAGCTCGTTCTATTAGCTGGCCTGAAGCACTTCATTACCTTTGAGCTAACCCTGCGATGGAAATCCGCCACTTCCGCTACTTCCTGGCCGTTGCCCGTCAGCGCAATTTCTCCCGTGCCGCCGCGCAGCTAGGCATCGCGCCGCCGACCTTGAGCCGGCAGATCCAGGACATGGAAGCCAGCCTGGGCACACGCTTATTTGTCCGTCAGCAACGCGAAGTCAGTCTCACCGAAGCCGGTGCCGCCTTGCTGATTGAAGCCGAAGCCACGGTGCGCCAATTCGAATTCGCCCAACGCAATGCCCAGCGCGCCGGGCGCGGGGAGATCGGGCATATCGAGTTGGGCTACGTGGCCTCGGCGGTGTACTGCGGGTTGTTGCAGCGGCAGATGCAAGCGTTCAGCCAGGCGTTTCCCGATGTGAGCGTGAATGTGCGCGAATGCGCGATGGCGACATTGCCAAGCGCGGTGGCGGACGGGCGTTATGACATTGGCTATATCCGCTCGCCGCTGACCTTGCCCGACGGCGTTGAGGCCGTGCGCCTGGACAGCGAAGGGTTTGTGTTGGCGCTGGCGCAGGATTCCTGGCTGTTGGGGCTCAAAGCTATCGGTTGTGAGCACCTGCAAAACGAGACGTTCATCTTGCCAGAGCAAATCAGCGGCACCTTGCACGTCGCCGCCCAGGGCGGTTTTGCCCCGCGGCTGGGGCCGCAGCCGGGTGGGTTGGTCGCGGTAGTGGCGTTGGTATCGTTAGGGCAGGGCGTGGCGGTGGTGCCTGCGTCGATGGTCGGGCATGTGAGTTTGCCGGGCGTGGTGTACCGCAGCATTCAGGGCAGCGAGGCCGCGTCGTGGCTGTCGCTGATTCACCGGCGCTTTGAGCAAGCGCCGGCGGTGGTGCGGTATATCCAGCAGGTTAAGCAGGCAGCTAAGTTGGAGGCTTGATCGCGAAGGGGGCATCTCGGGCGCTACGCCAACCTCGGTTGAACCGAATCCGCCAACCGCGTCAGGATCAAGCAGCACGACACCGCCCCTGCATCCAGCACGCCTAGCGAGCGCTCGCCCAAACGGCTGGCGCGGCCGATTTTTGCAACCAAGTCTTTGGTCGAGTCTCGCCCCTGTGACGCGGCGGTTTTCATCGCTTCCAGTGCATCGCTGAAGGATGCGCCTTCCGCATGCGCGCGTTCGAACGCTTCAACCGCCGGGATCAGCGTGTCCATCAAGCACTTGTCACCCACGCCTGCCTCGGTGATGTCTTGCAACGAGGTCAGGCCACCGCGCAGCAGGTGGGCGAAGGTCGCGGCGTCGATGTCTTCACGGTCGCGCACTTCGTCGGCCATGCCGATGAACAGGCTGCCGTACAACGGGCCCATGGAGCCGCCGATGCCTTCCATCAAGCTCAGGGTCAGTTCGTCCAGCGCTTCGGCCAGGGTCAGTTGGCGGCCCTCGATAGTGCGCCCGCAATGGGCGAAACCCTTGGCCATGTTGATGCCGTGGTCGCCGTCGCCAATCGCGCCGTCGACTTCGCTGAGGTATTCGCGGTTGGCCACAATCACACTGACCAAATCGGCGATGATGGCGCTGCCGTCATGGGTGGAAAAATGTTGGCTCATGATTCACTCCGCTTGGGTCATGCCGATGGAACGGCAGGGATGGTCGATCAGGGTTTTAAGCTCCGCGTCGAGGCCGAGCAGGGTCAGGGTCACGCCCATCATCTCAAGGGAAGTGAAGTAGTTGCCCACGTAGCAGCGGTGAATCTTCAAGCCCTTAGCCTTGAGCTGGCGTTCCACCTCGGCGTAGAAAATGTACAGCTCCATGACCGGCGTGGCACCCAGGCCGGAGACCAGTACGACCACGCTGTCGTCCTGGCTGAAATCACGGTCGGCCAGGATCGGCGCGAGCATGCGTTCGGCCATGGCGGCGGCGGATTCGATGGGGATCACTTCAATGCCCGGTTCGCCGTGATGGCCGATGCCCAGTTCCATCTGGCCGTCGGGGATCTGGAAGTTTGGCTTGCCCACCGCAGCAATGGTGCACGGGGTGAGGCCGATGCCAATCGAGCGGCAGTGATCGACGGTTTTCTGCGCGACGCGAATCACCCCGTCGAGGTCGTAATGCTGGGCGGCGGCGGCACCACCGATCTTCCACATGAAAATTTCCCCGGCCACGCCGCGACGTTTGGCGATATCGGCCTTGGGTGCAGAGGCTACGTCGTCGTTGGCAACCACGGTGCGGATGTGCATGTCTTTACTGGCGGCCATTTTCATCGCCAGCTTCACGTTCATGTTGTCGCCAGCATAGTTGCCATACAAGCAGGCCACGCCCGCGCCATGCTCGGCGGCGCGGAAGGCGTCGAAAAAGCTCTTGGCGGTGGGCGAGGAGAAGATTTCACCGACCGCCACGGCGTCCACCAGGCCTGGGCCGACGTAGCCGAGGAAGGCGGGTTCATGGCCGGAACCGCCGCCGGTGACGATGCCCACGTGGCCCTTGTTTGAGGGCTTGGCTTTGACGATAACGCGTGGGTTGGACTCGTATTGGCGCAGCTCGAAGTGCGCGATCAGAATACCGCGCAGCATGTCCTCGACCACTTGGTCCGGATCGTTGATCACTCGATTCATAACGCGGGTTCCTGTTCTTGTTCTAAAGGACGACCACTGTCTAATGTGGGAGCTGGTTTGCCAGCTCCCACAATTGGATAGGTGGTGTTTTTAAGGTTCCAGCACAACCTTCAGCGACTTGTCGCCGCGCTCCATCACCGCAAACGCTTCCTTGAAGTCCGCCAGCGCAAATTTGTGGGTCACCACGTCGCGCATGTCGATCTTGCGGTTGCCGATAAAGTCGATGGCGCGCGGGTACATGTACGGGCCCAGGTGTGAGCCCAGAATGTCCAACTCCTTGCGGTCGCCGATGATCGACCAATCTACCGTGGCCTCATCATTAAAGACGCTGAATTCGACAAAACGCCCCAGCTTGCGCAGCATCGCCAGGCCCTGGTTGACTGCCTTGTGATGCCCGGTGGCTTCGATATAAATGTCGCAGCCATAACCGTCGGTGATTGCGCGGATGTTGGCCATGACGTCGACGTCGGCCGGGTTCCACACTTCGTCGGCGCCCATGCGCAGGGCGAGGGCGGCGCGTTCGGGTTTCATGTCCAGCACGATCAGCTTTTTCGGATTGCGCAGGCGCACGGCGCCGATGATGCCCAGGCCCAGGGTGCCGGCACCGGCCACCACCACCACGTCGTCATGGTCGACATTGGCGCGCTCGGCGGCATGCAGCGAGCAGGCCAGTGGTTCAATCAGGATGGCTTCGTCGGGGGCGATGGATTCCGGCACTTTGTGGATGATGCCTTCCTTGGTGAATATCATGTACTGGGCCATGGCGCCCTGCACATTGTTCTGGAAGCCATACAGGTCATGCTTCTGGCACATCCAGTACTGGCCGTGGTTGCAGAAGCGGCAGCCCCAGCACGGCACAATCTGCTCGGAGATCACCCGGTCACCCACCGCCACGCCGCGTTTTTCTGCGCCTGGGCCGAGGGCAACCACGCGGCAGACGAATTCATGCCCGGGGATCATCGGCGGTTTCACGTAGCGCGGTTGCTCGGCGTCGCCCCAGAACGACGGCGCGCCGCGATAGGTCTTGATATCGCCCATGCAGATGCCGCACAGCTCGACTTTGGTGAGAATCTCGTCAGGCCCGGGCGTGGGCACATCGACGGTTTCCAGGCGGTAGTCTTGCGGGCCATGGCAGACCACGGCCTGCATGGTTTTCGGGATGCTGGGGGCGAGCTGTTCAGGGGTGCGTTCGGTGACGGTGGACATGACAAAACCTCACGACAAAAGATGAATTACTGAATGCTGTAGCCGCCGTCGATCACCATGTTGGCGCCGGTGATCATCTGCGCGGCATCGCTGAGCAGGTACAACGCCAGCCCGGCGATTTCTTCCGGCTGGGCGAAGCGGCCCGCCGGGATCTGCAGTTTGGCCCGTTCGCCCACCTCACCGGCCCAGGCTTTCTTGCCCAGAGCGGTCTCGACGATGGTCGGGGAGATGGCGTTGACGTTGATCTGCGGCGCCCACTCCATTGCCAACACCTTGGTCATGCCGACGATGGCCGCCTTGCTTGCGCAGTAGGCGACGTGGCGGTCCAGGCCAATCACGGCGGCTTGCGAGGCGAGGTTGACGATGCGCCCGCCGCCGTTGCCCAGCATGTGTTTGGCGCAGGCCTGGGCCACGAAGAAGCTGGCTTTGAGGTTGATATCGAGGGTGCTGTCCCAGGCGCTTTCGCTGACGTCGACGGCCTTGTCCAGCAGGACAATGCCAGCGCTGTTGATCAGGTAATCCAGGCGTTGGAAATGTTCGAACACCAGGTCGATGGAGTGGTGTACCTGGCCGATCTGGCTGAGGTCGACGGCAAGGCCCAGGTGCTCGGTGCCCAGGCTGGCGGCGACTTCAGCCACCGCCGGGTCACGGTCGAGCAAGGCCACGCGTGCGCCGCGCTCTGCCAGCAAAGTGGCGCAGGCCAGGCCAATCCCGGCGGCACCACCGGTGATCACCGCGCAACGACCGGTGAGGTCGAAGGCTTGGTTCCAGAATCCAGACATGCATGACTCCTCTATCAAAAGCGCGAGAGGTCCAATGTGGAAGCAGGCTTGACCTTATTTCAAGGTGAAAGCTACTTACCGCCGCTGACTTGTTTGTACAGCGCATCGGCGTTGGCGTTGGTCACTGGCACCCACGGCAAGATGTAGTTCTTGGCGGTGCCATCCGCCCACTTCACGTCCTTGGCATAACGCTCCCAGATCACCGACTGCGGCTTGTAGTCCTTGCCCGCCAGCGTACGCAGCGCCACGTCCAGCGCGCCTTGGGACTGGGCCTGAGCGTCTTGGAGGAAGGTGGTGACTTCGTCTTTCTTCGCCGCCTGGATCGCGTCCGGCATGCCGTCGATGGAGGTCACCGGCACGTCTTTGGATGTCAGTCCGTGGGACTTGAGGGCCTGCACAGCGCCCAGGGCCATGTCGTCGTTCTGTGCGATCACGCCGTTGATGCCTTTGGGGTGCGCGTTCAACCAGTCTTCGGTGAGGGTCATGGCCTGGGCGCGGTCCCAGTTGGCGGTCTTTTTCTCGATGATCTTGATGTCCGGGTGCTTGCCTAGCACTTCCAGCTCGCCTTTTTCCCGGTCGATCTGCGCCGATTGGCCAATCGGGCCCTGGATGATCACCACATTGCCTTTACCGTTGAGCTTGTCGACCATGGCCTGGGCCTGCAGGCGGCCGCCTTCCACGTCATCGTTACCCACGTAAGGCACGGAGGCATCGGCTACTTTCGTATTGGAGGCGATGACCACCACGTCGTTGCTCATGGCTTGCTTCACGGTACCCACGCCGGCCTTGGTGTCGATTGGTACGAACAGAATGGCGTCGTAGTGCTGGGTCACCATGTTTTCGATCTGGTTGTTCTGGGTCAGGGCGTCGTAGTTGCCGTCGAACACGGTCAACTGCACGGTGCCGTCCTTGACCGCCGGGTGTTCCTTCAGCTCGCGGACCCAGTTCTGCATGAACTGGCCCTTGAGGCCGTAGACGGCTGCGCCGACTTTGTAGGTCTTGCCATCGGCGGCCAGCGCGATACTGCTGGCGAGCAGGGAGAGGGTCGCCGCAGCGGCCAAAGTGGTACCAAGTTTCATGAGTAGAACTCCGGTTATTGTTGTGGGTCGTTCTCTAGCGTTTTTTCTTGCGCCACACATCGATCAGTACTGCGAACACGATGATCAGGCCCTTGGCGACCTGCTGGTAATACGAGGACACGCCGAGCAGGTTCAGCCCGTTGTTGATCACCCCGATCAGCAGCGCACCAAACAGCGTGCCGACAATGCTGCCGGTGCCGCCCGACAAGCTGGTACCGCCGATTACCACAGCGGCAATCGCGTCCAGCTCATAGGAAACCCCAGCCTGGGGCAGGGCAGAAGTGGTGCGTGCCGACAGCACCACACCGGCTAAACCTGCGAGCAGACCCGAGACCACGTACACCGAAAACATCACCTTGCGCACGCCGATGCCGGAGGTGCGCGCGCTCTTTTCGTTGCCGCCCACCGCGTACACATAGCGCCCGTAGGTGGTGTAGCGCAGCACCATCCAGAAGATCAGTGCGACCACGGCGAAGATCACAATCGGTACGCCAATCGGCCCGATTTTGCCGATGCCTAGCGCCAGGTAGGCGTCGGGCAGGTCGGTGATGGGGCTGCCGTCGTTGAGGATAAAGGTCATGCCCCGCGCGATGCTGAGCATGCCGAGGGTGGCCACGAACGGCGGGATCGACAGGTTGGCGACCATAAAACCGTTGACCACACCGAGCATTGCCCCGGCAAACATCCCGGCACTGACCGCCGCCAGCAGGCCGTAACCCTGGGTGGCGACCATGGCGCTGCACAGCCCGGCGAACGCCAGGATCGAGCCCACTGACAGGTCGATGCCCTTGGTCAAAATCACGTAGGTCATGCCCACCGCGAGGATGCCGTTGATGGACGTCTGGCGCAGGATGTCCATCCAGTTGCGCCAGGTCATGAAGTATTCGCTGGAAAACGCCATCACCACGCATAGCAGGATAAACACCAGCGGCAGGCCGAAACGGTCAAGAGACAGGCGCAGACGGTTACGGGGGGAGGCTGTAATGGGTGCAGCAATGGTTTTGGCATTCATGAGGCAAGACTCAACAAAGCTTCCTGGGAAAGGGCGGTGTTGCTGCTGATGGTCACCAGCCGGCCGCCCTTGAATACGGCGATGCGATCACTCAGGTGCAGCAACTCCGGGGCTTCGGACGAGACCACAATGGCCGCGCCACCGGCACGCACGAACTGGTCAAGCAAGTGATAGATCTCTTGCTTGGCGCCTTCATCAATGCCCCGGGTGGGTTCATCGCAAAGCAGGCACACCGGCTCGGTCGACAGGCATTTGGCGAGCACCACTTTCTGCTGGTTGCCGCCGCTCATGGAGGCCACCGGCAACGCCAGTGAGGTGGTTTTGATCTGCAGGCGCTTAACCATGTCCTGCGCCAGTTGGGCTTCCTTGCGCGCATTGATCAGCGACCAACTTGACAGGCGCTTGTAGGCCGACAGTGCAATGTTGGAAAGAATGCTACCGGTGAGCACCAGGCCGCTGTCTTTGCGGTCTTCGGTGACCAGCGACATGCCGGCGTTGATCGTGGCCTTGGGCAAGCCTGCGGGCATGGGCTTGCCTTGCAGGGTGACGCTGCCGGAGTCCGCCACGGTCAGGCCGTAGATGCAGTTGAGAAACTCGCTGCGCCCCGAGCCCATCAGGCCATAGATGCCGAGGATTTCGCCCTGGCGCAGTTGCAGGCTGATGTCGTGAAACTCGCCGTTACGGCTCAGGTTGTTGACTTGCAGGCAGGTGGCGGCGGCGCATTCGCGGCCGACCTTGTGGTCGATGCGCGTCAGTTCCTGGCCGACGATGCCACGTACCAGGTGGTTGCGGTCGATATCGGCCATGCGCCCGCTTTCCACAAAGGCGCCGTCGCGAAAGATGCTGTAGTCATCGGCGATCTGCGCCAGTTCACTCAAACGGTGCGACACATAGACGATGCCAGCGCCACGTGCGGTGAGGCGGCGGATCGCCTTGAACAGGGTTTGCGCCTCGCGCTCGCCGATGGCCGAGGTGGGTTCGTCCATGATCATCACTTGGCAGTCATGGCTGAAGGCCTTGGCGATTTCCACCAGTTGCACCTGTGCCACGCTCAGGCGGTGCATGGGGCTGGTGGCGTCGACGTCGAATTCCAGGCTTTCGAGCAGCTCGCGGGTGCGGCGATTGAGGGTCTTGCTGTCGACGATACAGCCAGCACGGCGCGGCTCACGGCCCAGCCAGATATTTTCGGCGACGGTCATATAAGGGATGGGTTCCAGCTCCTGGGTGATCATCGCGATCCCCGCCGCCAAAGCTTCGCTCGGGCGGTTGAACTGCACGGCTGCACCGTTGAGCAGAATGCTCCCGGCGTCACGTTGGGTGATGCCCATCAGGATGCTCAGGAAGGTTGACTTGCCGGCGCCGTTGCCGCCGCACAACGCATGGACGCTGCCGGCCCGCAGAGAGAGGCGCCCGTCACGCAGGGCAGGCACCCCGGCGTAAGCCTTGGCGACGTGTTCAGCCTGGAGCAGTAATGGCGTGGCCATCGGCGTGTCCTCGTGCTGTGAATTCTTATTAGGTCGCACAGTCATGTTTTGCTGTGATCATATGTGTATCAAATGAAATTCTGATCGGTCAATCTCTTTCACTTAAAAGGTGTGAATCTCGTCTGTCTGGGTCGCAATGCCCTTTTATAGGGCTTTGACTGCGAGGTCAGTTAAAACTCGCTTGACAGGAAGGGCTGAATACCCGCGAAATGACTGAGCGAAATTTCATTGAGTGATCATATGATCAGTCATAAGTACGATCACGGCAGCGGAGCCAGACGCCATGAACACACCTTTCCCGGTGGCTATCGGATGCGATGAAGCGGGTTTTGAGCTCAAAGAGCTGTTGAAGCGCCATATCGAGGCGTTGGGTTACCCGGTGACCGACTTCGGCACCCACTCCACCGCGCCGGTGCTGTACCCGGACATCGCCCTGGCGGTGGCCAATGCCATCAAGGCCGGGCAGCAGCGCCTGGGCGTGCTGGTGTGTGGCACCGGGATCGGCATGGCTATCTCGGCCAATAAGGTGCTGGGCATTCGGGCTGCGCAGGCGCATGACACGTATTCGGCGGAGCGGGCGCGCAAGAGCAACGATGCGCAGATCCTGTCCATCGGCGCGCGGGTGATCGGCGCGGAGCTGGCCAAAAGCATCGTCGCCGCGTTCCTTGCGTCGGAGTTCGAGGCGGCGCGTTCCGGGGCCAAGGTCGAGCGCATCAATGCGATCGAGCGTGATGGGCATCAGTAGTGGACGGAACGGGGCAAGAGTCGGGAGAATGCGCCTTTGACGCCGAAACGGAAGCCCGTCCCCATGAGTGACAGTACCCAGCGCATAGCCAGCGATATCGATCAAATGACCGAAGTGGCGATGCTCTATTACCTCGAGAACGTCACTCAGGAAGCTATCGCCAAGCGCTTCGACCTGTCACGCGCGAAAGTCAGCCGCCTGCTCAAGCGTGCGCGCGATGAAGGCATTGTCGAGGTGCGCGTGTTACAGCACCCGGCGATGAACAACGAGCTGGAACGGGCGCTGGTGGAGCGCTTCAAACTCGACCGTGCGTTGATCGCCGTCGACCACAGTGACCCCGACACCCAGCGTTCGGCTGTTGCCAGCCTGGTGGCCAACTACCTGAACAAAACCTTGAGTGACGGCATGATTGTCGCCGTGGGCATGGGCCGTAACGTCGGGGCGGTGGCCGATAACGTGTTTTTGCCGGTGACGCGCAATTGCACATTTGTGTGTGCCATCGGCGGTTCGCTCAAGGCTGGCGAGTACATGAACCCCGACCATATTTGCAGGCGCCTTGCGCTGCGCTTTGGCGGTGAAAGTGAAAGCCTGTACGCCCCGGCGCTGGTAGCGAACCCTGAGCTGCGTGGAGTGTTGATCAATAACGACACAGTACGCTCGACCCTGGATCGGGCGCGGCGGGCGGATATTGCGCTGATCGGCATTGGCGACATGAGCGAGAACAGCAACATGGTGCGCATGGGCTGGTTCTCACCGCAGGAAATTGCCCAGGCGCGGTTGTCCGGCACGGTGGGCGACATGATGGGCTATGACTTTATCGACATTCATGGGCAGCCGGCGGTCAATGCGATTCAAGGGCGGGTGATCGGGTTGACGGTGCAGGAATTGTTTCGTATCCCGGATGTGGTGGCGATTGCCAGTGAGAACACCAAGGCGGCGGCGACCTTGGGGGCGTTGCGGTCGGGGGTGATTAATACGCTGGCGACGACGGTGACGAATGCGCATACGATTTTGGCGCTTGACGATGCGACACGAAAAACCTGACCGGCGCAGGTCCACAATGTGGACCTGGCTTATGTGGGTTTGGAGGACAGATTTTGTAATAGTTTTGCGTTGTGGGAAATTTGGGTTTCGACTGTACGATTCAAGTCCTTTTTTCACAGCAGGACTTGCATGAACACCCTCTCGGAGCCTCCCAGTCGTCTTTCCCCAAGACACCCACTGTCGCTGTTTCCGCTAAAGCATCCCGTATTCCGACTGCTAACCTTGTCCCGGTCCACTGACCGCGCTTTGCCGTGTCTGGCATTCTGAAATCTATTACGAGACTCTATAAATGGAATGGTTAGCGGATCCAACGGCCTGGCTCGGCCTGTTGACCTTGATTGTGCTGGAACTGGTGCTGGGCATCGACAACCTGGTGTTTATCGCGATCCTCGCGGACAAGCTGCCGCCGGAGCAGCGCGACCGGGCGCGGTTGATCGGTTTGTCCCTGGCGCTGCTGATGCGCCTGGGCTTACTGGCGAGTATTTCCTGGTTGGTGACGCTGACCCAGCCCTTGTTCGAGGTGTTCGACAAGAGCTTCTCCGGCCGTGACCTGATCATGCTGTTTGGTGGTGTGTTCCTGTTGTTCAAGGCCACCATGGAATTGCATGAGCGCCTTGAAGGTCATGTGGCCCAGCGCTCTGGCAATGTGGCGTATGCGATGTTCTGGCCGATCGTCGCGCAGATCGTGGTGCTCGACGCAGTGTTCTCCCTCGACGCAGTGATTACCGCCGTGGGCATGGTGGATGAACTGGCGGTGATGATGATCGCAGTGATCGTGTCCATCGGTCTGATGATCGTGGCCAGCAAGCCGCTGACCCGCTTCGTCAACGCGCACCCGACGGTGATCATGCTGTGCCTGGGCTTCTTGATGATGATCGGTTTTGCCCTGACTGCCGAGGGCCTGGGCTTCCATATTCCGAAGGGCTACCTGTATGCGGCGATTGGTTTCTCGATTCTGATTGAGGTGTTCAACCAGATTGCCCGCGCCCGTCGCAAGAAGTCGGCACAGGGCACCTTGCCGGTTCGTCAGCGTACCGCGCATGCGGTGATGCGTTTGCTCGGCGGTCGCAGTCTGGCTGTGGAGGGCATGGATGACGACGTTGCCGACCTGATGGGCGAGCCGGACGCGGCCCAGGGGCCGCTGTTCGACCGACGCGAACGCGTGATGATCAGCGGCGTGCTGCAATTGGCCGAGCGGCCGATCCGCACCTTGATGACCCCACGGGCCAAGGTCGACTGTATTGATCTGGCGGACGATGGCGACACTATTCGCCTGAAACTGATGCATTCGTCCTACTCGCGGCTGCCGTTGATCCGCAACGGCGCTGTCGATGAGCCATTAGGCTTCGTGCACAAGAAGGAGCTGCTCAAGGAATACCTGGCTGGCAACGAGCCGAATCTGGAGCACTTGGCGCGCCGTGCGATCAACTTGTTGGAGAGCTTTTCGATCCTCAACGCCCTGGAGCAGATGCGTCAGGAATCGACCCATATTGCCTTCGTGATTAACGAATTCGGCGATTTCATGGGCGTGTTGAGCATGACCGACATTCTCGAATCCATCGCTGGTGAATTGCCGGACGCCAGCGAGATTGAAGGGCCGGATATCGTCGAGGAAGGTGAGGGTTTTCGCGCCAATGGTGCGTTGACCCTTAACCAGATTCGCCAGCGCACCGGCTTCCAGGCCGCGCCCACTGACGACTATCAAACCCTCGCAGGTTTAGTGATGAGCCTGCTCGATCGCTTGCCGGTGGTCGGTGACAGCCTGGAGCATGAAGGCTGGCGCCTTACCGTGGCGGTGGTGGAGGAGCGGCGGGTGACACAGGTGCTGTTGGTATCCCTGCCGCGTACTCGCTGAACACTTTCGCCAACAACACTTCCTGTTCGTTGGGGATTTTCGAGTCCGTCGAGGGGGTCGGGTTGCCGATTCCCTTGATGTTTTTGACCTCGATGCCATCTTTGTAGACCACCAGGGTAGGGGTGCCGTCGACGCCTTCTATCCTCGGCGTGTTTTCCGTTTTCAGGAGCATGCTTTTTACGCGGTCTGCGTATTTTTCAGCGATGTTATTAAAGCGTGCGTCGGCCCCCACACAGCCCGGGCAGAATTCAGACGTAAACAGCGCGATAACCAGTGGATGGTTTTCCAATATCTGCTGGTATTCGTTGTGGTTCCTGATTTCCGTTATCGCAGCACCCATGACGATCTCCTTGTGTACCCGGCCAAGTAGCTGTAGCGAGTACGCTAAATCGAGAGATCACCACCGTCTACTGTCAACCTTCACAGGTAGACACGCTCACACGTCTGCGTCACGCTCCACGCGTTCGCGAGCTTTGCGCGCCTGGCTCGCGCATTTCCGGTATTCCTCGTTATCCCGTGAGGCCTTCGCCTTGCGGTAACCATGGTGGTTCTGGCTGGTATAGTCCGTGTTGAAGGCCTCCTTGAGCTTGGTCAACTCTTCCTTGCACTCGCGCCGATCATTACTGGCCGAAGCCGTGCCGGCCGCCAAACAGCACAGCAAAACCACACTAAGGCTTAACTTCATCACGCAGGCTCCTACACGCCGATATTCCCAGCCTAGCCCAACCCAAAAAATCAACCAGAGTTTGGCAACGAAACCCTTTGTAGTGAGTGGCGCACGGCCCCGCTACGGTGCACGGTAACGCTTCAAGGGTGCGCGCCATAACCCTGTCACCGCATTGTGTGGCCTTGAGTAGCAAGCTGGCCTCAACTGCTGGCTCAGCGCCTGCCTTCCCGAAAAATTTATCTACCTGATTCAAAACGAATTTATCCCCGTCATATGTTTCTGCCACTACGTATGGCACACTTTCTGCTGTCTATTCCGTTGTTACATACTAAGTTCCGGTATAGCGGAATACACAACTCCTGGAGTGCTTGTCATGCATCACCGACCTTCCGTGTTTAAAGCGTGTGTTTTTCTCTTCGCCGCATCGGCTTCCCTCGCAAGCGTTGTGCAGGCGGCGGACAGCAAGCTCGATGATGTGCTCAAGCGTGGGCATCTCATCGTGGGTACAGGCAGTACCAATGCGCCGTGGCACTTCCAGGGAGCGGATGGCAAGTTGCAGGGTTTTGATATCGACATCGGCCGCATCGTCGCCAAGGGGTTGTTCAACGACCCGAGCAAGGTCGAGTTTGTGGTGCAGTCCTCCGACGCACGTATTCCCAACCTGCTGACCGACAAAGTCGACATGAGTTGCCAGTTCATTACCGTCACCGCCAGCCGTGCGCAGCAGGTTGCCTTTACCTTGCCGTACTACCGCGAAGGCGTGGGCCTGCTGTTGCCGAACAACAGCAAGTACAAAGAAATCGAAGACCTGCAAGCGGCCGGCGAGGGTGTCACTGTTGCTGTGCTGCAAAACGTCTACGCCGAAGAACTGGTGCACCAGGCACTGCCCAAAGCCAAGGTTGACCAGTACGACAGTGTTGACCTGATGTACCAGGCGGTGAACTCCGGCCGCGCCGATGCGGCCGCCACTGACCAATCTTCGGTCAAGTACCTGATGGTGCAGAACCCAGGCCGCTACCGCAGCCCGACCTACGCCTGGAGCCCGCAAACCTACGCGTGCGCGGTCAAGCGTGGCGACCAGGACTGGCTGAACTTCGTCAACACTGCGTTGCATGAAGCCATGACCGGCGTGGAATTCCCCACCTACAAAGCTTCGTTCAAGCAGTGGTTCGGTGTGGATTTGCCAGAGCCCGCGATCGGTTTCCCAGTTGAGTTCAAGTAAATCGTAACCCTGGGGCGTCGCTGACGACGCCCCAATCAGGTACTGCCGACCATGAACTATCAGTTGAACTTTGCCGCCGTGTGGCGTGATTTTCCCAGCTTGCTGGCGGGGCTCGGCCTGGGCCTTGAGCTGGCACTGCTGTCGATCGCGATTGGCTGCGTGATCGGCCTGATGATGGCGTTTGCCATGCTGTCCAGGCACCGCGCGTTGCGAATCTTCGCCTCGGTGTACGTGACGGTGATCCGCAATACGCCGATCCTCGTGCTGATTTTGTTGATCTACTTTGCACTGCCGTCGCTGGGGGTTCGCCTCGACAAAATCCCTTCCTTCATCATCACCCTGTCGCTGTATGCCGGTGCCTACCTGACCGAAGTGTTCCGTGCCGGGTTGCTGAATATTCCCAAGGGCTTGCGTGAGGCCGGGTTGGCCATCGGCTTGGGCGAGTGGCGCATTCGTGCCTACATCACCGTGCCGGTGATGCTGCGCAACGTGTTGCCGGCGCTGTCGAACAACTTCATTTCGCTGTTCAAGGACACCTCGCTGGCCGCCGCTATCGCGGTACCGGAGCTGACCTATTACGCCCGCAAGATCAACGTCGAAAGCTACCGGGTGATTGAAACCTGGATGGTCACGACCGCGCTCTACGTGGCCGCCTGTTATTTCATCGCCATGCTGCTCCGTTACCTGGAACAGCGTCTGGCGATCCGTCGTTAAGGAGGGTTTCCATGTATGAGTCCCCCAGCTGGCTGCATGAGTTGTGGATCGCCCGGGATACCCTCTGGGCGGGGTTTCAGACCAGTATCTACTGCTCGGTGCTGGCGATTATCTTTGGCACGCTGATCGGTATCTTCGCAGGGTTGATCCTGACCTATGGCAAATTCTGGATGCGTGCGCCGTTTCGTCTGTACGTTGACCTGATCCGTGGCACGCCAGTGTTTGTGCTGGTGCTGGCGTGTTTCTACATGCTGCCGGCGCTCGGTTGGCAGATCACCGCGTTCCAGGCCGGTGCGGTCGGGCTGACGTTGTTCTGCGGCTCGCATGTCTCGGAAATTGTGCGCGGCGCGTTGCAAGCCATCCCCCGTGGGCAACTGGAAGCGGGCAAGGCGATTGGCCTGACGTTCTACCAATCCTTGGGCTACGTGCTGTTGCCTCAGGCGCTGCGACAGATATTGCCGACCTGGGTCAATTCCTCCACGGAAATCGTCAAGGCTTCGACCTTGCTCTCGGTGATTGGCGTGGCTGAGTTACTGCTGAGCACACAGCAAGTGATTGCGCGAACCTTCATGACCCTGGAGTTCTACCTGTTCGCCGGGTTTCTGTTCTTTGTCATCAACTACGCCATCGAGTTATTCGGGCGCTACATTGAAAAGCGGGTGGCCTTGCCATGAACCAACCTCAAACAGACCAGCCGCTGCTGAACATTCGCGGCCTGCGTAAACAATATGGCCAGGTCGAAGTACTCAAGGGCGTCGACCTGTCCATGCAGCGCGGCAACGTGGTGACCTTGATCGGCTCCAGCGGCTCGGGCAAGACCACGCTGTTGCGTTGCGTCAACCTGCTGGAGGAGTTCCAGGACGGGCAGATCACCCTGGATGGCGAGTCCATCGGCTACAGCGAAATCGCCGGCAAGCGCGTGCGTCACCCCGAGCGTGTGATCGCCCAACACCGTGCGATGACCGGCATGGCGTTCCAGCAGTTCAACCTGTTTCCGCATCTGACGGCCTTGCAAAACGTCACCCTCGGCCTGCTCAAGGTCAAGAAGATGGGCAAGGACGAAGCGGTGGCCCTGGCCGAAAAATGGCTGGACCGCGTTGGCTTGCTGGAGCGGCGCAACCACTTCCCCGGCCAATTGTCCGGCGGCCAGCAGCAGCGTGTGGCGATTGCCCGTGCGATTGCGATGAACCCAAGCCTGATGCTGTTCGACGAAGTCACCTCGGCTCTCGATCCGGAGTTGGTGGGCGAAGTGCTCAGTGTGATCAAGGGCCTGGCGGAAGAGGGTATGACCATGTTGCTGGTCACCCACGAAATGCGCTTTGCCTATGAAGTATCAGACAAGATCGTATTCATGAACCAGGGCCGTATTGAAGAGCAGGGCAGCGCGAAGGACATCTTCGAGCGCCCACAATCGCCGCGCCTGGCAGAGTTTTTGAAGAACATTCGTTTTTAATCAGGAGCAACTTTATGAGCATTACTCGTTACGGCACCGGCAGCACCGCCGGCGGTGGCCAACCTCGTCCTTTCGCGCGTGCAGTGGAAGCAGACGGTTGGCTCTACGTCTCGGGCCAGGTGCCAGCGGTGGACGGTGAAATCATCAACGGCGGCATCGTCGAGCAAACCCGCCAGACCCTGCGCAATGTGGTGGCGATTCTGGAAGAGGCCGGCTACGAACTCAAAGACGTGGTGCGCGTGGGTGTATGGCTGGAAGACCCACGGGACTTCTGGAGTTTCAACAAGGTATTCGGCGAATACTTCACCCCGGAACACGCCCCGGCGCGTGCCTGTGTACAGGCCAACATGATGGTGGACTGTAAGGTTGAGATTGATTGCGTGGCCTACAAGAAAAAAGGCTAAATGCCCCATTCTTAAAGCCATAGGAGATCCAATGTGGGAGCTAGCAAGCCCCCACAGGGGTTCACTGTGCGGCATTACCACTATGACCGGACCGAAACTGCCATGACCGAAGACACCATCAAACGCCGCGCCAAAGGCCTGGACCGTGCATTCGACATCCTCGACTTTCTCAAGGAGATCGGCCAGCCCCTGCGCCCGAATGATATTGCCAGCGGCATCGGCAGCCCCAAATCCACCGTCTATGAGTTGGTCGCATCCCTGCTGGAGCGGCGCATCCTGGAAACGGTGGGCAAGGACGGTCACGTCTACCTCGGCCGCCAGCTGTACTTTCTGGGCCAGGCGCACCTGCGCCATTTCGACCTGACCCGCGAGGCCGACCACGCTCTGCAGGAAATCGTCAGCCAAACCCACGAAACCGCGCAGATGTGCCTGCTCAACGGGCGCAAATACACGGTGGCGCTGATGCGCGAAGGTGAGCGGCATTTTCGCATCTCGTCGGACATCGGTGAAAACGCGCCGATCCCGTGGACCGCTTCCGGGCGCCTGCTGCTGGGGCACTTGAGTGACCAGCAAATCATCGACCTGATCGACTACGACGATTTCATCCTGCCGGACGGCCAGCGCCTGCCGTTGGAAACCTTCCTGGCGCAAATCCGCCAGGCCACCCTCGATGGGTTCTTCTCCTTCGACAGCGTCGCCGACACCTTTACCCATTGTTTCGCGGCCCCGGTGCGGGACGCGCAAGGCATCAGTATTGCGACCTTGTGCATCGTTGCCCCACGGGCTGACGCGATCAAAAACTATAACGACTATCGCCGGGTGTTGATCGACAGCGCCAATAACCTGGCCCGTCGCATCAACGAATAGGAGTTTTCATGTCTGCCCTTAATGCCGTTGAAAAAGGCGCCGCCACCGTCGGTGCTCACCTGGTCCGCGACGTCAGCCTGCCGGCTCTGGTGCTGCACCGCGACGCCCTGGAGCACAACATTCGCTGGATGCAGGCATTTGTCAGCAACAGCGGCGCAGAACTCGCACCCCACGGCAAAACCAGCATGATGCCGGCGTTGTTCCAGCGCCAGATCGAGGCGGGCGCTTGGGGCATCACCCTGGCCAGCGCGGTGCAAACCCGCGCCGCCTATGCCGGTGGCGTACGCCGTGTGTTGATGGCCAACCAACTGGTCGGCGCGCCGAACATGGCATTGATTGCTGACCTGTTGGCCGACAACGATTTCGACTTCCACTGCATGGTCGATCATCCGGACAACGTCGCCGACCTGGGCCTGTTCTTCGCCGCCCGTGGCCTGCGCTTGAACGTGATGATTGAGTACGGCGTGGTCGGCGGCCGTTGCGGTTGCCGCAGCGAGCAGGAGGTGCGCGAGCTGGCCAAGGCGATCAAAGCCCAGCCAGCCCTGGCTCTCACCGGCATTGAAGGCTACGAAGGCGTGATTCACGGCGAGCACGCGATCAGCGGCATACGCGACTTCGCCGCCAGCCTGGTGCGCTTGGCGGTCGACCTGCAAAACAACGGCGCTTTCGACCTGCCCAAGCCGATCATCACCGCCTCGGGCTCGGCCTGGTACGACCTGATCGCCGAGTCCTTCGAGACCCAAAACGCTGGTGGCCGCTTCCTCAGCGTGCTGCGCCCTGGCAGCTATGTGGCCCACGACCACGGCATCTACAAAGACGCGCAATGCTGCGTGCTCGACCGTCGCAGCGACCTCAGCGAAGGCCTGCGCCCGGCGCTGGAAGTCTGGGCACACGTGCAATCGATGCCTGAGCCAGGCTTTGCGGTCATCGCCCTGGGCAAGCGCGACGTGGCCTACGACGCCGGCTTACCGGTACCGCTCAAGCGCTACAAGGCCGGTATCCTGCCGGTGGAAGGCGATGACGTGAGCGCCTGCAAAGTCACTGCCGTGATGGATCAGCACGCGTTTATGTCCGTCGCACCGGGGGTTGAGCTGCGTATCGGCGACATCATTTCCTTCGGCACTTCACACCCGTGCCTGACGTTCGACAAATGGCAAGTGGGCTGCCTGGTGGATGAGCAGTTGCAGGTCATCGAGTCGCTGCAGACCTGCTTCTAAACCGCGTCGCGCCCATCGCTGGCTTGCCTGCGATGAGGCCTTAACGCCCACCAGAGACATTGGCTATGAACACACAACCGCGCATCGCCCTCATCGGCGAATGCATGATCGAACTCCAGCACCGCGCCGATGCAAGCCTGCAACAAAGCTTCGGCGGCGACACCCTGAACGCGGCGGTGTACCTGCGCCGTGAGCTGGGCGCTGTCGGCAGCGTCGACTACGTCACCGCCCTGGGCGATGACAGTTTCAGCGATGCCATGTGCCAGCAGTGGCTCGAAGAAGGCCTGGGCCTGGGCATGGTCCAACGCCTGCCCGGGCGTTTGCCGGGCTTGTACTGCATCCAGACGGACGCCAACGGCGAACGCAAATTCCTCTACTGGCGCAATGAAGCTGCCGTGCGCGATTGCTTCACCACGCCTGCGGCTGAGCCGATCCTGGCGGCATTGCCGGGCTATGACGTGGTGTATTTCAGCGGCATCACCCTGGCGGTACTGGGTGAAATCGGGCGTGAGCGTTTGCTGCAAACCTTGCTCGAAACCCGCAGGCGCGGTGGCAAGGTGGTCTTCGACAATAACTACCGGCCGCGCTTGTGGGCCAGTGTCGAGGCGGCGCGCACCGCGTATCAGCGGGTGTTGGCGCAGGTGGATATTGCCTTGCTGACCGAGGATGACGAACGTGCATTGTTTGGGTATATCGACAGCGAGCAGGTGTTTGCCGCGTACCCGGCGATTGAAGAAGTGGTGCTTAAACGCGGGGCAGATGCGTGTTTGATCCGTTGTGAGGGCGAGCACTTTGCCGTGCCGGCGTTGAAGGTCGAGAAGGTGGTGGACACCACGGCGGCGGGGGATTCGTTCAGTGCGGCGTATTTGGCCGGTCGGCTGAAGGGTGGTTCGCCAGAGACGGCGGCCTTGGCTGGGCATCGGTTGGCAAGCCGCGTGATCCAAGTGCCTGGTGCGCTGATACCGAAGTAGCGGTTGAATGGCCGCCTGCGGCGGATCGCGGGCAAGCCCGGCTCCCACATTTGACTGCATTCCTTCAGTTGAAATGCAATCAAGTGTGGGAGCTGGCTTGCCTGCGATAGCGGTCTCAAGCCAACCACTTAATCTCGGTAAAACACCTGCACCAAGTGGTACCCAAACTTGCTCTTGATCGGCCCATGCACCACCTTCACCGGTTTCTTGAAGATCACCGCATCAATCGCCCCCACCATTTGCCCCGGCCGCACTTCACCCAGGTCACCGCCGCGCTTGCCGGACGGGCAGGTCGAGTACTTTTTGGCCAGCACATCAAACGCTTCGCCCTTGGCGATGCGCTGCTTGAGCTGTTCGGCTTCTTCACTGGTTTTCACCAGGATGTGACGGGCTTGGGCTTTCATGTTGTTACCTTGCAACGGTCAAACGTAAGGGCGCGCGATTATGCCTGAACTCATTCGTCGACGCTGATCATGCTGCGGATTTTCGTCGCCAGCAGGTCGATGGAAAATGGCTTGGCCACCATGTCCATGCCGGCTTCCAGGAAACCTTGGCGCTCGGCGGCTTTTTCAGCGTAACCGGTCATGAACAACACGCGCAGGCCAGGCCGGTGCTGGCGGGCAATTTCCGCCAGTTGGCGGCCGTTCATGCCTGGCAGGCCGACATCGGTCACCAGCAGGTCTACACGCAAATCCGACTCCAGCAACGGCAGCGCCGTGCGTGCATCTGCCGCCTGGTGCGCGGTGTAGCCCAATTCATCCAGCACATTGATCACCAGCATACGCACGGCGGGGTCATCCTCAACCACCACCACGGCTTCACCGGCCAGCGCCAGGGGCGCTTCGCCCAGATGTTGCGGCAGATTGCTTTCCAGCGCGGTGCCATGCAGGCGCGGCAGGTACAGACGCACGCAGGTGCCCTGGCCGGGTTCGCTTTGAATGGTCACGTGGCCGCCGGACTGCTGGGCAAACCCGTAGATCATTGACAGCCCAAGGCCGGTGCCCTGGCCGATAGGCTTGGTGGTGAAGAATGGGTCAAATGCCTTGGCGAGGATTTTCGGTGCCATGCCGCTGCCGTTGTCACTCACGCCGAGCATCACGTAATCGCCGGCCTTAACGGGTTCGAGGGTGGTGATGTCAGTGCCGTCGAGGTAGCTGTTGGCGGTTTCAATGAGCAATTCGCCACCGTCGGGCATTGCGTCGCGTGCGTTGATCACCAGGTTGAGCAGCGCATTTTCCAGCTGGCTGGCATCGGTGTTCACCGCCCAGATATCGCGGCCCAGCTCCACCTTGAGCGCGATGTGCGCGCCTTTGGTGCGGCGGAACAACTCTTCCAGGGACGCCACCAGTTGGTTGGGGTCAAGCGGGCGACGGTCCAGCGACTGGCGCCGTGAGAACGCCAGCAGTCGGTGGGTGAGGGCGGCCGCACGATGGGCAGAGGACACGGCCGCGTCGGTGAACCGGCCGATTTCATCGCTGCGCCCGGCGGCGATATAGCGCTGCATCAGGTCCAGGCTGCCGATAATCCCGGTGAGCATATTGTTGAAATCATGGGCGATACCGCCGGTCAGCTGGCCCACCGCTTCCATCTTCTGCGCATGGCGCAAGGCATCTTCGGCACGTTCGCGCTCGAACATCTCGTTTTGCAGGCGCTGGTTCGCCTCGGCCAGCGCCTGGGTGCGCTGGGCCACCCGTTCTTCGAGGTTTTCGTTGAGATGGCGCAGGGCTTCTTCGGTGAGTTTGCGTTCGGTTTCATCGATGACAAAGATGTAGAAACCGTTCACCGAACCGTCATTGCTGAAGCGCGGCAGGTACTTCATCAAGGCGTGGCGCGGTCGACCGTCGTGGTGCGGCGTGACAGTCATGAAGCTGCACGCCTTGCCTTTGAGCGCAGCGGCGATCTTGTCCTCACGCCCGGCATACAGCTCGTCGCCGATCACTTCGCGGATACTTTTGCCGTACAGCTCCTGTGGCGTCATGCCGTACCACTCCAAGTACGCGCTGTTGTTCAGGCGAAACCGCTGCTCGTGGTCGACATAGCCAATCAATACCGGCATGGCGTTGATGATCAACTGCAGCTCGGTCTGACTCTGGCGCAACGCGTGCTCGGTGTGTTTACGCTCGGTCAGGTCCAGCGCGGCACCTAAAAAGCGTGCCGGGCGGCCTTGCGGGTCTTTGTAGCAACGGCCCCGGGCAAACACCCAGCGCACTTGACCATCGGCTTGCAGCAGGCGGTATTCCTCGGCGTATTCGGTGCCGAAGGTGATGCAATGCTTGATGCTGCGCGCCACCATGCCGCGGTCTTCGGGGTGCACGCCGTGCAGGTAGTCGCTGATGGGCAGCAGGCCGGCGTCACTCGGGTCAACGCCGTGCAGGTGGGCGAAATGGGCGTCGGCGATAAAGCGGTCTTCGCCGATATCCCAGTCCCAGGTGCCAACTGCATCGGTCGCCGCCAACGCAAGTTGCAGGCGCTGCTCGGTGTTGTGCTGGGCCTTGAGGCTGTCTTCGGAGCGCTGTTGCAGTTCGAGGGCCTTGCTGCGGCGTTCGTTGGTTTCGATAGCGGTGACCAGGATACCGGCCACCGTACCGCGTTCATCGCGCACTGGGCTGTAAGTCAGGTCGAGCCAGATTTCGGTGTCACGGTGGTTGCGTTGCAGCACGAAGCGCTGTTCGCTGAACGTGCGCACCTGGCCGGTAAGCACGGCGTCGTAGATCGGCGCGGTGAAGCTCGCAAGCTCTGGCCACGTCTCATGCGCCGGTTGGCCCATGGCGCCGGGGTGTTTGTTGCCCGCGAGCGAAGCGAAGCCATCGTTGTAGAGCTGAGTGAGTTGGCTGCCCCACAGTAACAGCATCGGCATCGGTGAGTGGACCACGATATCGACGGCTGTGCGCAGGCTTTGCGGCCAGTCATTGGCCTCACCGAGTGGGCTTTGCGCCCAGTCCAGCCGTGCAATCAATGCAGCAGCCTCGCTACCGGTGCATGTTCCGTTCATGAAAAAGCCCTACGCATAACACTTTGAAAAACCACAAAAGCCGATTATCCCGCGAGTTGGGAACGGCTGACTACCCCTCGAAAAATAGCATGCATTGGGGCTTTATCTTCAAATGAGTGCTTTTAGGCTGAAACCTTTCATTGTTGCGTAAGCTCAGGGCGGTCGCGGAATTGCGCCAAAGCCTGCGGGTTGGCCAATGCATCGGTGTTTTTCACCGGCTCGCCATGCACCACATTGCGCACCGCCAATTCGACGATCTTGCCACTGAGGGTGCGCGGGATATCAGTGACCGTGAGGATTTTCGCTGGCACATGGCGCGGCGTGGTGTTGGCGCGGATCACCTGGCGGATCTGTTGCTCCAGGGCCTCATCCAATTCGATACCGTCATTGAGGCGCACAAACAGCACCACGCGCACATCGTCCTGCCAGCGTTGGCCGATGGCCAGGCTTTCCAGCACCTGCGGGACCTTTTCCACCTGGCGATAAATCTCCGCCGTGCCGATACGCACGCCGCCAGGGTTGAGCACCGCGTCGGAACGCCCGTGGATCAACAGGCTGCCATTGGGGCGCTGCTCGGCGTAGTCGCCCTGAGCCCATACACCGGGAAACTGGGTGAAATACGAGGCGCGCAGTTTTTTCTGATCCGGGTCATTCCACAAGCCGATGGGCATGGCCGGAAAGTGCCGGGTGCACACCAGTTCACCTTTTTCTCCGATCAACGGATTGCCTTGGTCGTCCCAGACTTCGATGGCCATCGCCAAGCTCTTGCACTGCATTTCACCGCGGCGCACCGGCAGCACCGGGTTGCCGATCACAAAGCAGGAGACGATATCGGTGCCGCCCGACATCGACGACAGGCACAGCTCACCCTTGATCTCGCGGTACACGTAGTCATAGCTCTGCGGTGACAGCGGCGAGCCCGTTGAGATCAGACCTTTGAGACTGCTCAGGTCGTGGCTCAAGCGCGGTTGCAGCCCGGCGTTCTCCAGGGTAGCGAGGAACTTGGGGCTGGTGCCGAACACGCTGATTTTTTCGGCGTCGATCAGGTCGATTAAACGCGCAGGCCCTGGATGAAACGGCGAACCGTCATACAGCACCGCCGTGGCGCCGAGGGCCAGCACCGACACCAGCCAGTTCCACATCATCCAGCCGCAGGTGGTGTAGTAGAACAGGCAATCCTCACGCGACAGGTCGGCGTGCAGTCCGTGCTCCTTGAGGTGGGTGAGGAGTACGCCGCCGGTGCCATGGATAATGCACTTGGGCACGCCCGTGGTGCCGCTGGAATAGAGGATGTACAGCGGATGATCGAACGGCACGGCGACGAATTCAGGTTCGCCGCCAGGTTGGTAGAAGTTGTTCCACAGCGCGATCTTTGCCGGCGTTGTGTAGTCCTCGGCTGTCGCCTGTGGGCGCGCATACGGCACGATGATCAGTTGCTGAAGGGACGGCAGGCGCTCGAGAATTTCATTCACTTTGGCGCTTTGGTCGATGTCCTTGCCGGCGTAGCGATAACCCGCGCAGGTGATCAGCACCTTCGGCTCAATCTGGCCGAAACGATCGATTACGCCTTGGGTGCCGAAGTCCGGGGATGAGCACGACCAGATCGCGCCTAGGCTGGTAGTGGCGAGCATGCCCACCAGGGTTTGCCAGGTGTTGGGCATGCACGCGGCGACGCGGTCGCCCACGCCGACACCGGCCGCGCGCAGACTGTGTTGCAGGCCGGCGACGTGTTCGGCCAATTCGGCGTAGGTCAGCTGTTCGCGTTGGCCGTCCTCGCTGATCGCGACCACCGCCGGGTGGTCGTCGCGACGGCGCAGCAGGTGTTCGGCAAAATTCAGGGTGGCGCCGGGAAACCACTGGGCGCTGGGCATTTCCGCGGCTTCGATCAGCGTGGCGCTGGGCGGGCTACGAAACGCTACGTCGAAGAACGCGACGATGGCCCGCCAAAAGTCGGGGCGCTGGTCGATGCTCCATTGGTGCAGGGCGCAGTAGTCGGGCAATTGCTGGTTGTAGTGTTCGTTGATATAGCGCCGGAACTGATCCATGCGGGTGTTGTGGATGCGTTCGGGGGAGGGTTTCCAGAGGATTTCGGACATCAGCAAAGTCTCTTGTTCTTGTATCAATCTACCCAACAATACAGCGCCAAACGGTGGGAGCTGGATTGTCTGCGATAGCGGTGTATCAGTCATGCATGAGCCAACTGACCCAGCGCCATCGCAGGCAAGCTAGCGCCCACACATGATCTTCAGTGTCTGTTTTATTGGGCCAACCAGCCGCCGTCGATATTCCAGGCCGCACCACGCACCTGGGCGCCCGCCTCACTGCACAAAAACAACACCAACTCACCCAGCTGCGGCGGCGTCACAAACTCCAGGGACGGCTGTTTCTCGGCGAGCAAATCATGCTGCGCCTGCTGCGGGTCCACGCCTTTGGCCGCGCGCTCATCAATCTGCTTTTGCACCAGCGGCGTCAGCACCCAGCCTGGGCAGATGGCGTTGCAAGTGACGTTGCTGGTGGCGGTTTCCAGGCCCACCACCTTGGTCAAGCCGATCACGCCGTGCTTGGCCGCCACATACGCGGCCTTGCCCACCGAGCCGACCAAGCCATGCACTGAGGCAATGTTGACAATACGCCCCCAACCCTTGGCCTTCATGCCGGGCAAACTCAAACGCGTGCTGTGGAACACCGAGGACAGGTTGATCGCGATAATCGAGTCCCAGCGTTCGGCCGGGAAGTCTTCCACTGCCGATACGTGTTGGATGCCGGCATTGTTGACCAGAATGTCCACGCCGCCGAACTCACGCTCGGCGTAGGCGATCATGTCGGCGATCTGCGCCGGGTCGCTGACGTCGGCCGGGTGGTGGCCGACCTTGCCGCCGAACGCCTGCACCTGGGCGATCACCGCGCTGGCATCGCCGAAGCCATTCAGGATCAGGTTGGCACCGGCCTTGGCCAGGCTCAGCGCGATGCCTAAGCCAATGCCGCTGGTGGAGCCGGTAACCAAGGCGGTCTTGCCGTTCAATGTCGTCATGAAAACCTCACACAATGCCGGTGGCATAGAAAGTACCGATCACCACGAACACCGCGAGGGTCTTGATAATCGTGATGCCGAAAATGTCCTTGTAGGCTTCGCGGTGAGTCAGCCCGGTCACCGCCAGCAGCGTGATCACCGCGCCGTTGTGGGGCAGGGTGTCCATGCCGCCGCTGGCCATGGCCGCAACCCGGTGCAGCACTTCAAGCGGGATATTGGCCGCATGGGCCGCCGAAATAAAGCTCTCGGACATCGCCGCCAGGGCGATGCTCATGCCACCGGACGCAGAGCCGGTGATACCGGCCAGCAGGGTCACGGTGATCGCTTCGTTGACCAACGGGTTGGGAATGCCCTTGAGCCAGTCCGCCAGCACCAGGAAGCCGGGCAATGACGCGATGACCGCACCGAAGCCGTATTCCGACGCGGTGTTCATTGCCGCTAACAGCGCACCGCTGACCGCGCTTTTACTGCCTTCGGCAAGTTTGCTGCGAATCGCCGACCAGCCGAACACCAGTACCATCACGATGCCGACCAGCAACGCCGCCTGCACCGCCCAGATCGCCGTGAGCTTGGCGATTTCGGTGGTCACCGGCGCGCTCATGCCCGGCAGGCTGAGGCTGTGGGTCTTGCCGTACCACTGCGGGATCCAGTGGGTGAACAGCAGATTCATCACGCCTACCAGCAACAGCGGCGACAGCGCAATCCATGGGTTCGGCAGGTCGATATTTTCAGCGGTTTCCGGCTCGTTACGCAGCTCGGTGCCGTAGCCTTCGCCGGCACGCTGGGCCTTGTTGCGCTGGCGTGCCAGGTAAAGCATACCGGCGCAGAATACGAAGATCGTGCCGATCAAGCCCAGCCACGGCGCGGCCCACGCGGTGGTGTTGAAGAACGTGCTGGGGATGATGTTCTGGATCTGCGGCGTGCCGGGCAGGGCGTCCATGGTGAACGAGAACGCGCCGAGGGCGATGGTTGCCGGGATCAGGCGCTTGGGGATATTGCTCTGGCGGAACATCTCCGCCGCAAACGGGTACACCGCAAACACCACCACAAACAGCGACACGCCACCGTAGGTAAGCAGGGCGCAGACCAGCACAATCACCAGCATTGCCTGGCGCGTGCCGAGCAACCGGATCGCGGCGGCCACGATGGCGCGCGAGAAGCCCGACAGCTCAATCAGCTTGCCGAACACCGCACCGAGCAGGAAAACCGGGAAATACAGCTTGATGAAACCGACCATTTTCTCCATGAACACCCCGGTAAACGCAGGGGCGACGGCGGACGGGTCGGTGAGCAGCACAGCGCCGAGGGCGGCGATGGGGGCAAACAGGATAACGCTGTAGCCACGGTAGGCCGCCAGCATCAGCAGCGCGAGGGCTGCCAGGGCAATGATCACACTCATGGTGTGTCTCCAGATCGAATTGTTATTGTTGTGGGTGGTGCTTTGGAGAGGGGCTATAGCGAGATGTGTGCCAACTGGTTAACTTATTGAAATATATGAATATTATTGTTTTCTGTGGCCGCTGTCTGAAGGATTGTCTCAATTCGGAGACTGAAGAGGATCAGCTGAGGGAGCTGGCTTGCCTGCGATGGCGATCGTTCAGTAGAGGTGTGTTGGCTGGAAGGCCGCTATCGCAGGCAATCCAGCTCCCGCACTAGAGTGTCTATATATGTAGATATTGTCTCTTTATTGAGACTAGGCCATGCCAAGGGCAACCATTTTCTTGTACAGCGTCGACCGCCCAAGCTCCAACCGCTTCGCCGCCTCCACCACATTCCCTTCGCACGCCTTGAGCGCCGCCGCAATCACCTGCCGATCAAACCGCTCCCGCGCCGCCGCAAACGTCTCGCCCTCGACCGTCTCCAAGGCGCCACGTGTTACCGGGCTGAACGTGCCAATCGCCGCGCGAATCTCCCCGGCATCCAGCACCAAGTCATCACTCAGCAACGCCGCGCGCTCCAGCACATTGCGCAGCTCGCGGATATTTCCCGGCCACGCATGCTGCGCCAACAGCGCCAGTGCCTCGCGGTCCAGTTCATGCTGGCTGCGCAACTCTTCCAGAATCGCCTCACTCAACGCCGGAATGTCATCCAGCCGCTCACGCAACGGCGGCACCTGGATCGGCAGTACATTCAGCCGGTAATACAAATCCGCGCGGAACTCGCCGCGCTTGATCGCCGCCTCCAGGTCCATGGACGTGGCGGCAATCACCCGTATATCGCTGTGCCGCATTTCATTGGAGCCCACTGGCTCGTATTCCTTTTCCTGCAACACCCGCAGCAGTTTGCTTTGCAGCGGCAGCGGCATGTCGCCGATTTCATCAAGGAACAGCGTGCCGCCCTGGGCGATCTGCAACTTGCCGGGGCGGCCTTTGCGGTCGGCCCCGGTAAACGCGCCCGGCGCAGTGCCGAAGAACTCGGCTTCGAGCAGGTCAGCTGGAATCGCTGCGCTGTTGATGCTGACAAAGGCCTTGTGCGCACGCGGTGATGCGCCGTGGATTGCCTGGGCCAGCAGTTCTTTGCCGGTGCCGGTTTCGCCGAGCAGCAACACCGGCGACTCAGCGCTCGCACTGCGCCGCGCTCGGCGTTTGACTTCCAGGCTGGCCGCGCTGGTGCCGATAAAGTGCGCGAAGTTGTATTTGCTCTGGCGGGAACGCAACAGCGAGCGGGTGGACGCCAGCTCCTGCTGCAGGCTCAGGTAGCGCTCAATCAGCGGCGACAGGTTGCGCAACTCATCGAACAGCGCAAAGCCAATCGCGCCGATCACCGTGCCAGCATCATCGTGGATCGGCAGGCGCATCACCACCAGCGGGCCTTTTGGCGTGTCTTGAATGTCCAGCAAGATCGGCTGGTCAGTGCGCACCACTTGGCGCAACAGGCTGTTGGAGATCACCTGTTCGCAGGGCTGGCCGATGGCTTCGTCGGCGCTCTTGAGGCCGAAACGCTTAGCGTAGCGCTCATTCATCCACACGATATTCGCGTCGCGGTCGACGATCACCGTGCCTTCGCTGGACTGCTCGATGATCTCGAACAGCGACTGGATGGCCAGGCCGCGAACTTGTTGGTAGTCCTTAAGGCTTTCGTTGCTAGTCATGCATCCGCCGCCAACACAAAATATGAATAGGGTTGCGCGCCTACAAAGGCATGTGCGCCGCCGCCAGCAGCTCTTTGGTGTACGCGTGCTGCGGCGCCTCAAATACCTCATGGCTCGCGCCGCGTTCCACCACCTTGCCGTCCTTGATCACGATCATGTCGTGGGCCATGGCGCGCACCACCGCCAGGTCATGGCTGATAAACAGGTAGGTCAGGCTGTACTTCTCCTGTAATTCGCGCAGCAGGGCCACCACCTGTTTTTGCACGGTGCGGTCGAGGGCCGAGGTCGGTTCGTCCAACAGCATCAGGGCCGGTTTGAGCACCAATGCGCGGGCGATGGCGATACGTTGGCGCTGACCACCGGAAAACTCGTGGGGGTAACGGTGGCGGCTGGCAGGGTCGAGGCCCACGTCCTTGAGCACCTGCACCACTTGCGCATCGCGCTCGGCCAGGCTGCACGGCGCGTGCACTTCCAGGCCTTCGCTGATGATCTGCTCCACCGACATGCGCGGGCTGAGGCTGCCGTAAGGGTCTTGGAACACCACCTGCATCTGTTTGCGCCACGGGCGCATTTGCTTGTGGTTGAGCGGGTCGAGGGCCTCGCCCTGGAAGCGGATGCTGCCGCTGGAGTCGAGCAAACGCAGGATCGCCTGGCCCAGGGTCGATTTACCCGAGCCAGACTCGCCGACAATCCCCAGGGTCTTGCCGCGCTGCACGCTGAGGCTGATGCCGTCTACTGCGCGCAGGTAGGTCTTGCGCTGAAACAGCCCGCCGCTGAGCGGGAACTGCACCGTTAGGTTTTCCACCTGCAACACCGTTTCGCGTTCGTCATTGCACAGCGCATCGCCGGTCGGTTCCGCATCCAGTAGCAGGCGGCTGTAAGGGTGTTGGGGGGCGTCGAAGATCGTTTGGCAGTCGGCGTGCTCGACGATTTCACCGGCGTGCATCACGCACACGCGCTGCGCGATGCTGCGTACCAGGTTGAGGTCATGGCTGATCAGCAGTAGCGACATGCCCAAGCGTTGCTGCAAGGACTTAAGCAGCAGCAGGATCTTGCGCTGTACCGTCACGTCCAGCGCGGTCGTCGGTTCGTCGGCGATCAACAGTTCCGGTTCGCAGGCCAGGGCCATGGCGATCATGACGCGCTGGCGCTGGCCACCGGAGAGTTGATGTGGATACGCCTTGAGGCGTTCCTGGGGTTTTTGAATGCCCACCAGTTCGAGCAATTCGAGAATGCGCGCTTGCGCCGCCTTACCGCCTAAGCCTTTGTGCAGCAGCAGGGTTTCGCCGATCTGCTTTTCGATACTGTGCAGCGGGTTGAGCGAGGTCATCGGCTCCTGGAAGATCATCGCAATGCGGTTACCGCGCAGCTTTTGCAGGGTGGCCGCCGAGGCGCCGATCAACTCCTGGCCGCGATACTTCACCGAGCCCGTGGTCTGCGTACCGGCTTCGGGCAGCAGTTGCAGGATCGAGTGGGCCGTCACCGACTTACCCGAGCCCGACTCGCCCACCAGCGCCAGGCATTCGCCGGGGCGCACGTCCAGGCACAGCGTGTTCACCACGGTCTGGCCGCTGAAGGCGACACTCAGTTCGCGGATTTCAATCAGGTTCATAGGCCGTTACTCATGAGCGGGGGTCGAAGGCATCGCGTAATGCCTCGCCGATAAAGACCAGCAGCGACAGGATCAGCGCCAAGGTGAAAAACGCCGTCAGGCCCAGCCAGGGTGCCTGCAGGTTCTGCTTGCCCTGGGCGATCAGTTCGCCGAGAGACGCACTGCCTGCCGGCATGCCGAAACCGAGGAAGTCCAGGGCACTCAAGGTCGAAATTGCCCCGGTCAAAATAAACGGCAGGTAGCTCAAGGTCGCGGTCATGGCGTTGGGCAGGATGTGCCGGCGAATGATCTTGCTGTCGCCCAGACCCAGCGCCCGCGCGGCCTTGACGTATTCCAGGTTGCGCCCGCGCAGGAACTCGGCGCGCACCACGTCCACCAGCGCCAGCCAGGAAAACAGCGCCATGATCCCCAGCAGCCACCAGAAGTTCGGCTCGACAAAACCCGAGAGGATGATCAACAGGTACAGCACCGGCAGCCCCGACCACACTTCCAGGATGCGTTGGCCAAGCAGGTCCACCCAGCCGCCGTAGTAACCCTGCAAGGCGCCTGCGGCAATGCCGATGGCGGCGCTGATCGCGGTCAACGCCAGGGCAAACAATATCGACACGCGGGCGCCGAAGATCACCCGTGCCAGCACATCGCGTGATTGATCATCGGTGCCCAGCCAGTTCACTGTCGAGGGCGGGCTGGGGGCAGGGCGGTTCAGTTCGTAATTGGGCGTGTCATCGCTGAATGGGATCGGTGGGAACAGCATCCAGCCGCCGTCCTGCTTGATCAGCTTTTGCACGTAGTCACTGCGGTAGTCGGCTTGGAACGGCAACTGCCCGCCGAACTGCTGCTCGGTGTAACGCTTGAACACCGGGAAATACAGTTCGTTCTTGAAGCTGAGTACCCAGGGCTTGTCGTTGGCGATCAACTCGCCGCCCAGGGTCAGGATAAACAGGCCGATAAACAACCACAGCGACCACCAGCCGCGACGGTTCTTTTTGAACCGCTCGAAACGTCGACGCGTCACCGCAGACAAATTAAGCATCAGGCGTTCCTCGCGGCGAAGTCGATACGCGGGTCCACCAAGGTGTAGCACAGGTCGCCGATGAGTTTTATCAGCAGGCCAAACAAGGTGAAGATGAACAGCGAGCCGAACACCACCGGGTAGTCGCGGGATACGGCGGCTTCGTAGCTCATACGGCCTAGGCCATCGAGCGAGAAGATCACCTCGATCAGCAGGGAACCGGCGAAAAACACGCTGATGAAGGCCTGAGGAATCCCCGAGATCACCAGCAGCATGGCGTTGCGGAACACGTGGCCGTAGAGCACGCGGCGCTCGCTCAAGCCCTTGGCGCGGGCCGTTACCACGTATTGGCGGGTGATTTCATTCAAGAATGAGTTTTTGGTAAGGATGGTCAGTGTGGCGAACCCGCCGATGACCAGGGCGGTGACCGGCAATACCAGGTGCCAGAAGTAGTCGGCAATCTTGCCCACGGTGCTCAGCTCTTCGAAATTTTCCGAGATCAGCCCGCGTACCGGGAACCAGTTCAGCGAGGTGCCGCCGGCGAACACCACAATCAGGAACATCGCGAACAGGAACGCTGGCATCGCATAACCGATGACGATGGCGGTGCTGCTCCACACATCAAAGCTGCTGCCATGGCGTACTGCCTTGCGAATGCCAAGCGGGATCGAGACCAGGTAGGTAATCAAGGTGGCCCATAAACCGAGGGAAAGGGTCACCGGCATCTTTTCCAGGATCAGGTCGACCACCGTCGCGCCGCGAAAGAAGCTGTTGCCGAAGTCCAGCCGCGCGTAGTTTTTGAGCATCAGCCACAGGCGTTCCGGGGCGGGCTTGTCGAAGCCGTATTGTTTTTCGATGTCCTTGATCAACTTCGGGTCCAGGCCGCGGCTGGCCCGTGAGCCGCTGCTGATGCCCTCGCCGGATGAACCACCGACGGCACCGCCGCCGATACCTTGCAAGTGGGCAATCGCTTGCTCCACCGGGCCGCCAGGCGCGGCTTGGACGATCACGAAGTTGACCAGCAGGATGATCACCAGCGTCGGGATGATCAGCAGCAGGCGCCGCACGATATAGGCAAACATCAGCGCGCACCTGCGCGTTTTTTCAACTCGGCGTTCATTTGTTCATTCGTCAGTGGCGTGGGGCTGATTTCCCACCAGGTTTCCAAGGCTTCGTCGTTCTTCGCCTCGATGGCCGGGCGGCCGAAGCGGTTCCACCATGCGGCGGAGGTGCCGGGCGGGTAGTAGTTGGGAATCCACAGGTAATTCCATTGCAGCACGCGGTCCAGGGCGTGGGCGTAGGTGAGCATCTGCGCCTGGGTGTCGGCCTTGACCAGGCCCTTGATCAGCGTGTCGACGGCCGGGTCCTTGAGCACCATATAGTTGTTGGCGCCCGAATCAAACGCGGCGGCGGAGCCGAAATAGTTGTACAGCTCCATCCCTGGCGAGGTGGTGACTGGGAAACCGGTCACGATCATGTCGTAGTCGCGGGTCATCAGCCGGTTGACGTACTGGGAGGAGTCGATGCGGCGAATGTTCAGGGTGATGCCGATCTGCGCCAGGTTGCGTTTGTACGGGAGTAACAAGCGTTCAAGGCCGTTTTGTGTATTGAGAAAAGTGAACTCAAGCGGCTCGCCCTCGGCGTTGACCAGCTTGTCACCTTGTGGCTTCCAGCCCGCGTCCTCCAGCAACGCCAGGGCTTGCAGCTGCTTGTCGCGGATCATGCCACTGCCGTCGGTGACGGGGGCCTTGAACACTTGGGTGAACACTTCGTCTGGAATCTGCCCGCGCAAGGGCTCAAGAATCGCCAGCTCTTCTTTTGTCGGCAACTGGCTCGCCGCCAGTGGGCTATTGGAGAAGAAGCTCTGCTGGCGGATGTACAGGTTGCGCATCATCTGCCGGTTGGCCCATTCGAAATCCCACAGCATCGCCAAGGCTTGGCGCACGCGTCGATCCTTGAACATAGGCTTTTGCACGTTGAACACATAGCCCTGGGCCGGTTGCGGCATTTCTTTGGCCAGGTGCGCACGTTGCAGGCGGCCATCGTCCAGCGCCGGGCCGTTGTAGCCGATGGAATAGCCGGTGGCGGAGAACTCCCGGTTGAAATCGTAGGCGCCGCCGCGCAGCACCTGACGGGCCACTTCGGTGTCGCCGAAGTACTCCAGGCTCAGGTGGTCGAAATTGTACAGGCCACGGCTGACGGGCAAGTCCTTGCCCCACCAGTCCGGGTCGCGGGTGAAGGTGATGGTGGCGCCGGAGTCGATCTTGCTGACCTTGTACGGGCCGCTGCCCAGCGGGGCTTCGTAGCCGCCGCCGTTGGCGAAGTCGCGGGTTTTCCACCAGTGCTCGGGGAACACCGGCAGGGTGGCGATATCCAGGGGCAGGGTGCGGTTTTCATTGCTGGAAAAATCGAAACGCACCTGGCGCTCGCCTTCGACTTCGACGTGTTTGACGTCGGCGAACAGGGTGCGAAAGCGCAGGCTGCCTTGGGTCATCAGCAGGTCGAAGCTGTAGCGCACGTCTTCGGCGGTGATCGGCGTGCCGTCGGCGAAGCGCGCCTTGGGGTTCAGGTAGAAGCGCAGCGACAGGCCGTCGTCGGCGCGTTCCATCTTTTCGGCGACCAGGCCGTAGACGGTGTAGGGCTCATCCAGGGAGCGCTGGGCCAGCGGCGCGTACAGCCAGCCGTCGACCTGGGACACACCGATGCCTTTGTCGATATACGGCAGCACGTGGTCGAAGCGCCCGATCTCAAGGGCCGAACGCTTGAGGCTGCCGCCTTTGGGGGCGTTGGGGTTGGCGTAGTCGAAGTGGGTGAAGCCAGCGGGGTACTTGGCCGGTTCGCCGTAGACCGTGAGGTAGGTCTGCGGGGCGGCGATCACGGCGCTGCTGGCCAGCAACAGGGCCAGGGCAGAACTAAGCAGTGTTGTGGAAAAAGCCAATCGCATTGTCAGCCTTGAGTGCCGGGTGAAGAATAGGTTTTGTACGTTAACGGCTTGAATGTTGCCAGTCATCACATGCACAACGGCCCACCATAAGGCGGGCCGTTGTTTATAGCATCAGCACGGACTGGATCAGTCCTGGCGGCTGGTGACTTCCAGCAGGTGGTAGCCGAACTGGGTTTTCACTGGGCCTTGCACGGTGTTGACGGGAGCGCTGAAGACGACGGTGTCGAATTCTTTGACCATCTGGCCAGGGCCGAACGAACCGAGGTCACCGCCTTGGCGGCTGGAAGGGCAGCTGGAGTTGGCTTTGGCGACTTCTGCGAAATCGGCGCCGCCTTCGATCTGGGCTTTGAGTTCGTTGCACTTGTCTTCAGTGGCAACGAGGATGTGACGGGCGGTGGCTTTGGCCATGGGGAATAACTCCTTGAATAAAAAGGGTGAGCGTACCGGATTCAGGCGGTTATTTGTTGGCAAAGTTCCGTTGGGCTTCGGTTGAGTGCATATCCGTTACCGCAGCAACGGATATGTACCCAGTCAAGCCCCAACCCCAGCCGGCACCAAAAACGCCGCCTCCAACAACTGCCGCGTATAAGCATGCTGCGGCTCAGCAAAAATCGCCGCCGCGTCTCCCTGTTCCACCACCTGCCCATGCTTGACCACCATCAACTGGTGACTCAAGGCCTTCACCACCGCCAAATCATGGCTGATAAACAGGTACGTGAGGTTGTACTTGGCCTGCAAACTGCGCAACAACTCCACCACCTGCCGCTGCACCGTTCGATCCAACGCCGACGTCGGCTCATCCAGCAAAATCAAACGTGGCTTGAGCACCAATGCACGAGCGATTGCAATCCGCTGGCGCTGGCCACCGGAAAACTCATGCGGATAACGATGCCGCGACTCCGGGTCCAGCCCAACCTCGCGCAGCGCCGCGACAATAGCCGCTTCCTGCTCAACCGCCGTGCCCATCTTGTGAATCCGCAACCCCTCGCCAACAATCTCGCTGACACTCATCCGCGGGCTCAAACTGCCGAACGGGTCCTGAAACACTACCTGCATTTCCCGCCGCAACGGTCGCACTTGCTGCTGGGTCAGCCGGTCCAGCTGCTGGCCTTCAAAGCGAATCCCACCTTTGCTGGCAATCAAGCGCAGAATCGCCAGGCCCAAGGTGGATTTGCCTGAGCCACTCTCACCGACAATGCCCAGGGTCTGGCCTTGGGGCAGGCTGAAATTGATGCCGTCCACCGCCTTGACGTAATCCACGGTGCTGCGCAAAAAGCCCTTCTTGATCGGAAACCACACCTTCAAGTCATCGACTTCCAGCAATGGCGGCCCGACCGCGTTGGTCGCAGGCCCGCCACTGGGTTCCGCCGCCAGCAATTCCTGGGTGTAAGGATGTTGGGGCGCCTGGAACAGCGTCTGGCAATCGGCTTGTTCAACGATGCAACCCTTCTGCATCACGCACACACGATGGGCAATGCGCCGCACCAGGTTCAGGTCATGGCTGATCAGCAGCAACGCCATGCCCAACCGCGCCTGCAACTCCTTGAGCAGCTCGAGAATCTTCAATTGCACCGTGACGTCGAGGGCCGTGGTCGGCTCGTCGGCGATCAGCAGTTCCGGCTCGTTGGCCAGGGCCATGGCAATCATCACGCGCTGGCGCTGGCCGCCGGAGAGTTCGTGCGGCAGCGCCTTGAGGCGTTTGTGCGGCTCGGGAATGCCCACCAACTCGAGCAGTTCCAGGGTGCGCCGGGTGGCGACTTTGCCGGTAAGGCCCTTGTGCAGGCCGAGCACTTCGTTGATCTGTTTTTCGATGCAGTGCAGCGGGTTCAGTGAGGTCATCGGCTCCTGGAAGATCATCGCGATGCGGTTGCCGCGAATATGCCGCAGGGTTTTTTCTTTGAGGGTCAGCAGGTCCTGCCCGGAATAGCTGATGGTGCCGGCCGGGTGGCGGGCCAGCGGGTAGGGCAGCAGGCGCAGGATCGAATGGGCGGTGACCGATTTGCCCGAGCCACTTTCGCCGACCAGGGCTAGGGTTTCGCCGCGCTTGATATCGAAGCTGACGTTGTTGACCACGCGGTGGTGGTGTTCGCCGGTGACGAACTCGACGCAGAGGTCGCGGACTTCGATCAGATTGTCCTGATTCATCTCATTTCCTCGGGTCGAAGGCATCGCGAGCGGACTCGCCGATAAACACCAGTAGGCTCAACATGATCGCCAGCACGGCAAAGGCACTCATGCCCAGCCATGGCGCTTGCAGGTTGGATTTGCCCTGGGCCACCAGTTCACCCAATGACGGTGAACCGGCCGGCAGGCCGAAGCCAAGAAAATCCAGGGCGGTAAGGGTGCCGATGGCGCCAGTGAGAATGAATGGCATGAAGGTCATGGTCGACACCATGGCATTGGGCAGGATATGCCGAAACATGATCGCGCCGTTCTGCATGCCCAGTGCGCGGGCCGCGCGTACGTACTCGAGGTTGCGCCCGCGCAGGAACTCGGCGCGCACCACGTCGACCAGGCTCATCCACGAAAACAGCAACATGATCCCCAGCAGCCACCAGAAGTTGGGCTGTACAAAACTCGCGAGGATGATCAGCAGGTACAGCACCGGCAAGCCTGACCAGATCTCCAGGAAGCGCTGCCCGGCCAGGTCGACCCAGCCGCCATAAAAGCCCTGCAACGCACCAGCGATCACGCCGATGATCGAGCTGAGCACGGTGAGTGTCAGGGCAAACAGCACCGACACGCGAAAGCCGTAGATCACCCGCGCCAGTACATCGCGGCCTTGGTCGTCGGTGCCCAGCAGGTTGACCGAGGAGGGCGGGGCCGGCGCCGGTACTTTGAGGTCGTAGTTGATGCTTTGGTAGCTGAACGGGATCGGCGCCCACAGGGTCCAGGCATCCTTGGCCTTGAGCAGTTCCTGGATATACGGGCTCTTGTAGTTGGCCTCCAGCGGGAACTCGCCGCCAAACGCGGTTTCCGGGTAGCGCTTGAGCGCGGGGAAGTACCAGCCGCCGTCGAAGTGCACGGCCAGCGGCTTGTCGTTGGCGATCAGCTCCGCGCCGAGGCTGAGCACGAACAGGATCAGGAACAACCACAGCGACCACCAGCCACGCTTATTGGCCTTAAAGCGCTCGAACCGACGGCGATTGAGGGGGGATAAAGTCATCTCAATGCTCCCGGCTGGCGAAGTCGATACGCGGATCGACCAGGGTGTAGGTGAGGTCGCCGATCAGTTTCACGATCAGCCCCAGCAGGGTGAAAATAAATAGCGTGCCGAACACCACCGGGTAGTCTCGGTTGATCGCTGCTTCAAAGCTCATCAGGCCTAGGCCGTCGAGGGAGAAGATCACCTCCACCAGCAATGAGCCGGTGAAGAAAATCCCGATGAACGCCGAGGGGAAGCCGGCGATCACCAGCAGCATCGCGTTGCGAAACACATGGCCATAGAGTACGCGGTGGTTGGTCAGGCCCTTAGCCTTGGCGGTAACCACGTATTGTTTGTTGATCTCGTCGAGAAAGCTGTTTTTGGTCAGCAACGTCATGGTTGCGAAGTTGCCAATCACCAGTGCGGTGACGGGCAGGGCCAAATGCCAGAAGTAATCGAATATCTTGCCGCCCCAACTCAGCTCATCGAAGTTGTTGGAGGTGAGCCCGCGCAACGGAAACCAGTCCAGGTAACTGCCGCCGGCAAACACCACGATCAGCAGGATCGCAAATAGGAATGCCGGGATCGCATAGCCGACGATGATTGCCGAGCTGGTCCACACGTCGAAGTGGCTGCCGTGTCGCGTGGCTTTGGCGATCCCCAGCGGGATCGACACCAGGTACATGATCAGCGTGCTCCATAACCCGAGGGAGATCGATACCGGCATCTTTTCCTTGATCAGGTCGATAACCTTGGCGTCCCTGAAGAAGCTGTCGCCGAAATCCAGTCGGGCGTAGTTCTTGACCATGATCCACAAGCGTTCCGGCGCCGACTTGTCGAAACCGTACATCTTCTCGATTTCCTTGATCAGCGCCGGGTCCAGGCCCTGGGCGCCACGGTAGCTGGAGCCGGCCACCGAGACTTCGGCGCCGCCGCCGGCGATGCGGCTGGTGGCGCCTTCAAAGCCTTCGAGCTTGGCGATCATCTGCTCCACTGGGCCACCGGGGGCCGCCTGGATGATGATGAAGTTGATCAGTAAAATCCCGAACAGCGTGGGGATGATCAGCAAAAGACGGCGAACAATATAAGCCAGCATTTAATCGCCTCCGCTCGCCGGATCGGCGCTCGTGTCCAGGGTGACGGCAGGTTTCACGTCGGGTTTGGCCCACCAGGTGGCGATGCCGACGTCGTAGCGTGGCGAGACTTTGGGGTGGCCCAAGTGGTCCCAGTACGCCACGCGGAAGGTCTTGATATGCCAGTTGGGGATCACGTAATAGCCAAACTGCAACACGCGGTCCAGGGCCTTGGCGTGGGCGATCAGGCTTTGACGCGAGTTGGCGTCAATCAGCTCTTCGACCAACTGGTCGACGACCGGATCCTTGAGCCCCATGTAGTTGCGGCTGCCGGGTTTGTCCGCGCTGGAAGACGACCAGAATTCGCGTTGTTCGTTACCCGGCGACGTAGATTGCGGGAAGCTGCCCACCAGCATGTCGAAATCGCGCGAGCGCAGGCGGTTGATGTACTGCGAAACGTCAACGCGTCGAATGACGAGGTTGATGCCCAGGTCCGCCAGGTTGCGCTTGAACGGCAACAGGATGCGCTCGAACTCGGTCTGGGCCAGCAGGAACTCGATGGTCACCGGTTTGCCGTTGGTGTCGACCATCTTGTCGTCGACGACCTTCCAGCCAGCCTCTTGCAACAACTGGTAGGCCTCGCGCTGCTGGGGGCGGATCATGCCGCTGCCGTCGGTTTTTGCAGGCTCAAACGCCTCGGTGAAGACTTCGGCGGGGATCTTGTCGCGAAACGGCTGCAGAATCGCCAGCTCATCCGGGCCAGGCAGGCCGGTGGCGGCCATTTCCGAGTTTTCAAAGTAGCTGCGTGTGCGCGTGTAGGCGCCGTTGAATAGCTGCTTATTGCTCCATTCGAAATCCAGCAAAAGGCTGATCGCCTTGCGCACCCGTACATCCTGGAACATCGGCTTGCGCGTGTTGAACACAAAACCTTGCATGCCCGTCGGGTTGCCGTTGGGAATTTCTTCTTTGATCAGACGGCCCTCGGCGACCGCTGGAATATTGTAGGCGTTGGCCCAGTTCTTCGCGCTGAATTCCAGCCAGTAGTCGAATTGCCCGGCCTTCAGGGCTTCCAGTGCCACGGTGCTGTCCCGGTAATAGTCAGTAATGCGGTTATCGAAGTTGTAGAAGCCCTGAGTGACCGGCAGGTCTTTGGCCCAGTAATCCTTGACCCGCTCATAGCGCACCATACGTCCAGGCTTGACCTCGGCAATCTTGTACGGCCCGCTGCCCAACGGTATTTCCAAGTTGCCCTTGTCAAAGTCGCGGGTCGCCCACCAGTGCTTGGGCAATACCGGCAGTTGGCCTAGGATCAGCGGTAATTCGCGATTATTGGTGCGCTTGAACTTGAACAGTACCCGCAACGGGTCTTCGGCGATCACGTCGTCGACGTCGGCATAGTAGGTGCGGTAGAGCGGCGAGCCGTCCTTGATCAACGCCTGGAAGGTGAACACCACATCTTCGGCGCGTATCGGATGGCCATCATGAAAGCGCGCTTCGGGGCGCAGGTAGAAGCGCACCCAGCTGTTGTCGGGGGCTTTCTCGATCTTGCCGGCTACCAGCCCGTATTCGGTGATGGGCTCGTCCAGGCTTTGCATGGCGAGAGTGTCGTAGATCAACGACAGATTGTCCGCCGGCACGCCCTTGCTGATATAGGGGTTGAGGCTGTCGAAGCCGCCCATACTCGATTCGCGAAAGGTGCCGCCCTTGGGCGCGTTGGGGTTTACGTAATCGAAATGTTTGAAGCTGGCGGGGTACTTGGGAGGCTCGTTATAGAGGGTCAACGCGTGTTGCGGTGCGGCGTTGACCGCGCTGCACAGCAACAGGCTGGCGAGTAATGCACGGCGCAAATACATCATTGGGCTTTCTCCGAAGCTTTCAGCCACCATGCGCTCAGGCCCAGGCTGTAGGGCGGCGTGGTGACAAAGGCGAACCGGTTGCGGTATGCCAAGCGATGATAGTTGAGGTACCAGTTGGGGATACTGTAGTGCTGCCACAGCAGCACTCGGTCGAGGGCGCGGCCGGCGGCCAATTGTTCTTCGCGGGTTTGCGCCGCCAGCAGTTGTTCCAGCAGGCGATCGACTACCGGGTTGGCGATGCCCGCGTAGTTCTTGCTGCCCTTAGTCGTGGCTTGGCTTGAATGGAAGTACTGCCACTGCTCAAGGCCCGGGCTTAACGTCTGATTAAGGGTGACCAGGATCATGTCGAAGTCGAACTGATCCAGGCGCTGCTTGTATTGCGCGCGGTCAACGGTGCGCAGGCGCGCGTCGATGCCGATGCTTTTGAGGTTCTCGACATACGGCTGCAGGATGCGCTCCAGGTTCGGGTTGACCAGCAAGATTTCGAAGCGCAGCGGCTGACCGTCGCTGTTGAGCAGGCGTTGCCCGGATAGCTTCCAGCCAGCTTCGCCTAACAAAGCCAGGGCGCGGCGCAGTGTTTCGCGCGGAATGCCGCGACCGTCGGTGTGCGGCAGGCTGAAGGCTTGCGTCAACAGGTTGGCTGGCAGTTGGTCGCGATACGGCGAGAGCATCAGCCATTCATGACCCACCGGCACGCCGGTCGCCGAGAACTCGCTGTTGGGGTAGTAACTCAACGTGCGCTTATAGGCGCTGCTGAACAGGGTGCGGTTGGTCCACTCAAAGTCGAACATCAACCCCAGTGCCTCGCGCACCTTGGTCTGGGCGAAGGTCGGCCGTCGCGTGTTCATGAACAGGCCTTGGCTCTGGGTCGGGATTTGGTGGGCGATCTGCGCCTTGATCACATCGCCCCGGTTGACCGCCGGGAAGTTATAGCCGGTGGCCCAGTTCTTGGCTTGGTGTTCGATATAGATATCGAATTCACCGGCCTTGAAAGCTTCGAAGGCCACGTCGCTGTCGCGGTAGAACTCCACTTCGACCTTGTCGTAGTTGTAAAAGCCGCGGTTGACCGGCAGGTCTTTGCCCCAGTAATCCTTGACCCGTTCGAACACCAACTGCCGCCCAGGCGTGACCTTGGTGATGCGGTACGGCCCGCTGCCTAAAGGAGGTTCGAACGTAGTGGCCTTGAAGTCGCGGTTTTTCCAATAGTGCTGGGGCAATACCGGCAGTTCGCCCAGGCGCAGGATCAACAGCGGGTTGCCGGCGCGCTTGAACACAAAGCGGATACGGTGGCGGTTGAGGATGTCGACCCGCGCCACTTCCTGCAGGTTGGTGCGGTACTGCGGGTGGCCTTCGGTCAACAGAGTGCGATAGGAAAACGCCACGTCATAGGCGGTGATCGGCTTGCCATCGTGGAAGTGCGCTTGTGGGCGCAGGTTGAACACCACCCAGCTGCGATCCTCGCTGTACTCCACCGACTCGGCAATTAGCCCATAACTGGAGGTGGGTTCGTCGCCGGACGGCGCGTACTGGCCGGTGCCTACCATCAAGGGCTCGTTCAGCTCATTGACGCCGTATTGCAGGAAGTTGGGCGTGGAAACCGGGCTTGAGCCCTTGAAGGTGTATGGGTTGAGTGTGTCGAACGTGCCAAATGCCATGGCCCGCAATGTCCCGCCTTTCGGCGCTGCAGGGTTTACCCAATCGAAGTGGGTGAATTTGGCCGGGTACTTGAGCGTGCCGAACTGCGTGTAACCGTGGCTCTCGGTAATCGTCGCGTTCGCACCAAAGCTCAAGGCCAGACTTATTAGTAGAAGGAGGGGACGCTTCAAGTCAGAGATCCGATCCAGGCGGCTTGGGCTTTATGATCGGTACAGTAACAGCTTGTTCCGGTTGGAAAAAGGTTGTTGAAAACACCCCGCTTGGGGGCTGCTAAGGTATTGAACTGTGTGGAGAACAGATGTGGGAGCTGGCTTGCCTGCGATGCAGGCACCGCGGTGTATCAGGGGCACCAGGGTGATGCTATCGCAGGCAAGCCAGCTCGCCACAGCAAGCCTGCTTGCGCAGCGGTTTATCTTGGTCCGGAAACCACCAGCATCTGCCCAGGTTTCAACGCCTGGCCGGTGCGCGGGTTCCAGCGCTTGAGATGTTGCATCTCAACGTTGAAGCGCTTGGCGACGATGTACAGCGAGTCGCCTTTCTTGACCTTGTACTGCACCGGCTTCTTGGCTACCAGCTTGCGCGTGTCTTGCATCACCAGGGTCTGGCCGACCTTGAGGGCCTGGCCATTGAGCTTGTTCCAACGTTGCAGATCATGCACGTTGACCTTGTTTGCCTTGGCGATGAGCGTGAGGTTGTCACCGCTGCGCACCTTATAGCTGCGGCTGCGGCCGGCCACTCGTGAGGTCTCGACTTCGTCGAACACCTGCTTTTTCGGGCGCATCGCCAACAGCTCTTCCGGCTTCATCGTCGAAAGGGTGCTGGTGAGCAGTTGCGCCTTGGAACTTGGCACCAGCAAATGTTGAGGGCCATCCAGCGTGGTGCGTTGTTTCAAGGCGGGGTTGAGTTGGAACAGTTCGTCTTCGTCGATTTCCGCCAGCGCGGCAACCCGAGACAGGTCCATGCTTTGCTTGACTTCAACCACTTTGAAGTACGGGGTATTGGCAATCGGGTTCAGGTTGATGCCGTAGGCCTCGGGGGCCAGCACTACCTGGGACAGCGCCAGGAACTTGGGTACGTAGTCCTTGGTTTCCTGTGGCAGCGGCAGGTTCCAGTAGTCGGTAGGCAGGCCGAGCTTCTCGTTACGCTCGATGGCCCGGCTGACGGTACCTTCGCCGGCGTTATACGCCGCCAGGGCCAGCAACCAGTCGCCGTTGAACATGTCATGCAGACGCGTCAGATAGTCCAGGGCGGCAGTGGTTGAGGCGGTGATGTCGCGGCGGCCGTCGTAGGCGCGGGTCTGGCGCAGGTTGAAGTAGCGCCCGGTGGACGGGATGAACTGCCACAAGCCAACTGCATCGCTGCGCGAATAGGCCATTGGGTTGTACGCACTTTCAATCACTGGCAGCAGCGCCAGCTCCAGGGGCATGTTGCGTTCTTCAAGGCGTTCGACGATGTAATGAATGTAGAGACTGCCGCGTTCTCCGGCGTTCTCTAAAAAGGACGGGTTGCTGGCGAACCACAAGCGCTGTTGCTCGATGCGCGGGTTGACGCCCAGGCCGTCCTGCAATTGAAAGCCCCGTCGCATGCGTTCCCAGACATCCTGGGGGACTTCGGGGCTGGGCTTCTCTGATAGCCAAATAGGTTTTTGCCTGATCTTGGCAGCAAGATTGGGTTTGGGTTGCACGGTGGGTTGTGCAGCGAAATTTGTCGATTGGCAGCCCGCCAGAGTCGCGGATACAGCCACCGCCACGGCTTGAGCCAGGCGGGTCAATGCGTCTGAAGAGATGGATTTACGAATAGATGACGACATTGGCTGGAAGTAAGTTCCGGGCAAAAATGTCGGGCGATTCTAGAAAGCGCTTTGGTTCCGGTCAACCATTCAGAATTTCCGTATCAGATTGAGTCCTCTTAGAACTTATCTTTCCAGGCCCTCAAGCTAGCAAACACCTCGGCCCCAGAGCCGTTGTCGCGCCCATTCCGTTCGTCTGCTTTTTGTTTAACGGATGTTTCAGCGGTGCGTAGAAAAGGGTTAGTACGTTTTTCCAGGGCCAGGTTGGAAGGCAGCGTCATTTCGCCGCGAGCCCGCAGTTGGTTGACGTGCTCCACACGTTCGGCGATCTCGGCGTTGCCCGGTTCTACGGCCTGGGCGAATTTGAGGTTACTTTGTGTGTACTCATGGGTGCAGTACACCAGGGTTTCAGCGGGCAAAGCGGCCAGGCGTTCCAGCGAGGTGTGCATTTGTTCCGGTGTGCCTTCGAACAAGCGGCCGCAACCGGCGGCAAACAGGGTGTCGCCGCAAAACAGCACGCCTTGGTGGTAAAAGGCAATATGGCCAAGGGTGTGCCCCGGCACGCTATAAATGTCAAAGTCCCAGCCCAATACCGTGACGCGGTCGTTATCGAGCAAGGCGACGTCCCGTGCCGGGATCTTCTCGTTCGCCGGGCCGTAGACCTTGGCATTAGTCACACTTTTGAGTTGCTCGACACCGCCCACATGATCATGGTGATGGTGGGTAATCAGGATATCGCTGAGGGTCCACTGCGGGTTCTGTTTGAGCCAGGCCAGCACCGGCGCGGCATCGCCGGGGTCGACCACGGCGCAGCGTTGGGTCTGCGGGTCCTGTAACAACCAGATGTAGTTGTCGGTGAAGGCGGGTAGGGCACTGATCTGTATCATTCTTCGATTCGCCAAGCTGAACACATTGGTGCATCTTAGAACGTCTAGGCGAGTTGGAGAATGCAATGACTGATAAAGCGTTCGCCCAGGCCGATCCTGAATGGCTGGCCCTGATCAGCGCAGCCCGTGATTGGTTTTGCGGGCCGATCGGGCAATTTCTGCTGGATGAAGAACGGCGCATGCTTGAGGACGAGTTGGGCCGGTTCTTCGGCGGCTACCTTGTGCATTACGGTCCGTCGGCCCAGACGCCGCCTGCTGCGCCCCAGGTGCAGCGCAATGTGCGCCTCGGTGCGCCGTTGCCCGGTGTGGAGATTGTGTGCGAAGAGCAGGCCTGGCCCTTGAGCGAGCACGCCGCCGACGTGGTGGTGTTGCAACATGGGCTGGATTTTTGCCTGTCGCCCCACGGGTTGCTGCGCGAAGCCGCGAGCAGTGTGCGCCCGGGTGGCCATTTGCTGATTGTCGGCATCAACCCCTGGAGCAGTTGGGGCCTGCGCCATGTATTCGCCCATGACGCCCTGCGTCAGGCGCGCTGTATCTCGCCGTCGCGGGTGGGCGACTGGCTGAACCTGCTGGGCTTTGCGCTGGAGAAACGCCGCTTCGGGTGCTATCGTCCGCCGCTTGCGTCGACCAAATGGCAAGGCCGCCTGGCTGGCTGGGAACGCCGGGCCGGTGCCTGGCAACTGTCGGGTGGCGGCTTCTATTTACTGGTGGCGCGCAAGATCGTGGTCGGGCTGCGACCGGTACGCCAGGTGCTGCGCCAACCTATGGGCAAGCTGGTGCCTATGCCGATGGCCAAGGTCAATCGCAAGCAAAGCGAACCGTAAAACCTCTTTTTGATTACCGGCCGAGACGCTTGGCCTCGGGATACTGTCGGTTGATAACCGCCAGCCCGTTTTGATGGATGCAACCGATGACCGATAGCGTAGAACTCTTCACCGATGGCGCCTGCAAAGGCAACCCCGGCCCTGGCGGCTGGGGCGCCTTGTTGGTATGCAAGGGCGTGGAGAAGGAGTTGTGGGGCGGAGAAGCCAACACCACCAACAACCGCATGGAGCTGATGGGCGCCATTCGTGGGCTGGAAGAACTTAAGCGCCGCTGTGACGTGCTGTTGGTGACCGACTCGCAATACGTGATGAAAGGCATCAACGAGTGGATGGTCAATTGGAAGAAGCGCGGCTGGAAAACCGCCGCCAAGGAACCGGTGAAAAATGCCGACCTGTGGCAACTGCTCGATGAGCAATGCAACCGCCATAACATCACCTGGAAATGGGTGCGTGGGCACATCGGTCACGCGGGTAACGAACGTGCAGACCAGTTGGCCAACCGTGGCGTGGATGAAGTGCGGGGCTACAAGCAGAGCTGACTTTAAGCGTTGCGTGGGGCCTGGCGTGTTAACATTGCGCCCCCTTGACTCACACCCTACTGCCTACCACCGTTGAGAGCTGAACCCTGATGGCCATCCGATCTGTTGTACTCGATACCGAAACCACCGGCATGCCGGTGACCGATGGTCACCGGATCATCGAAATCGGCTGTGTCGAATTGATGGGTCGACGTCTCACCGGTCGCCACTTCCACGTCTACCTGCAACCGGACCGCGACAGTGACGAAGGCGCGATCGGCGTCCACGGTATCACCGACGAGTTCCTCAAAGGCAAGCCACGATTTGCTGAAGTGGCCGATGAGTTTTTCGAGTTCATCAACGGCGCCCAGTTGATCATCCATAACGCGGCGTTCGACGTCGGTTTCATCAATAATGAATTTGCGCTGATGGGGCAGACCGAGCGTGCGGATATTTCCCAGCACTGCTCAATTCTCGACACCCTGATGATGGCCCGTGAGCGTCACCCGGGCCAACGCAACAGCCTGGATGCGTTGTGCAAACGCTACGGCGTCGACAACTCGGGGCGTGAACTGCACGGCGCCTTGCTCGACTCCGAGATTCTCGCTGACGTTTACCTGACCATGACCGGCGGGCAAACCAGCCTGTCCCTGGCGGGTAACGCCTCTGACGGCAACGGCTCAGCGGAAGGTTCAGGCAACCGCCCTTCGGAAATTCGCCGTCTGCCGGCGGATCGCAAGCCCACTCCGATCATTCGTGCCAGTGAGCAGGATTTGGCTGAGCATGCCACGCGGTTGGAAGCGATTGCCAAGTCGGCCGGTGCGCCGGCGTTGTGGTCGCAGCTGACGCAGCAATAAGATCGGCTGAACTTGATCAAACGGTGGGAGCTGGCTTGCCTGCGATGGCATCAACGGGTTGTCCCTGATACACCGAGGTGCCTGCATCGCAGCGGTGCGGCGATCCGACAAGCCAGCTCCCACAGAAAAGCAGAGCATTGCGGTGTTGGCAGCTAAACTCGGTCAAAATTGTGGGCGCGGCGGTGCGACGATTCGACTTGCTCGCGAAGGCGGTGGGGCAGCCAGCTCATGTGTAACTGACCCACCGCCTTCGCGAGCAAGCCCGCTCCCACATTTAGATCTCGGTACATCAGACAGAGAGTGTGCTGCTGTGCTTTTGCTTCAACCACTCAGGTCGGCTACTAGGCCGCCGTGCTCTTGCTTTTGATCTTGATCTTAGGCGCCCCGTTAAACCACGATGGCCGGAGTGAGGGCATGCCGAGCCTAGGCGAGGCACCGAGTGGTGGGGCAAAGACCTTTTGCTTACTTTTGGGTCTTTCCAAAAGTGAGCCGCTGTAAGAGCGGAACCCTACGAAGCCGTTACCGCAGCAACGGATATGTACTCAATCTACCTAAACCATCGCAGGCTAAAAGCAACACAAAAAGTTGCGTAGATACCTATGCCCATCGCAGGCAAGCCAGCTCCCACAGCTGATTTACAGCGCCTGTAAAATCTTCATTCGCCACATCCGCTCCCAGCTTCTACCCTGAGTACATAGCCCTCAGGACTATCAGCACTCATGTACAAAGACCTGAAGTTCCCTGTTCTTATCGTACATCGTGACATCAAGGCCGATACCGTTGCCGGTGACCGGGTTCGAGGCATCGCCCGAGAGCTGGAGCAAGAGGGTTTCAGTATCTTTTCCGCCGTGGACTACGCCGAAGGTCGGCTAGTGGCGTCGACCCACCATGGCCTGGCGTGCATGTTGATCGCTGCCGAAGGTGCCGGGGAAAATACCCACCTGCTGCAAAACATGGTCGAGCTGATCCGCCTGGCGCGGGTGAGGGCGCCTAACCTGCCGATTTTTGCCTTGGGCGAGCAAGTCACCCTGGAAAACGCACCTGCCGATGCCATGAGCGAACTGAACCAACTGCGCGGCATTCTTTATCTGTTCGAAGACACCGTGCCGTTTTTGGCCCGGCAAGTCGCGCGCGCCGCGCGCGCCTACCTTGATGGCTTGTTGCCGCCCTTCTTCAAAGCTTTGGTGCAACACACCGCCGACTCCAATTACTCCTGGCACACGCCCGGCCATGGTGGCGGCGTAGCCTATCGCAAGAGCCCGGTAGGGCAGGCGTTTCATCAATTCTTCGGCGAAAATACCTTGCGTTCTGACTTGTCCGTGTCGGTGCCTGAACTGGGTTCGCTGCTCGATCACACCGGGCCTTTGGCCGAAGCCGAAGCCCGTGCCGCACGTAACTTTGGCGCCGATCACACGTTTTTTGTGATTAACGGCACCTCGACCGCCAACAAGATCGTCTGGCACTCCATGGTCGGCCGCGACGACTTGGTGTTGGTGGACCGTAACTGCCACAAGTCAGTGTTGCACTCGATCATCATGACTGGCGCGATCCCTCTGTACCTGTGCCCGGAGCGCAATGAGCTGGGGATTATCGGCCCGATTCCCTTGAGCGAATTCAGCCCCGAGTCGATCCGTGCCAAAATCGAAGCCAGCCCCTTGACGCGTGGCCGACCGCCCAAAGTAAAGTTGGCGGTGGTCACCAACTCCACCTACGACGGCCTGTGCTACAACGCCGAATTGATCAAGCGCCAATTGGGCAACAGTGTCGAGGTGCTGCACTTCGACGAGGCCTGGTACGCCTACGCGGCCTTTCATGAGTTCTTTGCCGGGCGTTACGGCATGGGGACCTCGCGCACCGCGGATAGCCCGCTGGTGTTTACCACCCACTCAACCCACAAGTTGCTGGCGGCCTTCAGCCAGGCCTCAATGATTCATGTGCAGGATGGCGGCGCACGGCAACTGGACCGCGACCGTTTCAACGAAGCGTTCATGATGCATATTTCCACTTCACCGCAATACAGCATCATCGCTTCGCTGGATGTCGCATCGGCGATGATGGAAGGCCCGGCCGGCCGGTCGCTGCTGCAGGAAATGTTCGATGAGGCCCTGAGCTTTCGGCGTGCGTTAGCGAATTTGCGTCAGCATATTGCTGCCGAGGATTGGTGGTTTTCCATCTGGCAACCACCGTCGGTGGCCGGCATCGACCGTGTTGCCACGGCGGATTGGCTATTGCACCCGCAGGATGACTGGCACGGCTTTGGCGAGGTAGCCGAAGATTACGTGCTGCTCGACCCGATCAAAGTGACCTTGGTGATGCCCGGCCTGAACGCCGGTGGCGCCTTGAGCGATTGCGGGATTCCTGCTGCGGTAGTCAGTAAATTCCTCTGGGAGCGTGGGCTGGTAGTGGAAAAGACTGGGCTTTATTCCTTCCTCGTGCTGTTTTCCATGGGCATTACCAAGGGCAAATGGAGTACCTTGCTTACCGAATTACTGGAGTTCAAGCGCAATTATGACGCGAATGTGAGCTTGGCAAGCTGCTTGCCGTCAGTGTTTGCCCAAGGCCCGGCGCGCTATCATGGCCTGGGCTTGCGTGACCTGTGCGATCAATTGCACAGCTGTTACCGTAGCAATGCCACGGCCAAACACCTCAAGCGGATGTACACGGTACTGCCGGAAATTGCCATGAAACCGGCCGACGCCTACGACCAATTGGTCAAGGGTGAAGTGGAGGCGGTTTCGATTGACGCCTTGCCAGGGCGTACCGCCGCCGTGATGCTGGTGCCTTATCCGCCGGGCATTCCGTTGATTATGCCGGGCGAGCGCTTTACCGAGTCGACGCGATCGATCATCGACTACCTGGCATTTGCCCGCACGTTCGATAGCGGTTTTCCCGGCTTTGTCGCCGATGTTCATGGGTTGCAACACGAAGATGACGGCACGGGTGGTTGTTACACTGTCGATTGCATCAAGGGTTAAGGATGTTTATGCAAGCTGTAATGAACCCGAAGTATCCGGGGCTCAGCGTACGGGTCGCCGACGAAGGCTTTGATGCCTACGTGTGGGGCAATGATTTCAGCTTTGAGGTCAGTGCCTATGGCGTGCCGGAGATGGGCAGGCGTGTCGATCAATGGGCTGTGGAACGCATCGTGCCGTACCGCAAGTGTTATGGCATCGACCCGGAAGAGTTTTCCAGTTTTCGCGATGCAGCCGACAGCGCGATCTTTATGGCGTACTTGGATGACCGCGCGGTGGGGCATGTTGTCGTCAGTACCAACTGGAACGGTTTTGCCCACGTCGACGAACTGGCGGTGGCCTTGCCTGCGCGACGCTATGGTGTGGCCAAGGCTTTACTGGATGTGGCGCAGTTCTGGAGCCGCAAGAAAAACCTGCCGGGTATGATGCTCGAAACTCAAAACAACAACCTCGGCGCCTGCCGTCTGTATGAACGTTGTGGCTATGTGATGGGCGGGATCGACCACCTGCGTTATCGCGGGATTGATCCGCACACCCGCGAAGTGGCGATTTTCTGGTATCGGTTGTTCAAGTCGGAACTCGAACAGGTTTAACTCACCAGCAAGCTGTCGGCCTTCTGCGTGACAATTTCCAGCAACGTATTTAATGCCGGAGAAGTCACGCCCTCCTTGAGGGTCAATGCGTACAGCCTGACCATGATCGGCGGCGACACCGGGCACGCATCCAGCCCAACCTCGCGCGCACCGAATGCGGTGAATGGGTCGACAATCGCCAGGCCTTCCCCGGCTTCTACCATGCTGCGCATCATCTGGTAGGTCTGCACCCGCGTCTGCACCACCGGCAGCGGGCGCAGGGCGTGCAGCTTGGCGTCCAGCAGGCGGCTCAACGGGTCATGCCCCTCAAGCCCGATCATCGACTGTCCGGCCAGGTCCTGCAGCGCGATGTACTTTTGCTTGGGTTTGAGCCAGCCATGCGGCGCGAGCAGTTGCAATTTGCCCTCGGCCAGCACGGTGCTTTGGATTTGCGGGTGTTGCGGGTCGTGCAGGCTCAGGCCCACATCGGCTTCGTGCAAGAGCAGGCTCCTGACAATTTCCCGCGTCGGTTGGCTCGACAGGTTGCACGGCGTGTCCTGGAAACGTCGACGCAGCAGCGCGATACTTTGTGGCAACAGTTGATTGGCCAGGGGCGGGGTGCACAGTGCGCGCAAGGTCGCGGCGTGATGGTGTTTCAAGCGGCTGGCCAGGCGTTGTACCGGTTCCAGCGCTTCGTAGATGTGAGTGATTTCGGCCTGCAGCTCAAGTGTTTCACGCGTCGCTTGCAAACGCCCGCGCACGCTGGCAAACAGCATAAAGCCCAATTGCTGCTCGGCATCCTTAAGGGTCGCGTCCACATCGTCCACGGGAAGTTGCAACCATTCGGCGGCCGTGCCGAGGTGTCCGGTCTGCAAGATGGCCTGAATTACTTCGATATGACGTAAACGCATCGCCGGAGTCTATGTTCAGTGCGGTGGGGTTTCAATGGTTACAGAGAAAACAGCGCGAGCCTTGATCGCGACCGCAAAGGCCCACGTGCCCTCTGACCAGTTTTCGTTGGGCAAGGACTCTACGCTGGGCGGCGTCGGGGCTAATAAAGAGATTACCTGCGGCGACAATTGATTCATCTGGCATTACCCGTTGACCTGATTAGAATGGCTGCTCTGATTAAAAACGACCAATACAACAAAAACAGGTCTGTCTCACATGCCTTTACCCTCGAAACTCCTCGGGGTAACGGCCAAGCAACTGCTGGTCCTGGTGACTGTCGGGTGCGTGGCTGCTTATCTCTTCGATCATCACGATGAACACACCGCCGAAAACCTCACGTTCGAGGCGTTTATCCGTTCTCAGGAGCAGGTAAGCGAGCAGGTGGGGGCGGTGCTGGAGATTGCGTTGGTCAGGCAAGTGGTGGCCTATCCCGCGTATGGCGCGCCGGGCTACAAGCGTTCGCTGTATGCGGTGGAAGGGGAGCGGGGGCGATTGATGGTGACACTCAAGCAGATGGACGGCGAGCAGGACGTTGAGGTGACGCAGATACTCCGGCCGTGATCGCCCTGCCCAGTCTATGCCATCAATGGCCAGGACTGAGCAGGCAGACAAGGCGAGATCTTATGAAGCGAGGACCGTTTGCGATTCGCGGACAATAATGGTCCCCGACTGGATCAATTTGAATTCATCGCCGTCCAGCTTTTCTACACGATCGCCAATGGCCAGCTTGTAGGTAGTGGAGGGCGCCGAGCCAGCCAGGTCGCCTTGCGCCGGGTTGGATTCCTGGAACTCATGCACCGAATACACGCGTCCTTCCGCGTCTCTGGCATGAAACTGTCCGACAAGTACTGCAGCCATCTGTTTAGAACCTCTGGAGATAAACACTCGATTTGCGGTTCTGTAGACCGTCATGGAGTGGGGTAGTTTACCTATGGAAAAAAAATACTATTCTTTGAAGTTTTCAGACGCTTCCTACGCGTGTGAGTGCGTTGAAAACGGCTTTAAGATTATCAAAACCTTCTGGTTAACCTGCCGCGAAGACTCTATAACTACTAGCTCCTTTAGTCAGACGTCGGAAAACCTCAATGAGCAAGGTCTACACGATTGCCGTCCTGGTGGGCAGCCTTAGAAAAGAGTCGATCAACCGCAAGGTCGCCCTGGCCTTGGCCGAACTGGCCCCTGCCACTCTCAAGTTGAACATCGTCGAAATTGGCGATTTGCCGCTCTACAACGAAGACATCGACGGGGCATCACCGCCCGCAGCCTACAGTACTTTCCGCCAACAGGTACGTTCATCCGACGCGGTGCTGTTTGTGACCCCGGAATACAACCGTTCCGTGCCTGCGCCGTTGAAGAATGCCATCGACGTTGGTTCGCGACCGTACGGGCAAAGCGTCTACAGCGGCAAGCCTGGGGCGATCATCAGTGTGTCGCCGGGGGCGATTGGGGGCTTTGGTGCCAACCATCATCTGCGCCAGTCCCTGGTGTTCCTCGATGTGCCGTGCATGCAGCAGCCGGAAGCGTACCTGGGTGGCGCGGGCAGTGTGTTTGATGAGGCGGGTAAGGTGTCGGAGAAGACCAAGCCGTTTTTGCAGGCGTTTATTGATGCTTATGGGAAATGGGTTGAGAAGCAGTTGGGCTGATGGGGGGAGGTGGCGGCTATTGAGGACATATCCGTTGCTGCAGCAACGGATATGTACATAAATCCCCCCACAATCACGTTCAGCGTAACCAGTTGGTGCGTGCCAGCTCGATCACTTCATCACCTCGCCCGCTCATCACCGCCTTGAGCATGTATAAGCTGAACCCCTTGGCCTGCTCGAGCTTGATACTCGGTGGCATCACCAGTTCTTGAGTCGCCGTGACCACATCCACCAGCACCGGTCCGTCGTGGGCCAGGGCACGGCGCAAGGCCGGCTCAAGGTCTTCGGATTGCTCTACACGAATCCCCAGAATCCCCATGGCGTTGGACATCGCTGCGAAGTCTGGGTTTTTCAACTCGGTGCCGGTGTCCAGGTAACCGGCGGCTTTCATTTCCATGGCCACGAAACCCAGTGACGAGTTATCGAACACAATGACTTTTACCGGCAGTTTCAACTGCGCCAGCGAGATGAAGTCGCCCATCAACATGGCGAAGCCACCGTCGCCGGACATCGAAATCACTTGTCGCCCGGGAAAGGCCGCCTGCGCGCCGATGGCCTGCGGCATGGCATTGGCCATCGAGCCGTGGTTGAACGAGCCGATCAGGCGGCGTTTGCCGTTCATTTTCAAGTAGCGCGCAGCCCAGACAGTGGGCGAGCCGACGTCAGCGGTGAAGATGGCATCGTCATCCGCCAACTCGCTGAGCAAGCGCGCCACGTATTGCGGGTGGATCGGCCGGTCAGCCTTTGAGGGTTCGGCCAAGTCATCCAGGCCTTGGCGGGCTTTGTCGTAATGCTTCAACGACCTCTCGAGGAAGCTGCGATCGGTCTTGCGGGTCAAGCGTGGCAGCAGCGCCTTGAGGGTCTCGCTGACATCGGCCGCGATGCCCAGGTCCAGCGTGGCACGACGCCCCAGCGCCTGCGGGTTGCGGTCGACCTGGATGATTTTCGCATCGCTCGGGTAGAACTGGCGATAGGGGAAGTCAGTGCCGAGCATGATCAGCGTGTCGCAGTTGAGCATCGCGTGGTAACCCGAGCTGAAGCCGATCAGGCCGGTCATGCCTACACCGAATGGGTTGTCCCATTCCACATGCTCTTTGCCGCGCAAGGCATGCACAACCGGCGCGCCGAGGGTGTCGGCCAGGGCCACCACGTGGTCGTGGGCACCAGCGCAGCCACTGCCGCACAGCAGGGTGACCTTCTCGCTGCTCTGCAGGATCTCGGTGAGGTGTTGCAGGTCCTGTTCGGCCGGCAAGGTGCGCGGTGCGTGCAGGGCCGGCCATGGCTTGAGTTTGTCTTCGACTTCCAGCAGCGACACATCGCCGGGGATGACTACGACCGCGACACCCCGATTGAGGATTGCCGAGCGCATCGCGCGATGCAGTACGTGGGGCATTTGCTCGGGGTTGGTCACCAGCTCGATAAAGTGGCTGCACTCCTTGAACAGCGCCTGGGGATGGGTTTCCTGAAAGTAGTTCAGGCCGATCTCCGAAGACGGAATTTGCGCAGCAATCGCCAGCACCGGCACATGGTTGCGATGGCAGTCGAACAGGCCATTGATCAAGTGCAGGTTGCCCGGCCCACAACTGCCGGCGCACACCGTCAGTTCACCGGTGGTGGCGGCTTCGGCACCGGCGGCGAACGCGGCCACCTCTTCGTGGCGTACGTGCATCCATTCGATGCTGTCCATGGTGCGCAGGGCGTCGGTCAGGCCGTTGAGGCTATCGCCGGTCAGGCCCCAGATGCGCTTGATGCCCGCCTGCTCAAGGGTGGTCGCCAATTGCTGGGCCAGGTTGATTTTCGCCATGAAGAACTCCAATCGTCAGTGAGTTTAAAAGCTTCTGATCATTAGAGGACCGTTCGACCACGGCGGATGTTCACCCTTTAATGTGAAGATTGCGTCATGGCGGCGCGGTATTGGCGGGTGCGGCGGGCGATGAACCATTGGTCACGCAACAGCGCCAGCCAGGGTGTTACCTCGGGCTGGGGACGGTGGCCACGGCTCAGCCGGCGCATCTGGTAGCGCACCACGGCCAAGGTGGCGAGGGCGGCGAGGGGTTTGCGTTGCCAGTTGATGGGGTTGAGTTGCGGGTTCAGATCGCGACCTTCACGCCAGTGTTTAATCAGTTGCGGCTCCAGGGTCAGGGCGGTGGCGATGCCGGCCATGGCGATGCCGCTGTCCAGCACCTGTTGCACGATGGGCAGGCGACGAATGCCGCCGGTGACCATCAGCGGCATCTTGGCGACGCTCGCCAATGCCTTGGCAAACTCCAGAAAGTACGCCTCACGGGCCAGCGTGCGGCCGTCCCGCGCGTCGCCCTGCATGGCTGGCGCTTCGTAACTGCCACCGGATAATTCCAGCAGATCGATGGGCAGCGGGTTGAGCATCTCGACCACGGCGCGCGCATCGGCTTCTGCAAATCCGCCGCGTTGGAAGTCTGCCGAGTTGAGCTTCACCGCCACGCAAAAGGACGCGCTGACGTTGGCGCGAACCGCGTTGATGACCTCCAACAGCAGGCGCGCGCGGTTTTCCAAGGAGCCGCCCCAGCGGTCGGTGCGTTGGTTACTCAGTGGCGAGAGAAATTGACTGATCAAGTAGCCATGCGCGCCGTGGATCTGCACCCCGGTAAACCCGGCTTTCTCGGCCAGGCGCGCGCTGGTGGCAAAGCGTTTGATCACCTCTTGAATGTCGTCTTCGGTCATCGCCTTGGGCTTGGCGAACATCTTCGAAAAACCGCCCAGGTCAAGGGCTACAGCGGAGGGTGCCAACGCTTGCTGGCCCAGGTTGGCCATGGTCTGGCGCCCCGGATGACTGAGTTGCACCCAGAAGTGCACGCCCTTGGCGCGCGCCACATCGGCCCACTCGCGAAAGCTGTCCAAGTGCTGCTCATCTTCGAGCGCGACGCCGCCGGGTCCGGTCATGGCGCGACGGTCGATCATCACGTTGCCGGTCAGCAACAAACCCGGCTCACCGTCCGCCCAGGCTTCGTACAGCTGCTTCAATTCGCGCGACGGCGCTTGCTTGGCGTCCGCCATGTTCTCTTCCATCGCCGCCTTGGCGATGCGGTTGGCGAGGACTTGGCCGTTGGGCAGTTGTAAGGCTTCGAAAGGTGACATGCGTTGACTCCTGAGTGCGGGAGGCCTCAGGCTAAGCTTAAAGTTAACTTTAATGTCAAGCAGAGTGTGGCGATGAATATTGGTGAGCTGGCAAAACAGAGCGGGTTGGCGGCGTCGCGTATTCGCTTTTATGAGGCCGAAGGGCTGATCAGTCAGGTGGGGCGCCAGGCCAATGGCTATCGGCGCTATTCAGCCGAAGCGCTACAGACCCTGCAGTTGATTCAAAGCGCGCAGCAGGCCGGGTTCACCTTGCAGGAGCTTAAGGCCCTGATGCCGGCGCCGGGCGAGCACAAGCGTGACGAACTGATTGAGGCATTGGAGCGCAAGGTACAGCAAATTGAAGCGATGCAGGTGCAGTTGACGCACAGCAAGGCGCAGTTGCTCGGTGTTATCGAAGCGGTGCGCGCGCAGCCGCAAGGTGTACCGTGTTCCATGGGGCAAAAGCAGGTACTGGCGTCGATCAAACATACCGCATGATCGTATGACCGTGGCCACGCTCGGCATTACCACGCAGAGCATGGGAACGATCATCAAAACCGAGACAAAAAAGCCCTGGCATGCCAGGGCTTTTTCATGGGCTAACGCTTAGCGACGACGGAACAGCGGCAACGGCTCATCCGTGGCCGCCTGGTACGTCACCGAGAAGTCCTTGAGGCTTTCCAGGGCTTCGTACGGGTCTTTGTCGGCGCGCAAGGCGAAGGCATCGAACCCGCAGCGGCGCAGGTAGAACAGTTGGTCGCGCAGCACGTCGCCAATCGCGCGCAGCTCGCCTTTGTAACCATAACGGTCACGCAGCAGGCGGGCGTTGGAGTAGTTACGCCCGTCGGTGAAGGCCGGGAAGTTCAGCGCGATGACTTGGAAGTGCTGCACGTCATCACCGATCTCTTCGGCTTCTTCATCGGCGTCCAGCCACACACCCAGGCCGCCGTCGCGGGCCTTGAGGGCGTGAGCGTGCTCGCGCCACAGGGCCAACGGCACGATCAGGTCGTCGCAGTTGGAAATGCCGTCAAAGCTCGCGTCCTTGGGCAGCAGGTGCCAGGTTTCGTCGAGGACTTCGTTGTTCTTAATGATTCGCTGCATAGACGCGCTCCTTGAACAGGTCAATGCCGATGCGCTGGTAGGTGTCGATGAAACGCTCATCTTCGGTGCGCTGTTCAATGTACACATCGATCAGCTTGCCGATCACCTCGGGCATGGCTTCCTGGGCGAAGGACGGGCCGAGGATCTTGCCCAGGCTCGCATCGCGGCTGGCGCTGCCACCCAGGGACACTTGGTAGAATTCTTCGCCTTTCTTATCCACGCCCAGGATGCCGATGTGACCGACGTGGTGGTGACCACAGGCGTTCATGCAACCGGAGATGTTGAGGTCCAGCTCGCCGATGTCGAACAGGTAGTCCAGATCGTCGAAACGGCGCTGGATCGATTCGGCGATCGGGATCGACTTGGCGTTGGCCAGGGAGCAGAAGTCGCCGCCCGGGCAGCAGATAATGTCGGTCAGCAAGCCGATGTTCGGTGTGGCAAAACCGCCTTCGCGCAGCTCGCCCCACAGCGTGAACAGTTGGCTCTGTTCAACGTCGGCGAGAATGATGTTCTGCTCGTGGGAGGTGCGCAGTTGGCCGAAGCTGTAGCGCTCGGCCAGGTCGGCAACGGCGTCCAACTGTTTGTCGGTGATATCGCCCGGTGCAACGCCGGTGGGTTTGAGCGACAGGGTCACTGCCACGTAGCCCGGTTTTTTGTGCGCCAGGGTGTTGCGGGTACGCCAGCGGGCGAAACCTGGGTGCTGCTGGTCAAGGGCGGCCAGCTCGGCGTCCTGATTGCTCAGGGCCTGGTACTCAGGGTCGACGAAGTGCTTGGCCACACGGTGTACTTCGGCTTCGGTCAGGGTGGTCTGGCCGCCGCGCAGGTGTTCCATTTCAGCGTCGACTTTCTGGGCAAATACCTCAGGGGTCAGCGCTTTGACCAGGATCTTGATCCGGGCCTTGTACTTGTTGTCACGGCGGCCATAGCGGTTGTAGACCCGCAGGATGGCGTCAAGGTAGCTCAGCAGGTCCTGCCACGGCAGGAACTCGTTGATGAATGCTCCCACCACCGGCGTACGGCCGAGGCCACCACCGACCAGCACGCGAAAGCCCAGCTCTGCGGCTGCGTTGTGCACCGGCTCAAGGCCAATGTCGTGCACTTCGATGGCCGCACGGTCCGAAGTCGAGCCATTGATGGCGATCTTGAACTTGCGTGGCAAATAGGCGAATTCAGGGTGGAAGGTGGTCCACTGACGGACAATTTCACACCAGGGGCGTGGGTCGATCAATTCGTCGGCGGCAACACCGGCAAATTGGTCGGTGGTCACGTTGCGCAGGCAGTTACCGCTGGTCTGAATCGCGTGCATCTGCACGGTCGCCAACTCAGCCAGGATGTCCGGTACGTCCTCCAGCGCCGGCCAGTTGAACTGTACGTTCTGGCGGGTACTGATGTGGGCGTAGCCTTTGTCGAAGTCGCGGGCGATCTTGGCCATCATGCGCGTCTGGCGCGAGGTCAGTTGGCCATAGGGCACGGCAACCCGCAGCATCGGCGCAAAGCGCTGAACATAAAGGCCATTTTGCAGGCGCAGAGGGCGGAACTCTTCTTCGCTCAGTTCACCTGCCAGATAGCGTCGGGTCTGATCACGGAACTGCTTGACGCGGTCCTCGATGATGCGCTGATCGTATTCGTCGTATACGTACATATAGGTCCTGTTCTCGGCAAATCTGCGCGCACGGCCGCGCACTCCCAACGGAGCCGGCGCACGATACCAGTTTGCGTTTATGCGCAAAAGTGATGTTTGAGTATATGCACATAACCAAAATGACTAATGAGAAGGGTTATCGCGATACCCACATTTGTCATGCGGGCAATCATGATCTTTACTGTCGTCGAGTCTTAGTGCAATCACCTATAAAACCGACAAGAGGCGATGCGATGAGCAATTCGACTAAAGCCCGTAAACCTGACAGTACCGTTGATGCTTGGGCCATTCTGTTCTTGATCATCCTGGTGGTGGGAACGGCCGTATTCTGGGTCAGCCACCAGTAAAACGCTTGATTGAGCCTCGATTCAGTGTCGCATTGCCATTATGCTGCGGTTCAATGCTCAAGGCTCAAATAACCATGTTGAAGGTTTTGATTGCGTGTGTGTGGTTAGTGGGATCGGCGTACGGGGCGATGGCCCATGCGACGTCAGTGGTATTTCTCAACCCAGGCACGTCCACGGAAACCTTCTGGGTCAGCTACGCGCAATTCATGCAGGCCGCTGCCAAGGACCTCGGCCTGGATTTGCGTGTGCGTTATTCCGAGCGCAGTGCCGAAAACACCCTGGTGCAGGCCCGTGAAGCGCTGCAAGGTGCCGAGCGGCCTGATTACCTGGTGCTGGTGAATGAGCAATACGTCGCGCCGCAGATCTTGCGCATGGCCCAAGGCAGTGGGGTCAAATTGCTCATCGTCAATAACGCCCTGACCGCCGATCAGGTGCAATTGCTGGATGCGCGCAACGACGCTGGTTGGATCGGCAGCCTGGTAGCCGATGACGAGCAGGCGGGTTACCTGATGCTCGCCGACCTGCTGCGCCAGCATGGCCCGGTTGCAACGGGTCAAACCCTCGACTTGCTGGCGTTCTCCGGTGCCAAGAACACCCCGGCCGCGCAGCGGCGTGAGCAGGGCTTGCGCCGCGCCATGGACGAGCATCCCGGCGTGCGCCTGCGCCAGTTGGTCTACGGTGAATGGAGCCGCCAGCGCGCCTTCGAGCAGGCCACGCTGTTGTTCAAGCGCTACCCGCAGACGGCGTTGGTGTGGTCGGCCAACGATGAGATGGCGTTGGGCGCGATGCAAGCGTTGCAAGGCAGTGGGCGGGTGCCTGGCAAAGACGTGCTGTTCAGTGCGGTCAACAGTTCGCCGGACATTTTAAAAGCACGCCTGGACGGGCGGCTAACGACGTTGGTCGCCGGGCATTTCACCTTGGGCGGCTGGGCGATGGTGCTGGTCAGCGACGCTGCCAAGGGCGTCGACATCAGCGCTTACGGCGGGCACGATCGGCAGGAAGCCTTATTCCAGCTGATTGATCGCGACCAGGCGCAGCGCTTGTTGGGGCCGACACCGCCGGTGGATTTCCGGGCACTGTCGGCTGTGGGCAAGCCCGCGTCCTACCGTTACCCGTTCAGCCTGCAACTGTTGCTGCGCTAGACGCCGGCCAGGTGCAGCACCCACTGGACAATGCCGAACAGCGTCAACGCAAACACCGCCGTAAACACAATACCCAGGATGACAAAATGGCTCGGTTTGCCGTGGGTAAAGTCTCGGGTGCGGTTCTTGCCGCTTTGCACACCGAAGGCCGCAGCCATCACGCTGTGGAGCATTTGCCAGAAGGTGGGTGGTTTGTTATTGAGTGGATCGTCCATATTGCCCTCGTCAGGAAGGTCTACTCGATAGAGCATAGACACTCTGACAGTCAGGCGGTTGGTGTTTCCCTTGGCTCAGGCTGTTCCAGATGTAGAAACAGCCTCTGATCCAATGGCGCTTTGATCACGGCTTTATCCAGATAGATAACCTCACGGTTATTTGCACGTGCCCGTTCCATCAATACCTTACGTGTAACGAGCCGCTCTTCCTTGGTTTTCAGGTGGCCAAAGCTGCTTTCCAAGGTGGGGGTATCAACGGCCGGGTAATGGAAGTGTGCGTACCACAAGATGGAGTCCTCGGGATTTTTCCCGGCTTTTATTTTGCTTTTATCCCGGACCGTATATTCGTCGATGTAATCGCCCGCCTTCAAAGGATGGCGACGTTTGGCCAGGTTGATATCAACCAATCCGTGCTTGAGCAAATAGGCAACTTTAGCGGCTTGAGGGCGTTGCTGCTTGTAGCCCTCACCGCACACCTCGCGGGCCAGTTTTGTCAGGGACTGCGACTCGTCAAGGTACGAGGTTATCAACGCGTCAGCCCCTGCGGTCGTGCTGTGGTCGCGTTGGAGTTCATCGGCCAGGGCTTTCACTTTACCGGCTTGCTGGATCAGCATGTCCTCCCACTCTACTGGGCGTAGTTCTTCGCGTCGTGTGGGGTCCTGCAGTTTGCGTTGCTGGTCGCGTATCCTGCGTACGATTCCTGCCCTATCGGCTATTACGGTTTCGGCGTTGCGTTTAATCGCAGCCAACGAGCGTATCGCCGGTGCCGGCTTCGATATTACGGGCCTTGCCAGCTCGACCTCAACCCACACGCCTTCGGGCGCGTGTTCGAGGTAGGTGGCGACAATTTGACCGGTGATGGGGTCTTTGATGTCGGCAAATTGGCCGGGGTCTTGCGGTTGAGGCTCACGCACATCACCCACCAGTGTGCCTTTTTTGCGTGTCTTGAATACTTTTCGGGTGGCAGGCTTCGAGCGTGTGGGAGGTACGAAGTTTGGCTGATAGGCGATCCCTTCATCCGCGAGTATCAAGTCGGCCAGCTGTGCTTCAAGGCTGGCGCGGGCGTCAACAAGGTGTTCCAGGAACGCTGTTCGATATTCCCCTCGCACAACGCCGGAGTTCATTTCAGTTAATGCGTTGACAGCGTTCTCCAGCTGCTCATAGCGTTCCAGGACGCCCTTGAGTACGTCAATTTGCTCGACTATTGAATAGCCGCTGGTGGTACGCATTTCAATATGAGCCAATACGCTGGTTGTGGTTCTTGGGTCGGTGAGCTCCCTGATGAATGAGAACTCTGCCGGCTCTCGGGAACGATGGGTGCGATCCAATACCAACTGGGCAAGCACGAGCAGTGCATGTTGTTTTGTGGCGGCCGAGGAAATGTCTTTATCGGTGGGTCTATCTTCCAATAGCGATTTGCGTAGTGCAGGGTCCGCCTGGTGAAGCAATGTCTCAATTTTTTCTTCGGGCTCAATCATCTGCGTGAGCGCCTCAAGCTGCTGCCTTTTCGTGTTGATGTACGTTTTATAGGCGTTTGTCACTTTGTGGGGCAACTCGATATTGACTCGGTTACCGAGTTCGGTGTCATTTTCGCCGCGTTCGGTTTCAAGGGTGTCTGAAAGTTTTTCCGATATCAGGTCATATAGCTCGCCCCAGTACTCATAGACACAGAGGATTGCGCGGTCTCTTGATATCCTGGGCGCCGGGTCGGTTCTGTCGACTTGCATCAGTTCCTCAGCCTTGGCTTCGATCTGCTGCATTTTAAGCACAGTCACTTCCCCGTCTTGTCGGAAGTCTTCGAATGCTCTATGCCACTTTACCCTGGCCTCTGCGGTCATGAGTTGCCTTTGCTCATGGCGCTCAGCAAGTCTGGCGTGCAAACCTGGAACCTCGACCGAGGTGCCTAGCCTTAGCCAATCCTCTCTCAGGTTTTTTTTCTGCTCATCGAGCTGGGTGCGGGCGGCGTCCAGTGCTTCCTTCTTCGGAATTGACTCTAACGCCAATGGCAGAGCCTGTGCTTGCAGACTGTCTAACTCTCTCTTTAGTGCGCGTATCCGATCTCGGTGTTGTCGCTGCCATTTGTCCAGCTTTTCCCTGGGCATGCCACCCTCCAGCCGGGCCTTTCGCTCCAGTTTCCAATGTCCCTGGCCGTCGCTGGTCAGCTTGAAGCCGGGGTGCAGCGGATGCTGCGGATCAACCAGATAAACCTCGCCGAAACCCGGCACCACACTCACTTGGAACAACAGCCCGCCGACGCTGGCGTGCCAGGTATTGTTGATGTTGTATAACCCCTTGAGGCGCCCGCTTGCCTCTGGGGGCGGCAGGGTCTCGGGCCATGGTACGTGGACATCGAGCAACGCTTTCAGCAATTTCGCGCTGGCTTGGGGGCTGGCAAGCGAGCGGCTGAAGTCCAAGGCCGTATGGCCTGTCGCCGGAGGTTCACCTGGCAGGGCCACTGAACCATGCTGAATTTGCGCAGTGCCTTCCTGCTGCGTCAGGCCCGCGGTGCGGCGCCAGGCTTTTACGTGCAGGGCGCTGTCTTGCGGGGCGAGTTCGGCTAACGGTGGTCGGGCTCTGTCCGAGCCGCTGGCAGCGTGCAACAACACCATCGCGGTATTGAGCAGCAAATCAATCAGCGCCCGTTCACGGGTGGTCGAGTCATTGCTGTCCAGGCCGGCCAGATCCTGCTCCAGGCTGCTGACCAGCACCAGGAACCAACCCACCAACATGGCCGGGCCGCGCACCAGTGGCAGCAATAAGGTGTTGAACAGCAACCAGGCACCTTCCATCACAATGGCCCAGCGGCTTTCACTGTTAGACACCGATTCGCGATCCGCCAGGTCAACCATGGCCCGTGCGGTGCTGCCGAATAAATGGCTGAGCAGCTTGCCGTTGACCTGTGATTGAAGCCATTCGTCGGCGCCTTCATCGACGGCCAGTGTCGCGGGGGCGGGTTTTTCAGGGATTGAAAACTCATCCCCTGGCAGGAAGCGAATGATGTGGGGCTCTTTGAACCCGCCATTATCGTAGATGGGGCGGGCTTTGTCGGGTAGCCAAGTCAATACGCTGTCTTGCAGCGCACCGGGCGTGGCCAGTGCCTCCAGCAGCGCCTGGCGCGTCGGGTATTGAGACAGGGCTTGGGTATACAACGGTCGATAAAGCAGGTGTGGGCCGATGCTCGCGTCTCGGGGTTCGATCACGAATATATTGTTGACGGTATCGGGCGTAGCACCGGCTTTTCGGCACAGGCCAAGTGGACGCAGGACGATCTCTTGGCCGTCTACGACCCTGTCAGTCGGGGTTTCGCCCATCAATGCCTTTACATACCGATAGCCGGTAGTGGTCACACCGTATTGCTGCCGGATCGCATATTCGAGTGCCAGCATCGGCAGCTGGATCTTGAGTTCGCGAGTAAACAGCGTCTCCCGTTGGCGTGCGTCTCTGGTGTCGGACAGCAACAGGTCCTTGATTTTCTGCGGGTAGGCTGTGCCGAGGTCGACGCGCTGGATCAAGCCTTGGCTGCCCAGTAAATAGTCTTCATTCATCCAGGCCGGCAGCGTCCTGGCGCTTTTGGAGGAGAGCGTCAGGGTGCCTTTAGGCTTGCCGGAGAGATTCTTCAGGGCCAACTCGGTCAGCGACATCCGCACATGCTCGATAATGCCGGAACCGCCCGGGTAGCCGGCGGCCACGGCGAAGTCCAACACCAGATCGTCGGGGTCGTAATCCGCGTGATCGGTTTGCATCTGTTTGCGCAATGCGTCGCGGCTGAACGTGTGGATGTCATCAATGCCTTCATTGAAAGACTGGCCTGCGTTCTGTTTTATCACCCGCGCCATGTCCTGCAGATGGCGGTGGTAGGCAAAGCGATCATCGGCATTGGCTTGTTTGAGCCACGCTGGCAACTGCGCGTTGACCTTTTGCAGGCGCGCAGTGGGCGCCATGGGCGCTTGGGTGAACAGAAGGGCAGGGTCTGTCAGTTTTTCCAGGGTGCGTCCGAGCGCGACTTCGTCTGGCCCCTGAAATGACACGATTGCCAGGTCCTCAATCTGCTGATTGAGAATAAGCCCTGCCTGTTGTTCGAACACATTGTCTTCCGGCTCATTGCGCCTCCAAGTGATGCTGTCGCACTGGAACTGACGCTGCATTCTGCTGCCCCAGGCGGCACCAAAAGCATCAATGCAGTCAAACGGCTCGATAGCCCCGGCCACACTGCACAGCAGCACCTGTGTATCGCGTACCAGCAGTAGGTCCGGCGTCAGCAGGCAGACTTCTTTACCGGCTTTGGAGAGCGTGGTTTCAATGAAATAGGCATACGTGGTGGGCTTGGAGCGGGGCAGGCGCTCCAGGCGCCCCGGCCAGGCAGCGGTCACAGCCAGCATGTCCCGCTGCGTTTCGGTCAGGTCCGAGGGGCCTGCGGCCGCGGCGGTCATCTGGCCGTTGAGAAATTCGCTCAGCCATTGCCAGCGGCTGCTCCCGTGGCTATTGAGAGTGCTCCAATAGTCAGCTAGGTCGTTCTGAAAATGCAGGTAAAGCGAGGCGGGTAATTCGTCGAGTATCTGCGCGATGACCTGCATGTCGATGAGGGGCAGGGTGTCGGGCTTGAGGATTTTTGGAGGGGCCTGAGTGAGGAAGTACGGCAGTTCGCGTCGAGCGCGCAGGTCAAGCAACTGTGGGTTCAGGACGTGGGCGACAGCGACTTCCATCAACAGTTTGTAAGTGTAATGGCCGGAAGGGTCCGGGCTGGCGAGCTTGACGGCACGTAAGTCCAGTTTCAGCGAGGGATACTGCGCCAGGATGCGGCCGCGCAGGGCATTGAATACCACTGAGTACAAGGCCGGGCGCGTGGCGAAACGGGCATGGACGGCCTGGGCGGGTAACTGATCCAGGGCGGTGGGCGTGGGTGAAGATATTGGGGCGGGCATAACGAAGTCCTTTTTGTGTGCACATTCGGTGTTTCGGTCACCGGCTCAATGATCGGTGAGCGATCCGGCACAGCAAACTCCATCGGGTCGCTGTGGAAGCGGTAATGGGGTACGTGCAGAAACACAAAAAAAACGCCACATATTCACCACCGGGCGCGGCGGGCGCCGTGATGTTCTGTCGTTCCATTTCAAAGGAGTGACACGATGGCCGATTCAACCCCGTCTTCTTCGCCCGTTCCGCCAACGAGCGATACACCTAAGGTCGTAACACTGATGGCCACCCAGAGCCTGCACGGCGATTTTCTGGAGCAGTCCAGCCCGAAGTGGCTGATTGATGCCACGCCGGCACGCAAACAAGCACTTAAGGAAGCCGGCACGGTGGCGCCCGGCTGGTTACAGAACGCTTCGCCTGAGCAACGCAGCGCAGTGACCACCAGCGTGTTGGCCAGTTTTACCGCGCAAACCCAGCTGGATAAAACGATGTCCACCTTCCAGGACATCAATGACTTTGCCCGGCCCTTGCTGCTTAAAGCCTTGAAGGACCAATACCAGGTGCAAGTCGATGTCGACAAAACCCTGCTCTGTTTGCGACGTCCGCTGGCCGTCGGAATTATCGAAATCGAGGTTTCGTCTTTTCAGTTCTTGAAGCTGTCAATGCTGGAGGCGGCCCTGCATAACTTCGAGGCCTACGAGTGCAAGGACGGCGCGTACCACCAAACGTCGGGGTTCATCGAGGCGAGCGATAAGCCCGACACCTATCATGCAGTGGCGGTCAACTTGAGCGTCAGCCAGTTTCTGACCTTGTGCCGCAACCTGGATATCGGCGCCAAGTACCAGGCGTATTTGCAGGGTTTTTTCTACCCGGAGGAGGCCGCGGCGCAAGTCACGCTGCGCGAGCACTTTATCGCCAGCCAGAAGGCCGCCGTAAAGGCCGCCGCCGAGCAGGCGCTTTTGATGGGGGATATTGAACCGGCCGATCACCGGATGATTTTGGCGGTGATCAATGGCGAAATTCACCCCTGGATGGGTGACAAGCAAGTCTGGTTCAGAACCCTGAGCCTGATGAAGCTCAGAATGACTGGCTGCATGGCCTTCGTCATCTGCAAAAAATACAGCTACCCCGATGAGTTGATTCTTTACATTCCCCAGGACCCCGAGCACCCACTCAAGCGCTACCGTTGGTCGCAGATGGCTGGCGAGTTCAAGCGCCTGTTCACTGCCCGCGATAGCGCCAAGCCCGCTGATGCCAAGCCAACGCCTTACCAGGTGTTTTTCAGCCGGTTCGTACCCTATGAGAAGAGAGCCTATTACTTCAGCCAGTTCACCCAGAAGGCCGCCGACTCACCGACCGATATCTGGCGATCGCCGTGGAAAAAAATCCTCGATTTCACCACGCCGCATTTCATCACCGGTATCAAGGAACTCCCTCCCGAGGCACCGGCGAAACTGGAGCCCAAGAGCGATCCGTACCTTGCCCCCTCGACACTGCAGCGTCGCGGGCATGGCATTTGGGCTGCAAATATTGACCCTTGGAAGTACTTCTACGAGCAACACCGCGAGCAGGTCATCGCCGATGCGCGTGCTCACGCGGTGCCCACGGCGGATGTCGACGCGCGTGCGCGCGATGAAAAGCTTGCGCACCTGCTGGAGGTGGGCATGCTGGGGTTGAACATGGTCTCGATGTTTGTCCCGGTGCTGGGCGAGGTCATGATGGTGGTGATGGCCGGGCAGTTGTTGTACGAAACGCTTGAGGGCTCTATCGAGTGGGCCGAGGGCGACCTGCAGGCGGCCAAAGCGCACCTGATTGATGTGGCGCAGAATCTGGCCCAGATCGCACTGATGGCAGGTGTTGGGGCGACGGTGAGCAAATTCAGGGCGGCCAAGCCGGAACCGCTCATTGAAAGCCTGAGCCCGGTGACCCTGCCGAACGGTGAAACCCGTCTTTGGAGGCCAGACCTGAGTGGCTATGAAAGCACCGTCTCGCTGGACGCCAGCTCAGGCCCCAATGCCCTGGGGCAACATAAGCTCGATGGCAAGACCTATATCCGCCAGGCCAAGAAGGTCTATGAACAGGTCTTTGATGAGTCGATCAAGAAGTGGCGCATCAAGCATCCAACCCATGCTGAGGTTTACCAACCGATTCTTGAAAGCAACGGTCGAGGCGCCTGGCGTCACACCCTTGAGCGGCCGCTGGAGTGGGATCGCCTGACCCTGTTACGGCGCATAGGCCATGAAACCGAGGTGTTTTCCGATACGGAGTTGATCAAGGTGGCGGATGTCAGCGGCGTCAGCGACAGCGCTCTGCGTAAAATGCACATGGACCTCGCGGTGCCGCCCCCTGAGTTGCTGGATGCCATGCGCTTGTTCAAGGCCGATGCGGGGACGGAGCAGGTGATCGACCAACTGCGTGGCACCCGACCGATTGATGAACGGTATTTATATACGCTGCCCCTGGTAGCCGAAATGCCAAGATGGCCAAAGGCGCGGGTACTAGAGGTGTTCGAGGGGCCAGGACTGTGGGGAGAGTCGGTCAAATATGGTGCCGGGCGCTTGCCTGAAGGCGCTACGGCCAAGGCACCCATCCGGATAAGCAGACGCGACGTGATGGGGGGGGAATTGTCTGAGCATATTCTGGTGGCATTGGACGAGCAGGAAATCGTCAAGCTGCTGGGTCCTGAGGGCGCGCGCGTGCGTGAGTCCAGGCGGGCAGAGTTCACCAGGCAGATCGCGGATTATGCGCAGACTCGCAAGCCGGCCATTTTCGACAGCCTTTACGCGGGCACTGAACCGGTGGATGCCCAGGTCCGTTTGCTCCAACGTACCTGTCCCGGGCTCAGCGAAGCCGCGGGCTTGGAAACACTTGCCCACGCTTCCGCGGATGACCTGAAGTACCTGGAGGCGACGCGCCTGGTGCCTTTGAACGTGCTGGAGGAGGCACGCTGGTATGCGCGCCAAGGTCTGCAGACCCGGGCGTATGCGGGGTTACGCAGCGAAACCATGGCCTCGGCGAACAGTCGACGGCTGGCGCTGCATACCCTGGAAAAACTACCGGGTTGGCCGGACACCTTGCGCCTGGAGGTTCGCGAAGGCAGTGACAGTGGCCCGCTGCTGGACAGCATCGGCAGTGACACGGCGCGGGACAAGCGGTACCTGGTAAAGAAAGGCCCGCGCTTCCAGGCGTTAAATGAACGTGGGGAGCAACTCAATAGCCTGCCTGCAGAGGGCGACAATTTTTATGCCTCGCTGATGCATGCCATGCCCGATGACGCGCGTCGGGGGCTCGGTGTGCCGCAGGTTAGCCAGAGCGCGCAACTGCAAGAAAAAATCATCGAGTTCGCTGACCTTTACCGCAGTGAAACGCCACAATTGCTGGAGCCCAAACGCAAACAGTTCAAGCCGCCCGTACGCGTCAACGAAACGTTGGTGGGGTATTACGCCAGCGGACGAGCCCCGGGCCAAAGTGCGAATCTTGAGTCACGCGCGCAACATCTTTACGGCCTGAGCGATACTCAAGCCAGTGACTATATTTTGCGGTTGCAAGCGCAAGGCAAGACTAACAAGTTGATATTCAACCAACTGGAAAACCGCCTGCGCCAATACACCGAGCTGGTGTCGACACTCGACGAGTGGGTCGGGCCAGAGGGGACCACGCCGTCTGACACTGATGTGTACCGATATAGAACCCAAGTCGCCAATCAGCTCAAGGAAGCCTGGCGCAGGGAACCGTTGGTGGGGACGGTGAGCAACGCCGATTGCTTGCACATTGTCGTCGATGAACAACTTCCACCCTTGACGATTGATTACACCCATATCCGTGAGTTGGGGCTGGTCGGTCAGAGGATGAATGATGCCAGCACCGAGGCTTTCCTCGCGCGGTTTCCCAATCTGCAAACCCTGTCTATTGGCGACACTGCTCAATTATGGGGGCTGCCATTGATGGGGGCCAGATCGTCGCTGACGACGGTGCCCCCGGCGGTGACCAGGATGACTCGCCTCAAAACCCTGAAGTTCAGCACGGCGGCAGAGCCGCTGGCGCCGGACTTCTCTTCAACGCTCAACAGCCTGCCTTCGCTGGAGGCGTTGCATATCAATTACCGCGGATTTTCTTCGGCGGCACTCAATGGCTTGGACCTGTCCGCGCTGGTGCAGTTGAAACAGCTGCACATCGACGCGTCTTATGGCCTGTCGAAGTGGCCGATCAGTGTTGAGAGCCTTCCTCGCCTGGAGCGCCTCGATTTAGCTCGCACGGCAATCGGTGAACTCCCTGCCACACTGTATAGCGGGCATGAACAGCTGTGGGCGGGGCTGTCGATGGACTGGTAAAAGTTCTCCCGCAAAACGTTCAAGCCTGCCTATGAATACGTCAGAAACTACCCGAGCGAGCAGGGGCATCTGGTTGACCTGCACCAGATGGTCGACGGTTACGTCCGGGGCCAGTTGCAGTCTCTGATCTTAAATTCAAGCTTGGCTAACGCACTGCGTGAAAAATTAATGGTTACCGCGCAAACGGCTGAAGCACGGTTTGACGCTATTGAGGACCTTAGCGAGCGGTACAATGAAATTTTTGCGGGTTTTTACTCCCCGTCTGCCGATACTGCACAGCACTACAGGATACGTTCAGCGCCATGGCTGATGGGGCCAAATGCCCACGTGATCAGTGCGCTTGAAACCAATTGGTGGGGGGCGGTGGGCGAGCGTTATGGAATACCGAGCCTAACGTCGGTGTTTGAATTGCCTGCGCCGGCTGGGCAAATGATGCCCCCTGCGTTGCCGGTGAGCACCGTTGAACTGCCCCAGTTACCGGCAGCAAGTTTTGCCCACGTGCGCACGTTACGCATGCGTTGGCTGGGAGAAACCCCCGAGCAGACACGCGGGTTTATCCGCGCATTCAGTGAAACGCAAACCCTTGACCTCAGCGGAAGTGGTTTGACCGAAATACCCATTGACGTGGGCGACCTTCCCGCCTTGACCCGGCTCAACCTCTTCAAAAACAGCCTGGCCATGCCGACTTTCCAGGCACAGCTCAATGGTTTCAATAGCCTTGAGGTATTGGATCTGAGCTATAACAGCAATCCGCTCACGGACATGGATGTCAGCGCGTTGACGAAGCTCAAGGCGCTGAGCATGCGCGGGACAAAATTGCAGGCGTGGCCGACCGGCGCCGAGCGTCTGCCGCAATTGACCTGGCTGGACCTGCGGGACAATCAGCTGACGAGCTTGCCGACTCAGGTATTGGCCAATGATGCGTTACTGATGAAAACCCACCTGGCGGGTAACCGGTTCAGTCCGGCGGGTGAGGTCGCGCTGGACTCGGCGCGTCAGCGGATCGAGGCCGCCCAGGGCTTGCCTCAGGGCGCGTTGGCTCGGTTTGAACAGCAGGCCCAGCCAGCCGACTTCCCCCCGCAGGAAACCGGCCTGACGGTGGCCCGTTATTTGTTGCCATTGCCCCGGCAAATCGCAGCCCCCGAAGGGGCTGCGGGTTTTGTCAGTCGCTTGCAGCTACTGACGCCGTCGGTGACCGAGGAAAAGGCGCTCCAATGGTTCGAGCAACTACGTCAGGTGGGGGGGAGTGACTCAGAAATAGACACCCTATTGACCACATGGCATCAGCAATACGAGACCCTGACGCGTCAAACTAACGGCTGGCTGTATAACCCCGATTTACTTGGCCCGGACATGAGCCTGGTGGCTGACCAACGGCGGCTTGCCGCACTCAAGATCATTGAGTGCTGGCAAACCGGCGTGTCGGCCGACGCCGGTTATGAACTGAGCCTGCACGGCTTGCAAGTTATCAATCTGCCTGAATTGACTGTGCAGTTTAGCCATGTTCACACGCTGGATTTAACCGGAGTGCAGTTCTCGGCGTCGAGTGCCGATGGCTTCCTCAGGTGCTTTCCCGCGCTGCGTAAACTGGGTCTGAGTGGCAATCAACTGACGGCCGTTCCCGAGGGCGTGGAGCGCATGACCGAGCTTGAGGAACTGGACTTGGCCGCTAATGCCATCACCGATCTCCAGCCTCTGTATCGCCAATTGAGCGGCGCACGCCTGCGCCGGTTGGATCTGCGCGCAAACAACCTGAGTGAGTTCAGTACCCTTGACTTCGGCCAGCTTGAGTCACTGGATCTGAGTTACAACCGCCTAAGTCGCTTTCCCAGCGGCGCACTGAGGGCCACCCGCCTGCGAACGTTGAACCTCTGTGGCAATAATATCGAGATTTTGCCGGACGCATTGCTCGATGGTCGGCACGAGGATTTGGTAAGGGGTACGGACCTTTCCCAGAACGAGGATCTTACACGCGAAACTTTCGAGGAATTGCAGGACTACAGCAATCGGCATCAGGGAGGGGCGGTGATGGGCTGGAGTCGGAGAGAAATTGACGGGACGATTCGTGGGTTTGAAAGCGATGAAGGCGCCCCTGGTTCGAATGGTGACGATGACGATGACGATGATGATGGCGCTGACGTAGGGGCTGTCTACCAACCCTTGGAACCCATTCTTGACCCGGAAGGGGATACGGCAGAAGCCGTGCTGACCTCTTGGTTGGCGCACTCACCTACCGATTTGGTCGCCTCCCGGCGGCAGTTGTGGCTGCAACTGGCCCAAGAGCCGGGTCATGGGCGGTTCTTCCATTTAATCCAGCTACTACGCGATACCAATGAGTACCGGTTAAACGTTGCTGATCTTACTCGGCGGGTATGGGACGTGATCGAAGTGGCCGCCAACAATGCGCAAATGCGAGAGGTGTTGTTCGTGTCCGCGGAGACCCATGGTACCTGCCTGGACGGGCGTATCCTCACGTTCAGCTCAATGGAGGTGCTGGTGTTCGAGGCGGATATACTGCGTGACGTCCCGACTCAGAACCTGATGCTCAGAGGGCAGCGTTTGTTGGACCTGTCCCGGCAATTGTTCCGGCTGGACCAGGTTGATACATTAGCTGAGCGCCAAGCCGTAGGACGGGATCGAGCCGAGTTGCGCCTGGCGTACCGGGTCGGTATGACCCGCGGTTGGCCCGACGGGCTGGAACTGCCGGGGCAGCCCAAGCATATTGCATACATCAGACCGATCAGCGGAACGGTGTTAACTAACGCGCGTAGCCAGGTGCTCCGGGCGGAAGCGTCCGATGCGTTTTATGAAAGCCTGATTGCCCGTGATTATTGGAACAACTACCTGCGAGAACGCTATCCCGATGAGTTCCAAGCGCTTCAGCGCGATGCTGCCAGGCGCCATGAGGCAGTGGAGGATGAACACGCTGACTGGGTGCAGGGCACAGAAAGCGAGGAGCGTTACCATGAGGCATTGAACCGGCTGTTGATCGAGGACGGCAGTGCGCAAGTGCGGCTGTTGCTTGAATTGTCTCGAAGGGAGGCACCGCAACCATCGACCAGTGCTATGGGTACGGCTCCATCCCGGCCTGAGTCGCCGCAGCCGGGTCCGTCCTCGCAGCAGCAGTGAATAGGCAGGCAGGCCTGCTCGCTTCCTTCATTCAGGCTTTCGGGCCTGACGTTATGCGACAAAAAATCCGAGACCTGTGATGGCCTCGGATTTTTGTGGCGTTCTCGCGCTTTAGCGCTTGTTCCAGCTGATGGAACAGATCGTCGTTGCGCGGGGTTAGTTGTCGTACCCCAGGTTCGGCGCGAGCCACCGCTCGCTTACGGCCAGGTCCTGGTTTTTGCGAGCGGTGTAGCTCGCCACCTGGTCCTTGTCGACCTTGCCCACGGCAAAGTACTGCGCCTGCGGATGGGCGAAGTACCAGCCGCTGACTGCCGCCGCAGGGAACATCGCATAGTGTTCGGTGAGGAACACGCCGCTGCGCCCGGCCTGCATTTCGCGGGCCTCGGGATCAAGCAGTTGGAACAGCTGGGCTTTCTCGGTGTGGTCAGGGCACGCCGGGTAACCGGGGGCAGGGCGGATGCCGCTGTATTGCTCTTTGATCAGCGCTTCGTTGTCCAGCTGTTCGTCCTTGGCATAACCCCAGTGTTCTTTACGCACTTGCTGGTGCAGCCATTCGGCGCAGGCTTCGGCCAGGCGGTCGGCCAGGGCCTTGACCATGATCGAATTGTAGTCGTCGCCCGCGTCTTGATAGGCCTTGGCGACTTCTTCGGCGCCGATGCCGGCGGTGGTAATAAAGCCCCCGATGTAGTCGGTCACGCCGCTGTCTTTTGGCGCAACGAAGTCGGCCAGGGAGAAGTTCGGCTTGCCGTCGGTCTTGATGATTTGCTGGCGCAGGTGGTGCAACTTGGCAATCGGCTGGCCGTCGTCACCGTAGACTTCCAGGTCATCGTCCTGCACCTGGTTGGTCGGCCAGAAGCCGAACACGGCGCGGGCACTGATGAGTTTCTCGTCGATCAACTTCTTGAGCATTTCCTGGGCATCGGCGTATAGGGCGGTGGCGGCTTCACCGACCACTTCGTCTTCGAGGATGCGCGGGAACTTGCCGGCCAGGTCCCAGGAGATAAAGAACGGCGTCCAGTCGATGTACTCGGCGAGTACCTTGAGATCGATATTGTCCAGCACCTTGGCACCGGTGAAGGTCGGTTTGACCGGCGTGTAGGTGCTCCAGTCGAACTGCGGCTTCTTGGCGATGGCCGCCGGGTAGCTCAGGCGTTCGGTGCGCGCGCTACGGTTAGAGGTGCGCTCACGCACGTCGATGTATTCCAGGCGGGTTTTCTCGACGAAACCGGCCTTCAGTTCCTTGGACAGCAACTGCGTGGCCACCCCCACGGCGCGCGAGGCGTCGGTCACGTAGATCACGGCGTCATTGCTGTACTTGGGCTCGATTTTTACCGCCGTGTGCGCCTTGGAGGTGGTCGCGCCACCGATCATCAACGGCAGGTGGAAGTCCTGGCGCTGCATCTCGCGGGCCACATGCACCATTTCATCCAGGGACGGCGTGATCAGGCCGGACAGGCCGATGATGTCGCACTTCTGCTCCTTGGCCACCTGCAGGATCTTCTCGGCAGGCACCATTACACCCAAATCCACGATGTCATAGCCGTTGCAACCGAGCACCACGCCGACGATGTTCTTGCCGATGTCATGCACGTCGCCTTTGACCGTGGCCATCAGGATCTTGCCCTTGGCCTCCGGCTTGTCGCCTTTTTCCAGCTCGATAAACGGGATCAAGTGGGCCACGGCCTGCTTCATTACGCGGGCGGATTTCACCACCTGGGGCAGGAACATCTTGCCGGCGCCGAACAGGTCGCCGACGATGTTCATGCCGGACATCAGCGGGCCTTCGATCACTTCGATCGGGCGGCTGAACGATTGGCGGGATTCCTCGGTGTCTTCAACGATGTGAGTGGTGATGCCCTTGACCAGCGCATGTTCCAGGCGCTTGTTCACCGGCCAGCCGCGCCACTCTTCGGTCTCGGCTTCTTTTACGCTGCCGTCGCCCTTGTACTTGTCGGCGATCGCGAGGAGGGCGTCAGTGCCTTCCGGCGTACGGTTGAGCACCACGTCTTCCACGGCATCGCGCAGCTCGGCCGGGATCTGGTCGTAGATCTCCAACTGGCCGGCATTGACGATACCCATGCTCAGGCCGTTGCGGATCGCATACAGCAGGAACACCGAGTGGATCGCCTCACGCACCGGGTTGTTGCCGCGGAACGAGAATGACACGTTGGATACGCCGCCGGAGGTCAGCGCATACGGCAGTTCGTCGCGGATGTAGGCACAGGCGTTGATAAAGTCGACGGCGTAGTTGTTGTGCTCTTCGATACCGGTGGCAACCGCGAAGATGTTCGGGTCGAAGATGATGTCTTCCGGCGGGAAGCCGACTTCATTGACCAGAATGTCATAGGAGCGTTTGCAGATTTCTTTCTTGCGCGCTTCGGTGTCGGCCTGGCCGGCCTCGTCAAACGCCATCACCACCACGGCGGCGCCATAGCGCTTGCACAGCTTGGCGTGATGAATGAACTGCTCGACGCCTTCTTTCATGCTGATGGAGTTGACGATGCCCTTGCCCTGAATGCACTTGAGGCCGGCTTCGATCACTTCCCACTTGGAGGAGTCGATCATGATCGGTACGCGGGAGATGTCCGGCTCACCGGCAATCAGGTTGAGGAAGGTGACCATGGCCTTCTTCGAATCGAGCATGCCCTCGTCCATGTTGATGTCGATCACTTGGGCGCCGGCTTCCACCTGCTGCAGGGCGACTTCCAGGGCTTCGGTGTAGTTGTCTTCGCGGATCAGACGGGCGAACTTGGCCGAGCCGGTGATGTTGGTGCGCTCGCCGACGTTGACGAACAACGAGCTGCGGTCAATTGTGAACGGCTCCAGGCCCGACAGGCGGCAGGCCTTGGGAATGTCCGGGATCGGGCGCGGCGCATAACCGGCAACGGCCTTGGCAATGGCTTCGATATGGCCCGGTGTGGTGCCGCAGCAGCCGCCGACGATATTCAGGAAACCGCTCTGGGCGAACTCTTCGATGACCTTGGCGGTTTGTGACGGCAGTTCGTCGTACTCGCCGAATTCGTTGGGCAGGCCGGCGTTGGGGTGCGCCGAAACGTGGGTGTTGGCCTTGTTCGACAGCTCTTCCAAGTACGGACGCAACTCACTGGCGCCTAGGGCGCAGTTCAGGCCCACCGACAGTGGCTTGGCGTGGCTGACGGAGTTCCAGAACGCTTCGGTGGTCTGGCCCGACAGGGTGCGGCCGGAGGCGTCGGTGATGGTCCCGGAAATCATGATCGGCAGTTCGACATTCAGCTCTTCGAACACACCTTGCACGGCGAAGATCGCGGCCTTGGCGTTGAGCGTGTCGAAGATGGTTTCGATCAGGATCAGGTCGGCGCCGCCCTCGATCAGGCCTTTGGTGGCTTCGGTGTAGTTTTCCACCAGCTCATCGAAGGTCACGTTGCGGTAGCCGGGGTTGTTCACGTCCGGCGACAGCGAGCAGGTGCGGCTGGTCGGGCCGAGCACGCCAGCGACGAAACGCGGTTTGGCCGGGTTTTCGAGGGTCTTGGCGTCGGCGATCTTGCGCGCCAGTCGCGCGCCTTCTACGTTCAATTCGTAGGCCAGCTCTTCCATGCCGTAGTCGGCCATGGAAATGCGGGTGGCGTTGAACGTGTTGGTTTCCAGGATGTCGGCACCGGCATCCAGGTAGGCTTTTTCGATGCCGCCGATCACGTCTGGACGGGTGAGCACCAGCAGGTCGTTGTTGCCCTTGACGTCGCTCGGCCAGTCGGCAAAGCGTTTGCCCCGGTAGTCGTTTTCCTCAAGCTTGTAGCTCTGGATCATCGTGCCCATACCACCGTCGAGGATCAGGATACGTTCCTTGAGGGATTGGTGAAGGGCTTGCAGACGAGCGCTACGATCGGACATGGGACTACTCTGGTCAGGCATTTCGAAGGGGGTGAATCATAGCAAACCTGTGCCGACTTAGAGCATGCCCAGGTTTTGCATGAATATCGTTCATGTTGGTGGCGGCCATGGCCCGGTAGAATCGCCGCCAATTATCTATCGCACGCATTGAATCGGGACCGGATACATGTCACTTCGCCTTATCATCAGCGCCGTCCTGGCCTTGATTGCCAGCACTGCCCAGGCAGACGCGTTACCGGTCAATAGTCCCGCCCTGGCGATTTCCTATACTCGCGATGTGCAGCCGATTTTCACCGAGAAGTGCGTGGCCTGCCACGCCTGCTACGACTCCGCCTGCCAGCTCAACCTGGGCAGCGCCGAGGGCGTGGCCCGTGGCGCGAACAAAACCCCGGTTTATGACGGCGAGCGCAGCCAGGCCACGCCGACTACGCGCCTGTTCTATGACGCGTTCGGTACGCAGGCCTGGCAGCAGAAGGGCTTCTATTCGGTGTTGGACGCCCAAGGCAGCCAGGCCGCCTTGATGGCGCGCATGTTGGAGCTGGGGCACAACGCGCCGCTGCAGCCGAATGCCAAGTTGCCCGACGATATCGTGCTGGGCCTGAACCGCGCGAACCTGTGCGCCATGCCCGGCGAGTTCGATGCCTACGCAGGTAGCCATCCCAAGGAAGGCATGCCGCTGGCGGTCACCGGCCTGACCGACCAGCAGTACCAGACCCTGCAACGCTGGCTCGCCTCTGGTGCGCCGATTGATGAGCAAGGCCTGGTGCCCAGCGCTCAGGAAGCCCTGCAGGTGCAGCAGTGGGAAAACCTGTTCAACCAACCCGGCGCCCGCGAAAGCCTGGTGGCGCGCTGGCTGTACGAGCATTTATTCCTGGCGCACATCCACTTTGAAAACGGCGAACCGGGCCATTTCTTCCAGTGGGTACGTTCACGCACCCCGAGCGGCCAGCCGATCGACCTGATCGCCACCCGTCGTCCCAACGATGACCCAGGCACCCAGGTGTATTACCGCCTGTGGCCGGTGCAGGGGGTGATCGTGCATAAAACCCACATCACGTACCCGTTCAGCGCGGCAAAAATGGCGCGAATCAAACAACTGTTCTACGCCGCAGACTGGCAAGTCAACGCCGTGCCGGGCTACGGCCCCGAGCGGCGGGCCAATCCGTTCGAGACGTTCGAGGCGATTCCGGCCAAGGCGCGTTACCAGTTCATGCTTGATAACGCTGAATACTTTGTGCGTACTTTTATTCGCGGGCCGGTGTGCCGCGGGCAAATCGCCACGGATGTGATCCGTGACAACTTCTGGACCCTGTTCCAGGACCCGGACCATGACCTGTACATCACCGATGCGCGTTATCGCGGCCAGGCCACGCCGTTGCTGGCGATGCCGGGGCAGAACGATGACGTGGGCAGCGTGCTCAGCCTGTGGCGGGCTTATCGCGACAAGCGCAACCAATACGAGGCGTTGCGCCGTGACAGCTACGCGGATATGCCGCCCCCAAGCTGGTCGAGCGTGTGGGCCGGTAATGACAATGCTTTGTTGAGTATTTTCCGCCACTTCGACAGCGCTTCGGTGAACAAGGGCTTGATCGGCGAAGTGCCGCAGACGATGTGGCTGTTCGACTATCCGCTGCTGGAGCGCACTTACTACCAGTTGGCGGTGAATTTCGATGTGTTCGGCAACGTATCGCACCAGGCCCAGACCCGTCTGTACTTCGACCTGATCCGCAACGGTGCCGAACAGAACTTCCTGCGCCTGATGCCGGCTGATACACGCGACGACTTCCTGGACGATTGGTACCAGAACAGCGGCAAACTCAAACTCTGGCTTGACTACGAGGCGATTGATGACAACAAACCGACGGGGTTGCACTTGGATGAAAAGGATCCGAAGCGCGATTTTGCCAACCAGTTGCTAACGCGTTATGGCGATTTGAATGCCAGTCCGGATCCGATCAATCGTTGTACCGGTGCCTATTGTTCACGCGATGGGATTGATCCGGCATTGCAGGATGCAGAACAGGCCCTCAGCCGCTTGACCTCGCGGCCGGCGGCGGGGCTCAAGGTGATTGATCAGTTGCCTGAGGCCACGGTGCTGAGGATCGAAATGGCCAACGGTCAACGGACGGTCTACAGCCTGTTGCGTAACCGCGCGCACAGTAATGTAGCGTTCTTGCTGGGTGAGGCTTATCGCTATCAGCCGGGGTTGGACACGTTGACTGTCTATCCGGGCGTGCTCAGCAGTTACCCGAACTTCATGTTCAATATTCGGGCGCGGGAAGTGCCGGAGTTTGTGGCGGCGATGGAGAGTGCCAAGGATGCCAAGCGATTTGAGAAGATTGTTGACCGTTGGGGTATACGCCGCAGCCATCCGCAGTTCTGGCAGTACTTTCACGACCTGTCGCAGTACATTCGCGAAACCACGCCGGTGGAAGAGGGCGTGCTGGACATGAACCGTTATGAAAACCTCTAAGGTTGTTGCCAGAGGGCGTTAGCCGATATGAACGCCCCTCAGGGTGAGCGGCGACGCCCGCCGATGATACTTAGGGTTTTATGTGTTTCCAGTACCCTTTCCCGTAGTCCATAAGCAGCTCTGTCCCAGCGGGAATATCCCGCCATGCCACCATAAACACCATGTATTTGCCGACGCAGAGAGACCCCACGTTCTCGACACCTACGTTGGGTATGCCGGGCACCTTCACTGCGTTGATCAGGCTAAGCATATTGCTATTGCCATGGCCGCTGATCGATGCACCTTTTGTGTTGGTCTGGAAAAGGAAGGTAGCGACAGCCTTCTCACTGTCTTCCAGTACAGCGGCCTTTGTCAGTATCTCGGTATTCACTGAGCCTTCATTAAGGTGCACCTTGCCTGTGTACGGTCCAAGGATGTCGAAACGTTTAATGTCGGTTTTGGCAAATACCGACTTGCCTCGACTCGGGCCATCAGTGGGTTCCTTGACCTCCAGCAGTCGATTGAGCTTCCTATGATGATTACCTTCATCAGAAATCCATTGGCGGATGCCTTTGGTTGCCGCCTCCTTGATTTCGATATATTGGGGGCCGGTGAACTCATCAAAAAAGTGATTGCTTCCGGTGATCTCGATCTTGTTGATCGGGCCTTCAAGCTCCAGGGTCAAACTGCGCCTCAGATCATTCGGATCTTGCAGAATCGGCGCGTTGTTGTTGATTCTATGCCCATAAGAGCCTGTGATTGTCCCGGATGGGTGCCTGCTGGGGGCGGTTTCGTTGTCCAGGCGCGGACGTTTTGAACCCTGCGCCTCAGGAGGGGGCGAAAGCCGTTTCCTGGCAACCGGGACATCCAAAGGGCCTCTTTGCCCAAAAATCCACATATCTTTTCCGGCTCTGGTCATGCTGCCATTGTTGTTGACATAGGCGCTCCAAATCACGGGGTTGAGGTTGTTGTCATCGACGAACCTGGCCATTGCAGAACTTGAATTATTGGCGTTATACAGCGTGTGCCAGTTTTCCAGGTGCAGGTGGGTCACAGGGGTGAATTGCCCGCCGCCGGCGTATTTTTCGAGTACTTTCCCAGCCGCTCGATAGGTGCCATCGGGGCGCACATGTTCGGCAAAGGCTTTTGGGTCCAGGTTGTGATCGGCGGCGAATCCTTCAAGGGTCAGTTCGTTGCGGGCTTTTTGTGACATCGTGCGCCAACTCTCCAAATGGTCGAAGTTAATCGCTGCGCGGGCTGTTCCCGCACGGTCGAGCATCTGTTGGCCCCTGGGCGTCAGGTGGGAGTTGGTATGCACAAATTGCCGGAATGCGGCGGGGTCCAGATTGTATTTTTTCACGAAGTCAGCAATGGTCTTATTTAAGGCATCTTCACTGGCTTCTGACCATTTCAGTAGGATGGATGGCGTGACGACGTTGGGAGTGCCCGGGGCGCCCGCCAAGAGGGTGATCTCTCTTGAATACCAATGCCCTGGTTTTACCGACGATAGTGTGATCGACAACTCACGGTTGGTGCGCGGGTCGACGAGACGTATGGAGAAACTGTTTTCTCCGATCTCTGCGGTTTCTTTAATAAAGCCGTAGGAGTTTTCTCGAACCTGGTACACCGAAAGAGTGCCTTTGTCATCAATGTTACAAATGAACTTCTGGTTATACTCCGCGCGGAAAAAGACGCCGCGCGTGTCTGGCTTGAGACCCGTGATCACCTGTGGGTCGACGGCGTACGGACGGATCAGCGGGCTGCTGTTGCTGATGACCGTAATCGGCTCTCGATAGCGCGGCCCGAAGGCTTGATTGGATGCGGTATCGATCAGGCGATAATCAGGGGCGTCGAGGCTGCCAACGTTACGCATCGGGATATTGCGGAAACCGTCGACGGTGAACAGTCGGTCACCGGCCTGAAGGGGCTTCCAGCTGTCGGGGTCGACTGAGTGCATATGCCTTGCGGCGATAGCCCCATCGCGCAGTTGGGCGATACCCCGTTTCGCATGGCGCATCAGTTTGTGGCCCAGCTTGAGCAAGCCGAAGCGAGCCAGCCTGAACAGGCTGGGTAGGGCGGCCAGGGGGTTGAGTTCCTGGAGAGTGGCAATTACCAGTTTTCCAGTCAATTTCGCGAGTTTCGGCATCGCCAGGCGCAGCCCGGTTTTGCCCGTCTGGATGAGCAGGCGGGTAGAGCCGGCCACATACCGCCCCACCGGTAACGCGAACGCCACGATGTCGATGAACAAGCTGGCGACGCCGGATTTGATACGCTGTGGATCGCCGGAGGAGATGTCGTCAATACCGGCCCAGAACGGGGTAAATATCTTGCCCCAGAACGCCAAGTCTTCGAGTACCTCAGCGACGATGTCCACTTCCCGCGTGTCTTTACGGGTTTTTTCCAGGAGGGCTTCCTCGTCGCAGAAAAACAGCTCGCGGGCGATCATGCTCGCCAGTGTTTCACTGCGCGGCGAATACAGTGTGTTGGGCGAGAATGAGATGAGGCGCGCTCCGGCGGCGTCGATGCCAGGCAGTGTCTCGCCGACTTGTTCAACGATCAACTCGGCTTTTTTGCCTGGCCTGGGCGCTTTGTTCTCTCGGTAGGCTTCTCGATCAAACGGCACTTCGGTGGCCAGTCTGTACTTGCACCAGCTCATGGCGTCACGTAGCTCTACCACATTGCCATTCAGCGGCAGGGCCTTGATATCGCGACGCCGACGAATCAGGCCGGCGCAGGGGAACACCTCGATGTAGAGGACATTTAAAGGATTGCGGGGTTTTACAATACGCAGAATGAAACCTGTGCGGTAACGAACAGCATCGGCCTTGCGCTTGGTTTCATACTCGATGGGCACCTTGTCCAGGGCTTCTCTCAATGAGTACACCGTGACCTCGTCCTGATCCACATCCAGGGTCGCGCTGCCCAGATGCGCAAGCAGTGATTTAATCAAGGTCTTGTAGGCGCTTCTCGGTAGCTCAAGGGCATCGCGAAAGGCTTTGTCATACTCCTTATCCGACGTAAAGCGCCAACGACTGGGCAGTTTGAGCGCTAGATCCTGAACCGCGTTGAACAGTTCATATTCATGCTGCTCCAGTGCGGCGACGGCCTGGTTGAGTTCATCGCGAGAGTGGCCCGACGTTCGGTTAGCAATCAGGCCGTTGGCCTGCGCCCATTGCACGGCGGGCCACAGCTTGGCCGTCGCGACCAGTGCCTGCTGTTTGAGGTCATCGCCACTGGCACGAAAATGGTCCCCTGCCAGGTTGAGCAACTGCTCGAAACTCATGTGGCGCGATGAGCCGGGTGCAATCGCTTCGGCCAGCAGAAAGCCGCTTTTGAAGTTGACCCAAGTACTGGGGGCGGCATAGGGCAGGTCGTCGGGAATATCGGCCACCCACACTTCGCTGGCGACATTGGCCTTGAGGACGCACACCGCTAACAGCGCCGCGTCAGCTGTGATCGACAAACTATGACGATAGCGGCTGATTAGGTCTTGGCGGATCGACGAATAAGACGCACCCGGCGCAATGGATAACTTCAATTCGTTATCGATCGGCGAGTCGGGGTTGGGGATGATTGTCAGCCACAGTGCACGCCACAGCAATTTCACTAGCACTGGCTGGGGGCAGATTTCGTCCTTTTGGCTGCCGTACCAGTCCAGCGCCTTGACGATTCGCTCGGCCAGCACCAGGTTGCTCGGATTATTGAGGAGCTGCTCAAGCAAGACTGTCGGCGTGGTGGTGAGCATGGCCTGCTGTGAGGAGGAAAATGTCTCAGGCAGCAGGCAACGGAACAGAGATTGACGGGTTTGTGTTTCGATGTCGTGGATAACAACCTTGATCTTTTCGTCGGCTGGCGCGTCCAGCAAATGCTGCAGATCGCTGACGTTGCCTTCGTGGCCGAGTTTTCTCAGGGTGCAGTGTTCTTGTAAACCATAGAGAACCGCTTTCCACTGTTCGCGGGTTTTGGGCTGTGACGGCGTGATTGAGTAGTACTTGAGTACCAGGTCGAACCGTACCGAGCCATCGCTTTTAAGGCCATTACCCACACGCCGGTTGATATCCAGCAACACCTCGGCGTCGATGTACCAATAGGTGGGCATATGGCGCAGGATCACTGACTGGTCGGCGATCCTGAACGTCTCGGGAGCGTCGGGTATCGGCGAGCGCGCACTGCTGAGCATGGTTGAGAGCAGGTCGTAAAGAAAGTCCCGTCCCAGGATGGAATCATCCGGTGCAGGCTTTTCCCGCAGGAACTGCTGGAAGTCTTCGTCGGCTTCCAGTTTTCCAAGGACCCGAAAGGCTTCCTTGCACTCGCGATTCAGTTCGCAGTTCAGCGGCGGGGAGTAGTAAACCTCCGCGGCGGATGCTGTAAGTGAGCTGTGTGCCGTCACGAAATCAATCAGATGGTCCAGATGCGCTTGCTGTTCAGGCAAGCCTTTGAAATAGAAATCCTGCAACGCGTTATTCATTCAATCCTCACAATCCATAGTGGAAGAGGATTCACTATATTCAGCCGGCCGTTGCCGCAGGGCTATATAAGTACGCTCAGGTCTTCGCGCAAACGGGCAGGTGTGCAAGCACCTTTGATCAGCAGGATCAGGTCTTTTCCGACAAAATTACTAGGACTTTGTACCTGCGTAATAATTTGGCGTAAACTGCCGGCAAGCCTGCGAGGAGTTTCCATGACTGCCATAACCATTACCGACGCCGCCCATGATTACCTGGCTGACCTGCTGTCGAAGCAGAACACCCCAGGTATCGGCATCCGCGTCTTCATCACCCAGCCCGGCACCCAATACGCCGAGACTTGCATCGCCTACTGCAAGCCTGGGGAAGAAAAACCTGAAGACACCGCCCTGGGGCTCAAAAGCTTCACCGCGTACATCGACAACTTCAGCGAAGCTTTCCTCGACGACGCCGTGGTCGACTACGCCACCGACCGCATGGGCGGCCAGTTGACCATCAAGGCGCCCAACGCCAAGGTGCCAAACGTCAACGCCGACAGCCCGGTCAACGAGCGCATCAATTACTACCTGCAAACCGAAATCAACCCAGGGCTGGCCAGCCACGGCGGGCAGGTCAGCTTGATCGACGTAGTGGAAGACGGTATCGCCGTACTCAAATTCGGCGGTGGCTGCCAAGGCTGCGGCCAGGCGGACGTGACCCTGCGTGAAGGCATCGAGCGCACCCTGCTCGAGCGCATTCCTGAGCTCAAGGGCGTACGTGACGTGACCGACCACACGCAGAAAGAAAACGCCTACTACTGAGTAAGGTGTTCACTGCAAACAAAAAACGGCGCCCGTGAGCGCCGTTTTTTATGCAATTAATTCAATGAGTTGTGCAGTATTTCTACTGAAATGGATCAAGTGCGGGAGCGCTTTTTTTCAGGGCCGATAGAGGTGCGCGTGGCCGGCGCGATACAGCGATGATTCGCTGAAGCTATCGTTCGTCAACACCCGGCCCACCACAATCAGCGCTGTGCGCCGGAAGCCCTTGGCGGCCACTTTCTCGGCAATGTCCGCCAGCGTACCGACCACCCAATCCTGATCCGGCCACGTCGCGCGGTGCACCACAGCAATCGGGCAATCCGCGCCATAGTGCGGCAACAGCTCGGCGACGATCTTCTCCAAATGGTTGACTCCCAGATGAATCGCCATGGTCGTGCCATGGCGGGCCAAGCTGTCGAAATCCTCACCTGCAGGCATGCTGGTTTTATCGGCATAACGGGTCAGGATCACGCTTTGAGCGACATCCGGCAGGGTCAGCTCCGTCTCCAGCAATGCCGCGCAGGCCGCCACCGCTGTGACGCCTGGAATGATCTGGAACGGGATATTTAACTCACGCAAATGGCGGATTTGCTCACCAATTGCCCCATACAGGCTTGGGTCGCCGGAGTGTACGCGCGCCACATCCTGGCCCTTGGCAGCGGCGGTCTTGATCAAGTCGATGATCTGCTCCAAGTGCAACTCGGCGCTGTTAACCACCTGTTCCGCCTGATGGCCCTCCAATACTGCTGCCGGCACCAGCGAGCCCGCATAGATGATCACCGGGCAGTTGCGGATCAGCCGCTGGCCTTTGACGGTGATCAATTCCGGATCGCCGGGGCCTGCGCCGATGAAGTAGACGGTCATGGGGAATTCCTGTTGAAAATCGGGCGAGCATGAAGATTGCTCATGATCGAGAAGGGCGATTATCGGGTTTTTAATCGGTGCAGGCTAATGCAACGGTGGCCTGGGCGACTTTTTTACGCGTGATCAGCAAGCGAGCCGGGCCGTGGGAGAGCTGTTCAGCCAAGGCCAGGGCGGCGCTTTCGGCAATGCCGTAACAGCCGGTATGGGCAAAAGCGACTGCTGATTTGTGGCTTAGGCGGTGTTCAAAAACCGCCAAATGTGCGGCGCTGAAACAGTGCAATGGCAGGTTCAGCACCTTTGCTAGCGCGAGCAGCCCAGGTTCATTCTGCTTGCGGTCGAGACTGGCCAGCGCGGTGACGCGATGGCGTTCGATGCCGCCCTCGGCGAGGGCGGTGTCAAGCAGGCCCAGCAGTGTGTGGACATCACAACCGCGCTGGCAGCCCAGGCCGACCACCAACGTCATGCCGCGTATTGACCGTCGCGGTTGCGGCGGAACAGCCAGGCGCTGATCAAACCCAAGGCCAGCCAGAAGGCGACGTTGGTCAGTTGCGATGCGATTTTGAATTGGGCTTCCAACGCTTGTGGCGCCAGCATCGAATGCACTTCAGGCTGCGGGGCACCGATCACATGCGGCACGGCCAGGATCGCCACCCCCAACACCTTGAGTAGCCAACTGCGACCAAACACCAGCAGCGCGATACCGGTAGCGGTGGACGCAGCCGTGCCAATCCACCAGACCTGACGTTGGGCCAGGTCAGCGGCGGCGGTGCCTGGCAGCTCCGGTGGCAGGCCCAGGGTCGGCGCCAGCACAAACGTCGCGTAACCGGCCAAGCCCCACAGCAAGCCTTGAGCCGTGCGGGTCGGTGCCCGCAAGGTATAGAGACCGGCCAGCATCAGGGCAAAACCAACCGCCACCACCAGATTACCGCCGGTAGTCGACAACACACGTTGCCAGCCATTTTCCGGTTCCCAGGCTTCCGCGTCGTGGGTGTGAGCGGCGGCGCCTTGTGCATGTTCATGGGGTATTACTTCGGCAGCGGCCGGGGCGTTTTCAAAGGTTTCCGCCTGCAGAATCAGCGGGGCGACCCAGAAGCTTTGCAGCAGAGTCAGCAACAGGGCGGCCAGCAAGCCGGTGAAGCCTGCGGTTTGGGCGATACGCTTGATCATGTCGGCAGGTCTCAGTGGCACGGGAACGCGGCGCTGTGGCGGGTATCGTGGGCGGCGTTGTGCACCGCTTCGATATGCGAGAAACCGGCGAAATACACCAGGCACGCGCCGAGGATCGACGCACCGATTGCGGCGGTCAGGCGTTGGCTCAGGGTGGTGGTGCTGCTGGCGGTGTGCGAGGTGCTGCTGATGATCGACATGGCGCGTCCCTTCTGGGTGTCAGGGTGAAACGAGCGCATGAAAACCCCGCGAGCCGGGCACGCGGGGTTCTGAACAGCGCCCGCCCACCGCGGGTTTGTTATCTGATTTTTCGGGCCGGTCTCCGGGCTTGCGAGGGACACTGGGTCTAAAAAGCATCGCCTTCCCATGCCTTGCAGGCACAGTGGCTGTGACGCTTCGCTCGCTTACCGTTGCGGGGGCAGCACCGGACTGGTCATGCAGGCATGATTTACCGGTTTCCCGTTTCACCCTGTGAAGGGCACCCGAAACAAGATGTGTAGGAGAGCATGGGGGTGGGAGGGGAGTCAATTGGGAGTTTTTTTGGGGTACATATCCGTTGCTGCGGTAACGGCTTCGTAGGGTTCCGCTCTTACAGCGGGTCACTGTTGGAAAAGAGCCCGGAATGCCGGCCCAGCCAAAAGTAACCAAAAGGGCTCTTGCCCCACCACTCGGCACCTCGCTCACGCTTCGGTGTGCCCTCACGCCGGCTTGAATCCGTGGTTTAACGGGGCGCCTCAGATCAAGGTCAAGAGCAAGAGCACGGCGGCCTAGTAGCCGAGCTGAGTGGTTGAAGCAAAAGCAGGGCAAAAGCACAGCAGCACACTCTCTGTCTGATGTACCGAGATCCAACTGTGGGAGCGGGCTTGTCGGATCGCCGCACCGTTGCGATGCAGGCACCTCGGTGTATCAGGCACAACCCATTGATGCCATCGCAGGCAAGCCACACACATTTGATTGAGTTCAGCCTCCAAGATCAGGTCGGCTTTCAGGCCGCCTCGGCTTTGCTTTTGATCTAACCACTCAGGTCGGCTACTAGGCCGCCGTGCTCTTGCTCTTGATCTTGATCTTGATCTTAGGCGCCCCGTTAAACCACGCTGGCCGAACGCAGGCTGTGGAGCGTGGGTAACCCGGCAGGACGCCGGGTTAGCCGCGCTGGGCCAAGGATGGCCCATCGCGGCGGCCCACGGTCCACAGCCTGCGTGAGGGCACACCGAGCCTAGGCGAGGTGCCGAGTGGTGGGGCAAGAGCCCTTTGCTTACTTTGGGGCTTTTCCAAAGTGAGCCGCTGTAAGAGCGGAACCATTAGTGGCCGTTACGGCAAGAACGGATATGTACACCAACCAACCAACCCCATCATTGACCATCCCCCACGCACTGCGTAGCCTTGCACCTTCGAGGTTCTTCGGCCCACGCCGAAGCTAAGAAGGGAACGCGGTCCAAGCCGCGGCTGCCCCCGCAACTGTAAAGGGTTTAGCTGACTGCCACGCCACTGCCAATACGGCGGGAAGGCGCAGCCAGCGCCGGTCGCAAGACCCGCACGCCCCAAGCCAGGAGACCTGCCTCGCAACCGATTTTCTACTTCAACCGGGCGGGGTGATCCGGTGACGAAATCCGCTGCTGCGCGCCGTCGCAGGGCCTATCGTCCCGTATGCCCGCCCCAAAGGGCATCCGATGAAAACACTGGCCAAACTCCCCGTCACCATCGTTACCGGCTTTCTTGGCTCGGGCAAAACCACCTTGTTGCGCCACATGCTCGACAACGCCCAGGGCCGTCGCATCGCCGTGATCGTCAACGAGTTCGGTGAGTTGGGCATCGACGGTGAAATTCTCAAGCAGTGTTCCATCGGTTGCACCGAAGAAGAAGCCAACGGCCGCGTGTACGAACTGGCCAACGGCTGCCTGTGCTGCACCGTGCAGGAAGAGTTCTTCCCGGTGATGCGCGAACTGGTTGCCCGTCGCGGCGACCTCGACCATATCCTCATCGAAACCTCCGGCCTGGCCCTGCCAAAACCGCTGGTACAAGCCTTCCAGTGGCCGGAAATCCGCAGCGCCTGCACCGTTGACGCAGTGATCACCGTGGTCGACAGCCCAGCCGTGGCCGCCGGCACCTTTGCCGCGTTCCCGGACCAGGTCGACGCCATGCGCAAACTCGACCCGAACCTGGATCACGAGTCGCCACTGCACGAGCTGTTCGCCGACCAACTGGCCAGTGCTGACCTGGTGATCCTCAACAAAGCCGATCTGATCAGCCCTGAAGACCTGGCCCGCGTGCGGCTGGAAGTCGCCGAAGAGCTGCCGCCAGCGGTGAAAGTCATCGAAGCCAGCAGCGGTCGCCTGCCGCTGGACGTGCTGATCGGCCTGGGCGCTGGCTCCGAAGAACACATCGACGGCCGCCACAGCCACCACGACCATCACCACGACGATGAAGGCGAGCATGACCACGATCACGACGCCTTCGACTCCATCTCCATCGACCTGCCGCAAGCCGACGAAGCGTTGCTGCTCGACGCCTTGACTCAGTTAGTGGTGCAGCACGGCATCCTGCGCGTCAAAGGTTTCGCCGCGATCCCGAACAAGCCGATGCGCCTGCTGATCCAGGGCGTGGGCACGCGTTTCGACAAGCACTTCGACCGTGCCTGGGGCGCCGACGAAGCACGCAGTACGCGCCTGGTGCTGATCGGTCAGGAACTGGACGCGGCGGGCCTCGAAGCGCAACTGCGCGCGGCGCTCAGCGTTTAACCCATGCACCTGCTCAGGACCCAGCCCGGCGGTTTCGTCTCCGACGACAATATTGCCGACTTAGGCCAAACCCCCGCTGAACTGGTGATCCTGTGCAGCGGTGATTCCAGCCTGGCGTTGTTAGCCGAAGCGGCTCAACAGCTGCCCGACGACTACCCAAGCGTTCGCCTGGCCAACCCGATGCAGGTGCAAAACCACGCCTCGGTCGACCTGTACGTCGATGAGGTGCTGCGCCATGCCAAGGTCATCCTGATTTCGCTGCACGGCGGCATCGGTTACTGGCGCTACGGCATCGAGCGCCTGGTGGAATTGGCCGAGCGCGGCGTGCAACTGATCCTGGTGCCGGGCGATGACCGCCCGGACCCGGAACTCAGCAGCCTCAGCACCGTAGGCATAGACGATCGTGATCGCCTCTGGCACTTCCTGCGCCAGGGCGGGCTGGGCAATGCTTTGGATTTTTATCGCTGTTTGGCAAGCCGCTACCTGGGCCGCGACTACGCCTGGGCCGAGCCGCAAACCCTGCCGCGCACCGCGATTTATCACCCGCACATAGCCAACGCACGCCTGAATGATTGGCAGGCGGACTGGCATGCCGATTGGCCGGTGGCAGCGGTGCTGTTCTACCGCTCGCATTGGCAGGCGGCCAATACTGGTTTTATCGATGTGTTCTGCCAGCGCTTACAGGCGGCGGGCCTTAACCCGTTGCCGATGGCGGTGGCCAGTTTGAAAGAGCCCGGCTGCCTGGCGGTGGTCGAGGACTTGCTGGATGAAGTGCAGGCGGCGGTGATTCTGAACACCACCGGCTTCGCCCAATCCAGCCCTGAAGCGCCGCACCTGCGCCCGTTTCGCCGCAACATCCCGGTGATCCAGGCGATTTGCGCCCAGGACAACCAACCCGGCTGGGACGCCAGCGAACAAGGCCTCGGCCCGCGCGACTTGGCGATGCACATCGCCTTGCCGGAGCTGGACGGGCGCATCATCAGCCGGCCGATCAGCTTCAAGGACCTGGCCTGGCGCAGTGAGCGCAGCCAGTCCGATGTGGTGTGCTACCGCGCCGCACCCGAGCGCATGGATTTCGTCGCCGAGCTGGCACGCCGCTGGGTCGAACTGGCGCGGGTGCCGAATGCCGACAAACGCATCGCGCTGATCCTCGCCAATTACCCGACCCGTGACGGCCGCATCGGCAACGGCGTAGGCCTGGACACCCCGGCGGCGGCGCTGAATATCCTGCGCGCGCTGCAAGCCGAAGGCTATCCGCTGCCCAGTGAGTTGCCCCACAGCGGCACCGCCTTGATCCACGAATTGCTCGGTGGCGTGACCAACGACCTCGACAGCCTCGACCTGCGCCCGTGCCATCAAAGCCTGGGCCTGGATGATTACGAGGCGATGTTCAAGCGCTTGCCCGAAGCCAATCGCCAAGCCGTGCTGGAGCGTTGGGGCACACCACACAACGACCCGATGTGCCGCGATGGCCGCATGATGATCGCCGGCCTACGTTTTGGCCTGACCTTCGTCGGCATCCAGCCAGCGCGTGGTTATCAAGTCGACCACAGCGCGGTGTACCACGACCCTGACCTGGTGCCGCCGCACGGCTATCTGGCGTTTTATTTCTGGCTGCGTCACACCTATGGCGCCCACGGCGTGATCCACGTGGGCAAGCACGGCAACCTCGAATGGCTGCCGGGCAAAGGCGTAGGGCTGTCGCAGAACTGCTGGCCCGATGCGTTGCTGGGGCCGCTGCCGAACATCTACCCGTTTATCGTCAACGACCCGGGTGAGGGCGCCCAGGCCAAGCGGCGCACCCAGGCGGTGATCATCGATCACCTCATGCCGCCGCTGACCCGCGCCGAAACCTACGGCCCGCTGCGTAATCTTGAGCTGTTGGCGGACGAGTATTACGAGGCGCAATTGCTCGACCCGCGCCGCGCCCTTGAACTGCAAAAAGACATCCTCAAGCTGGTGCGCGAAACGCGCATCGACCAGGAGCTTGAGCTGGAGAACGACGCCGACGCGGCCGTTTGGTTGCCGCGTCTGGACACCTATCTGTGCGACTTGAAGGAGTCGCAGATCCGCGACGGTCTGCATATCTTTGGCGAGTCGCCCCAAGGCCGCTTGCGCATCGACACGTTGTTGGCCTTGCTGCGCATCCCGCGCGGCGATGGTCGTGGCCCGCAATCGAGTTTGTTGCGCGTATTGGCCAAGGCTTTCGAGCTGGGCTTTGATCCACTTGATTGCGCGTTGGCCGAGCCCTGGACCGGGCGCCGCCCCGAGGTGTTGCAGAAAATCGATCAACAGCGCTGGCGCACCGCCGGTGATACCCGCGAGCGCCTGGAGTTGTATGCCGCGCGCTTGATCGAGCAGGCGCTGGAAGGGCCGCTTGAACAACTTGAAGAGCCCGGCTGGGAAGACGTGAAATCGGTCATTGAGAACCTTCGCATCGTTGTCGCGCCACGCCTGGACGCGTGCGGGCCGGCGGAAATGCGCGGTTTGCTGGATGCCTTGAGCGGCCTTTTCGTACCGGCCGGCCCCAGCGGCGCGCCGAGTCGCGGGCGCCTGGATGTGCTGCCCACCGGGCGCAATTTCTTCAGCGTGGACGTGCGCAACCTGCCCACCACCACGGCCTGGCGCATTGGCTTCCAATCCGCGAGCCTGATCCTTGAACGGCACTTGCAAGACCATGGCGATCACTTGCGCCAGCTCGGCCTGTCGGTATGGGGCACGGCCACCATGCGTACCGGCGGCGACGACATCGCCCAGGCCATGGCGTTGATGGGCGTGCGCCCGGTCTGGGCCACGGGCAGCCAACGGGTGGATGACTTTGAAATCCTGCCGATCAGTTTGCTCGACCGCCCGCGCGTCGACGTGACGCTGCGTGTGTCCGGGTTCTTCCGCGACGCCTTCGCCAACCTGATCCGCCTGTTCGATGCGGCGGTGCAGGCGGTGGCGGCCCTGGATGAACCGGATGACATGAACCCGCTGGCGGCCAAGGTGCGCAGTGAGCGCGAGGCCTTACGCCTGTCTGGCCTGGATGAAGAAGCCGCGGCCAAACAAGCCGGCTGGCGCATCTTTGGCGCCAAGCCCGGTGCTTATGGCGCAGGCGTGCAGGGCGCGATTGACGGTCGTCTCTGGCAGAGCCGCGAGGACTTGGCCGAGGTCTACTTGAACTGGGGTGGCTACGCCTACGGTGGTTCCGATGAAGGCACCGCCGCCCGCGAACAGTTCGCCCAGCGCCTGAGCCAGGTGCAGGCGGTCCTGCAAAACCAGGACAACCGCGAGCACGACCTGCTCGACTCCAATGACTATTACCAGTTCCAAGGCGGCATGCTCGCCGCTGTGGAAACGCTGAGCGGCGACAAGGCCGCCAGCTATCATGGCGACCACAGTCAGCCGGACCTGCCGAAGATCCGCACCCTAAAGGAAGAGCTGAACCGGGTTATCCGTTCCCGCGCCGCCAACCCCAAGTGGATCGACGGCGTGAAGCGTCATGGCTATAAAGGTGCGTTCGAAATGGCCGCGACCGTGGACAACCTGTTCGCGTTCGACGCCACCACCGCACTGATTGATGATCACCAATACGCCTTGCTTGCCGACGCTTACCTGCTCGACCCTGACACCCGCGCCTTTGTGCAGCAGCACAACCCTGATGCCCTGCGCGACATGACCGAGCGCATGCTCGAGGCCCAGCAGCGTGGCCTGTGGCAAGAACCGGGGGCCTATCGCGAGGCGTTGGAAAACCTGTTGCTGGACATAGAAGAAGACGGCTAGCGCGCCGCTCGCTACAACAAGCGGCAGCCACAACAAGCAGGCTAGCCACAACAAGGCCGCCCACAGGAAATTACCTGTGCCGCAGAATTTAACGAGAACGTGCATGAGCGACATTCCACATTTCCCACTGTCCGCAGTGGTCGGCGCCGACAACCTGAAACTGGCGCTGTGCCTCACCGCCATCGACCCGAAAATCGGCGGTGTGCTGATCGAAGGCCCGCGCGGCATGGCCAAGTCCACCCTGGCACGTGGCCTGGCGGACCTGCTCGCCAGTGGTCAGTTCGTCACTTTACCGTTGGGCGCCACCGAAGAGCGCCTGGTCGGCACCCTGGACCTGGACGCCGCACTGGGCGAAGGTCGTGCGCAGTTTTCCCCCGGCGTACTGGCCAAGGCCGATGGCGGCGTGCTGTACGTCGATGAAGTCAACTTGCTGCCCGACCACTTGGTGGACCTGCTGCTGGACGTGGCCGCCAGCGGTATCAACCTGATCGAGCGGGACGGCATTTCCCATCGCCATTCGGCACGTTTTGTATTGATCGGCACCATGAACCCCGAGGAGGGTGAGTTGCGCCCGCAGTTGCTCGACCGCTTCGGTTTCAACGTGGCATTAAGCGGGCAAACGCTGCCCACCGAGCGCGGGCAAATCATCCGCCGGCGCCTGGATTTCGACAGCGCCCCCGCCGCGTTCTGCGCCGCGTGGGCCGAGCAGCAAGCCGCCTTGCGCGAACGCTGCACCCAGGCGCGGGCGCGGCTCGACAGCATTGAGCTGGATGACCAGGCCTTGGCGCAAATCACCGAGCGTTGTTTTGCCGCCGGTGTTGATGGTTTGCGTGCGGACTTGGTGTGGTTGCGCGGCGCACGTGCCCATGCAGCCTGGCGCGGTGCTGCAGCCATCACCGAGGAAGACATCGAAGCCGTGGCCGAATTTGCCTTGCGCCATCGCCGCCAAGCGCAAACCCCACCACCTGGCTCACCCAATCAGGGCCAGGCGCCTCAGCCTTCAGACACCTCCCCCGGCCAGGGCCAGTGGGGCGACATGCCCGCGCCAGCCTTGCCTACGGGCGCACGCCGGGAAGTACCCGCCTGGCCAAAAAAGCCCTAGGCATTCGCCCCCGACCTGACGCGGGGGCGGATGCCCGGCCCCAGGCGGGGCGACTGCACAAAGGCAGGCACGGCAAGGCGCGCAGCGCAAAACAAGGCGCGATTAACTGGCCGGGCACCTTGCTTGGCGGCCGGCCGCAGTGCCGTGAAGACATGGTATTCCACTTGCGCAGCCGCGCGGCCCACGAGTTGTGGCTGGTAATCGTCGACGCCTCGGCGTCCACGCGGCGCCATGGCGCGTTGACCGATGCCAAAGGCCTGCTCGCTCAACTGTTTGATGATGCTTACCGGCAACGCGCGCGCATGGCATTGCTCACGGCCAGCGGCCACTCACCCACGTGGCAAGTGCAGGGCCTGAAGGCCGCCAAAAGCTTGGCCGGTTGGCTCGCTCAACTCGGTGCAGGCGGCGGTACACCGTTGCTGGCCGCGTTGTGCGAAGCGGGGCAGTGGCTGCGGGCGCGACGCCAGCGTTATCCGGCCGAGCAGCAGCGTTTGCTGGTGATCACCGATGGGCGACTCAAGGCTATCGACGGCTTGCCCCGGCTCGATTGCCCGGGCGTGCTGGTGGACATCGAGCGCGGGCCGATCAACTTCGGCCGGGCCAAACAGCTGGCGCTGGCGCTGAACCTGGATTATCAGCCTATCGACACCGCGTAGCGGCAATAAAAGTGCACGCTGCCTGATTCCCGCTTGTCCCCGCTTCCCATGTCACCCCCCGCCTGCCAAATCCCTTAATTTTCCAAGCCTGCTGGAAGCCTCTCCAGGCCCCCGGCTGCGCCCGCTGTTTTTTCAGGGCGCCAGCACACCCGATGCAAGCGGCAGCTGAAAACGGACTTTCTCCTCAACCGTGACTTTTCAGGCAGGTTACCCCCATGCAGTTCAGCGAATTATTGGCAGCGATTTCCACCCACGCGATCCGTCTGCAACTGGAAGAGGGCGACCTGATCATCCTGGGCGACGACGAAGCGCTGGATGACGCGCTGTGGGACCAACTGATCGCCCACAAACCCCGCCTGCTTGAGTGGGTGGCCGAGCACGGCGGCGACTGGCTGAGCCCGGCCTATCGGATCACCCCGGACATGCTGCCACTGGTCAACCTCGATCAACCGGCCATCGACCGCATCGTCGCCGCCATCCCCGGCGGCGCGGCGAATGTGCAGGACATCTACCCGCTGGCGCCGCTGCAAGAAGGCATGCTCTACCACCATCTTTCGGCGCAGCAGGGCGACCCTTACGTGCTGCACGCGCAGTTTGTATTCGATAGCCGCGCGCGCCTCGACGCGTTCGCGCAAGCGCTGCAATGGGTGATCGACCGCCACGATATCCTGCGCACATCCATGGCCTGGGAGTGTCTCGACGAGCCGTTGCAAGTGGTGTGGCGCAACGCAACCTTGGCGTGCGAAGAAGCGCACTTGCACGGCGGCGACGTCCTGGCCCAGTTGCTGGCGCGCTACGACGCCCGTGCCTACCGCATGCACCTGGGCCAGGCGCCGCTGCTGCGCCTGGTGTTTGCCGACGATCCAGCCAACCAGCGCGTGGTGGCGATGCTGCTGTTCCACCACACCATCCTCGACCACACCGCCCTGGACGTGGTGCGTCATGAAATCCAGCTGTACCTGGCCGGCGAGCACGCCCAGGCTGGTGAGCCGGTTGCGTTTCGCAGCTACATCGCCCAAGTGCGCCATGGCGTCAGTGAGGAGGCCCATGAGGCGTTCTTTCGCGAGATGCTGGCGGATATCGATGAGCCAACCTTGCCGTTCGGTTTGCAGGATGTGCAGGGCGATGGCCAGGGCATCGACGAAGCGCGCGTGCCTGTCGACAGCGCACTCAGCCGCCGTCTGCGCAGCCTGGCGCGCCCACTGGGCGTGAGCGTAGCGAGCATGATGCACCTGGCCCTGGCGCGCGTGCTGGGCGTGGTGTCGGGGCGTGAGTCGGTGGTGTTCGGCACGGTGATGCTTGGCCGCATGGGCGCAGGCGAGGGCGGTGAGCGGGCCTTGGGCATGTTCATCAACACCTTGCCGCTGCGCGTGGATATGGGCGAGCAAGGCGTGCGCGCCGGGGTCAAGGCCACCCATGAGCGCCTGACCACCTTGCTTAATCACGAGCATGCCTCGCTGGCACTGGCTCAGCGTTGCAGTGGTGTGGCCGCACCCACGCCGCTGTTCAGCGCCATGCTCAACTACCGCCACAGCGCCGCCGCCGACATGGCCGCCGTCATCAGCGTGGCCGAAGGCATCCAGGTGCTGGGCGCCGAAGAGCGCACCAACTACCCGCTGACCGTCAACGTGGATGACCTGGGCGAAGACTTTGCGCTGACGGTGATGGTCGATGCGAGCATCGGCGCGCAGCGCGTTGCCGGCTACTTGCATACCGCGTTGGAAAGCCTGGCCGATGCTCTGGAGCAACGACCGGATCAGCCGCTCGGCGGCCTGAACATCTTGCCAGACACCGAGCGTCACTACCTGCTGCACAGCCTCAACCAAAGCCCCGCACACTACGCCGATACTGCCCTGATCCATTGCTGCGTCGAAGCCCACGCCGCCGCCCAGCCCCAAGCCATCGCCTTGCGCTTCGAACACCAGCGCCTCACCTACCGCCAACTCAACGAACGTGCCAACCAGGTCGCCCATCGTCTGCTCGCCCAAGGCGTGCGCCCGGATGACCGCGTGGCGATCTGTGTGGAACGTGGCCCGCAAATGATCATCGGCCTGCTGGGCATCCTCAAGGCCGGTGCCGGATATGTGCCGATCGACCCGGCTTACCCGCTGGAGCGCATCGCCTACACCCTGGCCGACAGCGAACCCTTGGCCGTGCTGGTGCAAGCCAACACCCGCCATTTGGTGGGCGAACGGTCGCAGATCGACCTCAACAGCCTGCGCGGCGAGTCCATCGTCAACCCGCGCATCAGTCTCAGCCCGGCCAGCCTGGCCTATGTGATCTACACCTCCGGCTCCACCGGCTTGCCCAAAGGCGTGATGATCGAACACCGCCAGGTGGCGCGGCTGTTCACCGCCACCCAGCACTGGTTCGGCTTCAACCCTCATGACGTGTGGGCGCTGTTCCATTCCTTCGCGTTCGACTTCTCGGTGTGGGAAATCTGGGGGGCGCTGATGCACGGCGGCCAATTGCTGATCGTGCCGCAGCTGGTCAGCCGTGCGCCGGACGAGTGCTACGCGCTGATCTGTGAGGCCGGCGTCAGCATTCTCAACCAGACGCCCAGCGCGTTCCGCCAGTTGATCGCGGCCCAGAGCACCCAGGCGCACTCCTTGCGCCAGGTGATTTTTGGCGGCGAAGCCCTCGAGCCGAGCCTGCTCAAACCCTGGTACGCCCGCGCGATCAACGCCGGTACGCAACTGGTGAACATGTACGGCATCACCGAAACCACCGTGCACGTGACCTATCGCGCGCTGGAGGCGGCGGACACCCAGTTGGTCGGCGTCAGCCCGATTGGCGTGCGCATTCCCGACCTGCAGCTGTACGTGCTCGATGAGCGCCGCGAGCCGCTGCCGCTGGGTGTGGTCGGCGAGCTGTACGTCGGCGGTGCCGGTGTGGCGCGCGGTTACCTCAACCGTGACGCGCTCAACGCCGAACGCTTTCTGGCCGACCCGGCCACCGGCCTGCGCATGTACAAGACCGGCGACCTGGGTCGCCTGTTGGCCGACGGCAGTGTCGAATACGTGGGCCGTAATGACGACCAAGTGAAGATCCGTGGTTTCCGTATCGAACTGGGTGAAATCCAGGCGCGCCTGCTCACCGCCGGCGGCGTGCGTGACGCGGTGGTGATCGCCCGTGAAGACATCCCAGGCGACCAGCGCCTGGTGGCCTATGTGATCGCCGAGGGTGAACTCGGCGCTGGCGAACTGCGCAGCCACCTACTGCTGAGCCTGGCCGAATACATGGTGCCCAGCGCCTTCGTGCTGCTGGATAAGTTCCCGCTGACCACCAACGGCAAACTCGACCGCAAGGCCTTGCCCGCACCGGACGCCGACGCGCTGGCTCGGCGTGATTACACAGCCCCGGAAGGTCCAGTGGAAACCGCCATCGCTGCTATCTGGCAGGCGCTGTTGAAGCTCGACAAGGTCGGCCGCGACGATAACTTCTTTGAACTCGGCGGCCACTCGCTGCTGGCGGTCAAGCTGGTTGAGCGCATGCGCCAGGTGGACTTGAGCTGCGACGTGCGCGCGCTGTTCGGCCAACCCACACTGGCTGCACTCGCCGCCGCCGTGGGCGGGCAGCAGGACGTGCGGGTGCCGGCCAACCTGATCACTGAGACGAGCGAGCACATCACCCCGGACATGCTGCCGTTGGTGGCGCTGGACCAGGCCGCCATCGACCACATCCTCGACAGCGTGCCCGGCGGCCTCGCCAATGTGCAGGATATCTACGGGTTGGCGCCCTTGCAGGCGGGCATTCTTTACCACCATCTGGCAACCACCGAGGGCGACCCCTATGTGTTGCAGGTGCAGTTCAGCTTCGCCGACCAAAGGGCGGTGGACGCGTTTATTCACGCGCTGCACAGCGTGATCGAACGCAATGACATCCTGCGTACCGGCATTCTCTGGGAAGGCCTGGACGAGCCGGTGCAAGTGGTGTTGCGCCAAGCGTCATTGGCGGTCGAGCGCATTGATGTACCGGGCGTTGACGCGCTGGCACAGCTGCAACAACGCTTCGACCCACGCCACTTTCGCCTCGACCTGTCCCGTGCCTCGCTGATGCATTTTGGCTACGCCCAAGCCGCGAACGGCTACGTCGGTATTCTGCTGCTGCACCACATACTGCTCGACCACACCGCGTTGCAGGTGCTCGTCGAAGAGATGAGCGCCAGCCTGGCCGGAAACAGCGCGCACCTGCCGGACGCAGTGCAGTATCGCAACTACGTGGCCCAGGCCCGACTGGGGGTTACCCAGGCGCAACACGAAGCGTTCTTCAGCGAGATGCTTGGCGATATCGACGAGCCGACGTTGGCGTTCGGCTTACAGGATGTGAATGGCGACGGCAGCGGCATCGTCGAGGCGCACTTGCCGTTGTCAACGGCGCTCAGTCACGGCCTGCGCGAACAGGCGCGGCAACTCGGTGTGAGCACCGCCAGCCTGGTACACCTGGCCTGGGCCCAGGTATTGGCGCAGGTTTCCGGCCAGCAGGACGTGGTGTTCGGCACCGTGTTGCTGGGCCGCCTGCACGGCGGCGAGGGCGCCGACCGGGCGCTGGGGATGTTCATCAATACCTTGCCGCTGCGGGTCAGCCTCGGCGCCGTCGGCGTACAAGCCGGCGTGCGCGCCACCCACGCGCGCCTGGCGCAGTTGCTCGGGCATGAACATGCCTCGCTGTCACTGGCCCAGCGTTGCAGTGGCGTACCGGGCTCGCTGCCGTTGTTCAGCACCTTGCTCAACTACCGTCACAGCGCGCCGGGTGACGCGCCGGGAGCCAGCCCGTTTGCTGCCGCCGGGATCGAGATTCTCAGTTCCGAAGAACGCAGCAACTACCCGCTGGTGCTCAGCGTCGATGACCTGGGCGCAGGTTTTTCGCTGACGGTACAAGGCCTGGCCATGCTGGATGTACAGCGCGTGGGCGAGTACATGCTCACTGCATTGCAGCACTTGATGACCGCGCTGCAACAAGCGCCCACCACGCCCTTGCAGGCGGTGTCGATTCTGCCGGCCGCCGAACGCCACCAACTGCTGGTGGAATTCAACGCCACTGCCCGCGACTACCCCTCGCAACTCACCGTGCAGCAACTGTTCGAAGCCCAGGCGCTGGCGCGTCCCGAAGCGGTGGCGGCGGTGCATGGCGCACTGTCCTTGAGTTATCGCGACCTCAACCGCCGCGCCAATCGCCTGGCTCATCACCTGATCAACCAAGGCGTGCAGCCGGGTGAAAGCGTGGCGATTGCTCTGCCGCGCTGCCTGGATTTACTCGTGTGCCAACTGGCGATCCTCAAGTGCGCGGCGGTGTATGTGCCGCTGGACGTCAATGCGCCGGCCGAACGCCAGGCCTTCATCGTGCAGGACAGCGGCGCGCATCGGGTGCTTAATAGCCTGGCCGACCTGAACCTGGACGCGCAATCGCCGCGCAACCCAGAGCTGACTCAGTCCTCGGAAAGCGTCGCGTACATCATGTACACCTCCGGCTCTACTGGCGCGCCCAAAGGTGTGCAAGTGCCGCACCGCGCGATCTCGCGGCTGGTGCTGAACAACGGCTACGCCGACTTCAATGAGCGTGACCGCGTGGCCTTCGCCTCCAATCCGGCGTTCGACGCCAGCACCATGGACGTGTGGGGCGCGTTGCTTAATGGCGGCCAAGTGCAGGTGATCGACCATGCCACCTTGCTCGACCCGGCGGCATTCGGTGAAGCCTTGGAGGGTGCGACGGTGCTGTTTGTCACCACGGCGCTGTTCAACCAATACGTGCAGATGATTCCTGAGGCGTTGGCTGGCCTGCGAATCCTGCTGTGCGGCGGTGAGCGTGCCGACCCGGCGGCGTTCCGCAGTCTGTTGGCGCAGGCGCCCGAGTTGCGGTTGGTGCATTGCTACGGGCCAACGGAAACCACCACTTACGCCACCACCTATGAGGTGCGCGCGATTGCCGCTGACGCCGACAGCGTGCCCGTGGGGCGGCCGATTTCCAACACGCAAATCTATCTGTTGGATGCTTGGCAGCAGCCGGTGCCACTGGGGGTGAGCGGTGAAATCTGCATCGGCGGCGACGGCGTGGCCAAGGGCTATCTGAACCGGCCTGAGCTGACCGCTGAGAAATTTGTGCAAGACCCGTTCAACCCAGGCGCCTTGATGTACCGCACCGGCGACCTCGGTCGCTGGACGGCGGGCGGCTTGCTTGAGTGCCTTGGGCGCAATGACGATCAGGTCAAAATTCGTGGTTTCCGCATTGAGTTGGGTGAAATCGAAGCGCGCCTGGCGACCTTTGCGAGCATCCAGGACGTGGTGGTGCTGGCGCGTGAGGACGTGCCGGGCGACAAGCGCCTGGTGGCGTATTTCACCTGGGCTGGCGAACCCGTCGGCATCGACAGCGTGCGCGCGCATCTGCAAGGCCAATTGCCGGACTACATGCTGCCGTCGGCCTTTGTGCCGCTGGCGCATTTGCCGCTGACAGCCAATGGCAAGATTGACCGTAAAGCGTTGCCGGCCCCCAGTGCAGACGCGCTGAGCAGTCGCGAGTTTGAAGCACCGGAAGGCGAGGTGGAAACCCTGCTGGCGCGGATCTGGCAGGATGTGCTCAAGCTTGAACGCGTCGGGCGTCATGATCATTTCTTTGAGTTGGGTGGGCATTCGCTGCTCGCGGTGAGCCTGATCGAGCGTATGCGCCAGGTCGGCCTGAGCTGTGACGTACGCGCGCTGTTCAGCCAGCCAAGCCTGGCGGCGCTGGCGGCGGCGGTGGGCAGCGGGCGTGAAGTGGTGGTGCCGGTAAATGGCATTCCTTCGGGCTGCGCGCACATCACGCCGTCGATGCTGCCTCTGGTGCCGCTCGACCAGACAGCTATCGACCGTATTGTCGCCACGGTGCCGGGCGGCGCAGCGAATGTGCAGGATATCTACCCGCTGGCGCCGCTGCAGGAAGGCATTCTTTATCACCATATCAGCGCCGAGCAGGGCGACCCGTACCTGCTGCAATCGCGCATGGCGTTCGACCGCCTTGAGCGTTTGCACGCGTTCATGGGCGCGCTGCAACAGGTCGTGGCCCGTCACGACATCCTGCGTACCGGCGTTGTCTGGGAAGGCCTGGACAGCCCGGTGCAAGTGGTTTGGCGTGAGGCCCAATTGGTGGTGCAGGAAATCGCCCTGGACGCGGCTGAAGGCGGCATCCTCGAACAGCTGCATGCGCGCTTTGACGCCCGTCACTACCGCCTGGACATCACCCAGGCGCCACTGCTGCGCATGGTTTACGCTCACGACCCGGCGAATAACCGCGTCGCGGCGATCCTGTTGTTCCATCACTTGGCACTCGACCATACCGCCATGGAAGTGGTCGGCCAGGAGATGCGCGCGTTCCTGTTCAACCAGGCCGATGCGTTGCCCGCAGCGGCACCGTTTCGCAACTATGTCGCCCAGGCTCGCCTGGGTGTCAGTGTGGCCGAGCATGAGCAGTTCTTCCGCGAGATGCTTGCTGATGTCGATGAGCCGACCTTGCCGTTTGGCGTGCAGGACGTGCAGGGCGATGGCCGCGCTATCGAAGAAGCCGAACAGCACCTGGACGCGGCACTGGCGGTGCGTGTGCGTGAACAGGCGCGGGTGTTGGGCGTCAGCGCGGCCAGCCTGATGCACCTGGCCTGGGCGCAAGTGCTGGGGTTGGTGTCCGGGCGTGACGACGTGGTGTTCGGCACCGTGTTGATGGGCCGCATGCAGGCCGGCGAGGGCGCTGACCGTGCGTTGGGCATGTTCATCAACACCTTGCCGCTGCGCGTCGACGTGGCCGCCAGCGCCGCCGTGGCGGTCAAGGCCACCCATGCGCGTTTGAGTGCATTGCTCGGTCACGAGCATGCGTCTCTGGCGCTCGCCCAGCGTTGCAGCGGTGTGCCGACGGCCGTGCCGTTGTTCAGCGCCTTGCTCAATTACCGCCACAGCACGCCCGGTGAAATGGCCCGCGACGGCCAGGGCATCTGGGAAGGTGTGCAGCTGTTGGGCGGTGAGGAGCGCAGCAACTACCCGCTGACCCTCAGCGTCGATGACTTTGGCGCAGGTTTTGGCCTGAGTGTGCTGGCGCTGCCGCAGATCGGCGCCCAGCGCCTGTGTGGCTACATGCACAACGCCGTGGAGCAACTGGTTGCGGCATTGGAAACTCAGGCGAAAACCGCGCTCAACCAACTGCCTGTTCTGCCCCAGGCGGAACGCGAAACCCTGTTGCGCGAATTCAACGCGAGCGCCGCCGACTTTCCCACCGGGCATACCGTGCATGGTGCGTTCGAAGCCCAGGTCGAACGCCAGCCTCACGCGATTGCCGTGCAACAAGACAGCGAAGTACTGACCTATCAGCAACTCAACCAGCGCGCCAACCAGTTGGCCCATCACCTGCTGGCACTCGGCGTGCAGCCGGATGATCGCGTGGCAATCTGCTGCCGTCGCGGCCCGCAGATGCTGGTGGGCCTGCTGGGCATTCTAAAAGCTGGCGCAGGCTATGTGCCCATCGACCCGGCTTACCCCGCCGAGCGTATCGCCTACTTGCTGCAGGACAGCGCTCCGGCAGCGGTAGTGGCCGAGGCCAGCACCCGCGACCTGTTGGGCGCGCATGCCGCTGTCGACCTGTTCGACGAGCGCTTGCAACACCACGCCGTCAGCAACCCGCGGCTGGCTACCCTGACCCCGGCACACCTGGCCTACGTGATCTACACCTCCGGCTCCACCGGCCAGCCCAAAGGTGTGATGGTGGAACACCGCACGGTGGAAAACCTCGTGCACTGGCACTGCGAAGCCTTCGGCCTGGACACGCGCAGCCACACCAGCAGCGTCGCCGGGTTTGGTTTTGACGCGATGGCCTGGGAGGTCTGGCCGGCACTCTGCGCAGGCGCCACCCTGCACCTGCCACCCGCGCACGTCGGCAATGAAACTATCGACGAATTGCTCGCCTGGTGGATGGCGCAACCGCTGCACGTAAGCTTTCTGCCCACACCCGTCGCCGAGTACGCCTTCAGCCAGAACCTGCACCACCCGACCTTGCGCATCCTGTTGATCGGCGGTGATCGCCTGCGTCAGTTTGCCCAGGAGCGGCGCTTTGCAGTGGTCAACAACTACGGGCCTACCGAGGCCACGGTGGTCGCCACCTCCGGCCGCGTGCGCGCCGGGCAGGCGCTGCATATCGGCAGGCCAATCGCCAATGCCAGCGTCTACTTGCTGGATGCGCAACTGCGCCCAGTGCCGGTGGGCGTCGCCGGTGAGCTATATGTGGGCGGCAGCGGTGTGGCGCGCGGTTATTTAAACCGCGAGGATTTGACCGCCGAACGCTTCCTGCAAGACCCGTTCAACCGCGGGCGCATGTACCGCACCGGCGACCTGGCGCGCTGGTTGCCCGACGGCAATATTGAATACCTGGGTCGTAACGACGACCAGGTCAAAGTGCGCGGCGTGCGCGTTGAACTCGGCGAAATCGAAAGCTGCCTGACGGCACTCGACGGCATCGCCGAAGCCGTGGTGCTGGTGCGCGAGGGCCGTCTGGTGGCCTGGTTCACCGAACACTGCCCGCTGGCGATTGAAACCCTGCGGGCGCAACTGCAAGCGCAACTGCCCGAGGCGCTGGTGCCAGCGGCCTACGTTAAACTCGACACGCTGCCACTGACCGCCAACGGCAAGCTGGACCGCAAGGCCCTGCCGCAACCTGATCAGGCCGCGTTGCTGAGCCGCGACTATGCCGCGCCTGAAGGTTCGGTGGAAACCACCCTGGCGCGGATCTGGGCCGAGGTGTTGCAGGTGGAGCAAGTCGGCCGCCATGACCACTTCTTCGAACTGGGCGGCCATTCGTTGCTGGCCGTCAGCCTGATCGAACGCATGCGCCAGGTCGGTCTCAGCGCCGATGTGCGCGTGTTATTCAGCCAGCCAACCCTCGCAGCGTTGGCCGCCGCCGTGGGCAGTGGTCGCGAAGTGCAGGTGCCCGCCAACCGCATCGCCGCCGACTGCCAGCGCATCACCCCGGATATGTTGCCTTTAGTGGATCTCGACCCAGCAACCCTCGACGAGGTCGTCAGCCGCATACCCGGCGGCGCCGCTAATGTGCAGGACATCTACCCGCTGGCGCCGTTGCAGGAGGGCATTCTCTACCACTACATCAGCGCCGAGCAGGGCGACCCGTATCTGTTGCAGTCGCACCTGGCGTTTGACAGTGTCGAGCGCCTGAACGCCTTCGCCCAGGCGCTGCAACAGGTCATTAACCGCCATGACATCCTGCGCACCGGCGTGGTCTGGGAGGGCCTGGCACAACCGCTGCAAGTGGTGTTGCGCCAGGCTCAATTGCCGCGCGAAGAGCTGCACCTGCAAGGTGATGTACTGGCCGGCCTGCATGCGCGTTTCGATGCGCGACGCTATCGCCTGGATATCAGTCAGGCGCCGTTGATCTGCCTGAAGTACGCCCAAGACCCGGCCAACCAGCGTGTGGTGGTGGTGTTGCTGTATCACCATATCGCCCTCGACCACACTGCATTCGACGTGGTGTTGCGCGAAATGCAGGGCCACTTGCTCGGCCACGCAGCGCCAACAGCGGCGCCGATGCCGTACCGCAACTACGTGGCCCAGGCGCGTCTTGGCGTAAGCGAGCAGGAACATGAAGCGTTCTTTTGCGAGATGCTTGGGGATGTCGATGAGCCGACCTTGCCGTTCGGCCTGCAGGATGTGCGCGGCGACGGCAGTGCCATTGAAGAACATAGCCTGCGCCTGGACAGTGATCTCAGCCGCCGCCTGCGCGCCCAGGCGCGCTTGCTCGGCGTGAGCACGGCGAGCCTGTTTCACCTGGCCTGGGGCCAAGTGCTGGCGGCTACGTCGGGGCGCCACAGCGTGGTGTTCGGCACCGTGTTGGTCGGCCGCATGCAAGGCGGCGAGGGCGCCGACCGTGCGCTCGGCGTGTTCATCAATACCTTGCCGCTGCGCCTGGACATCGACGCGCAAGGCGCACGCGCTGCCGTACGTGCCACCCATGCGCGGCTGACCGCGTTGCTCGGGCATGAGCATGCGTCCTTGGCGCTGGCCCAACGTTGCAGCGGCGTGGCGGCACCGGCGCCGCTGTTCAGCTCGATGCTCAACTATCGCCATCGCGGCGGCGCCACGCGATCAGCCCAGGCGCAGCAGGCCTGGGAAGGTATGCAGACGCTGGTCAACAACGGGCGCACGAACTACCCGTTGACCTTGAACGTGGATGACCTGGGCGATGGTTTCGACGTCACCGCCCTGGCGCAAGTCGACGCGCAACGGGTGTGCGGTTATATGCAGATTGCCTTGGCCGGACTGGTCGAAGCCTTGGAGCAGGCGCCGCATCAGGCGCTCAACTGTCTGCCGATCCTGGGGGCCGAGGAACGGCAAAAACTGCTGGTGGAGTTCAACGCCACCGACGTCAACTACAACCTTGAGCAAACCCTGCACGGCCTGTTCGAAGCCCAGGTCGAACGCACGCCGCAGGCCGTGGCGGTCAAGGCCGCTGACCAGCACCTGACCTACAGCGCGCTCAACGAACGCGCCAACCGCCTGGCGCATCACCTGCGTGAACGTGGGGTGCAGCCGGATTCGCGGGTGGGCATCTGCGTCGAACGTGGCCTGGACATGGTCGTCGGCCTGCTCGCCATCCTCAAGGCCGGCGGCGGCTATGTGCCGCTGGACCCGGCGTATCCACGCGAGCGTCTGGCCTACATGCTGCAAGACAGCGCGCCGGTGGTAGTACTGGCGCAAGGCGCAACCCGCGAATTGCTGGGGGATGTGCCGGTGATCAACCTGGACCACTGCTCCTGGCAGCATCAGCCTGCTGGCAATCCGCAGGTGCCGGGGCTTACCGCCCAGCATCAGGCCTACGTGATCTACACCTCAGGTTCCACGGGTCAGCCCAAAGGCGTGATCAACGAACACGCCGGGGTGGTCAACCGCCTGCTGTGGATGCAGGACGCCTATGGCCTCAAGGCCCATGACGCGGTGCTGCAGAAAACCCCGTTCAGCTTCGACGTGTCGGTGTGGGAATTTTTCTGGCCGTTGTTTACCGGCGCACGCCTGGTGATGGCGCGCCCGGGCGGTCACAAGGAGCCTGAGTACCTGTGCGAAGTGATCGAGGCCGAACAGATCACTACACTGCACTTCGTGCCGTCGATGCTCGATGTGTTCCTGGCCCATGGCGATGTCAGCCAAGCGGCTGTGCTGGTGCGCGTGATGTGCAGCGGCGAAGCCTTGCCGGGCAGTCTGGTGCGGCGCTTTAAACAGCAATTGCCGGGGATCGGCCTGTACAACCTGTATGGCCCGACCGAAGCCGCGGTGGACGTGACCGCCTGGAACTGCGCGCGTCCCGAGGTGCCGGACAACACGCCGATCGGCAAGCCGATTGCCAACACGCGCATGTACCTGCTGGATGCGCAGTTGCAGCCGGTGCCGTTGGGCGTGGTTGGCGAGCTGTTTATTGGCGGTGTGCAAGTGGCGCGTGGCTACTTGAATCGCCCTGAACTGACCGCCGAACGCTTCCTCGAAGACCCATTCACCCATGGGCGCATGTACCGCACTGGCGACGTTGGCCGCTACTTGCCCGACGGCAATATCGAGTACCTGGGCCGTAACGATGATCAGGTCAAGATCCGTGGCCTGCGCATCGAACTGGGCGAAATCCAAGCGCGGCTGCTGGAGTATCCGCAGGTCAACGAGGCGGCGGTGGTCGCCCGCGAAGATCGGCTGGTCGCGTACTACACCGGCATACCCAGCGATATCGAACAGCTGCGTGCGCATCTGCTGCAGCACCTGCCGGACTTCATGGTGCCCGCACTGTTCATGCACCTCGATGCATTGCCGTTAAGCCCCAACGGCAAGCTTGACCGCAAGGCTTTGCCTGCGCCGGGTATGGACGCGCTGATCGTGCGCGAGTACGCGGCGCCTGAGGGCGACACCGAAATCCTGCTGGCCCAGCTATGGGCCGATCTGCTCAACGTGGCGCGGGTAGGGCGCCATGACAACTTCTTTGAACTGGGCGGCCACTCGTTGCTCGCCGTGAGCTTGATCGGACGCCTGCGCCAGGAAGGCCTGGAGGCCGATGTGCGGGCGCTGTTCGAGCAGCCGACCCTGGCCGGCTACGCCGCCATAACCGAACGAATGGAGATCGTCCTGTGAGCATTTTTGAGCTGTTGGCGACGCTGAAAACCAAGGACATCCAACTGGCGCTCAAGGGCGAGCAGTTGTCGGTGCAAGGCAACAAACAAGCCTTGGGCGACCCGGCGCTCCTCGCCGCGTTGCGCGAGCACAAACCGGCGCTGATCGAGATGATCAAGGCTGGCGAGTATTCGGCCACCAAAGCCGGCGAAGTGCAGGTGCCCGCCAATGGCATTGCACTGGGCGCCGAGCACATCACGCCAGCCATGCTGACCCTGTCGACGCTGAGCCAGGATGAGATTGATCGTATTGTCGCCACGGTTGATGGCGGCGTGGCAAATATCCAGGATATCTACCCGCTGGCGCCGTTGCAGGAAGGCATTCTGTTTCACCACGTCAGCGCTGAGCAGGGCGACCCTTACGTGATGCAGTCGCAGTTTGCCTTTGACAGTCTGGAGCGCTTCGAAGCGTTTGCCCAGGCGCTGCAACGCGTGATGGACCGTCACGATATCCTGCGTACCGGCGTGGTCTGGGACGGTTTGCAAGAGCCGTCGCAAGTGGTCTGGCGCCAGGCGCGTCTGCCGGTGCAGGCGCTGGCGCTGAACCCGGACGACGGCGATATCGCCGCGCAGTTGCGCGCGTTGTTCGACGCCCGCCACTATCGCCTCGACGTGACCCAGGCGCCGCTGCTGCGCCTGGTGCGGGCCGAAGATCCGGCCCATCAGCGCATCGTTGCCACGTTGCTGTTCCACCACATGGCCCTCGACCACAGCGCCCTCGAAGTGGTGTGCCATGAACTGCAGGCGTGCCTGCTGGGGCAGGGCGCCGCGCTGGGCCAGGCGGTGCCGTTTCGCAACTATGTGGCGCAGGCGCGGTTGGGGATCAGCGAGCAGGAACACGAAAGTTTCTTCCGCCAAATGCTCGGCGACATCAGTGAGCCGACCTTGCCATTCGGTTTGCAGGACGTGCAAGGCGATGCCCGTGCAATAGCCGAAGTCAGCCTGCCATTGGCGCCTGCGCTGGGCCAGCGCTTGCGTGCGCAAGCCCGACAACTGGGGGTGAGCGCCGCCAGCCTGTTCCACTTGGGCTGGGCGCGGGTGCTCGGTGTGTTGGCCGGTAAAGAACACGTGGTGTTTGGCACCGTATTGATGGGCCGCATGCAAGGCAGCCATGACACGGATCGGGCGCTGGGGATCTTCATCAACACGCTGCCGTTTCGCGTGGACGTGGGCGCCGAAGACGTGCGCGCCGGGGTCAAGGCCACCCATGCGCGGCTGACTACCTTGCTGCGCCACGAGCACGCCGCCTTGGCACTCGCCCAGCGTTGCAGTGGCGTGGTGGCGCCGACGCCGCTGTTCAGTGCCTTGCTCAACTACCGCCACAGTGCCCCGGCCGCCAGCGCGCAAGCCGTGTCGGCCTGGCAAGGCATCGCGGCGCTGAGCGCCGAAGAACGCACCAACTACCCGCTCACGTTGAGCGTGGATGACCTCGGCGAAAGCTTTGTCTTGAGCTTGCTCGCCAGCACCTTGGTGGACCCGCAGCGCGTCTGCGCCTACCTGCAAACCGCCCTGGATAACCTCGTGACTGCGCTGGAACAGGCGCCGCATACACCGCTCAATCAGGTCTCGGTAGTGCCCATCGCTGAGCAACAACAACTGCTGCGGCAGTTCAACACGACCCAGGCCGACTTCCCCCAAGGCACCACGCTGCACGCGCGTATCGAGGCCCAGGCCGCACGCGCGCCCGAGGTCATCGCCGCCGTGCATCAGGGCCGCCAATTGACCTACGCCGAACTGAACCAGCAAGCCAACCTGGTGGCCCATCACCTGCTGGCGCTGGGGGTCAAACCCGACGACCGCGTGGCCATCGTCGCCCGCCGTGGCCTGGACACCCTGGCCGGGTTGCTGGCGATCCTCAAAGCCGGCGCCTGCTATGTGCCGGTGGACCCGTCTCACCCGGCCGAGCGCCTGAACTACTTGCTGACCGACAGTGCCCCGGTCGCGGTGCTCACCCAGCAGGCGCTACTGGACCGTCTGCCCACGCTGGAAGTGCCGGTGATCAACCTGGACCGCTTCACCTGGCAGCACCATTCGGCAAGCAACCCCACGGTGGCGGTCACGCCGTCGAACCTCGCCTATGTGATCTACACCTCCGGCTCCACCGGCCTGCCCAAAGGCGTGATGGTCGAGCACCACACCGTGGCCAACCTGGTGGACTGGCATTGCCGCGCCTTCGACCTGTGCGCCGGACGCCACACCGCCAGCGTCGCCGGTTTCGGCTTTGATGCCATGGCCTGGGAAGTATGGCCGGCGCTGTGTGTCGGCGCGACCTTGCACCTGCCGCCGGCCAATGATGGTGCCGAAGACATCGACGCCTTGCTCGCCTGGTGGTGCGCGCAACCCCTGGACGTGTGCTTCCTGCCCACGCCGGTGGCCGAATACGCGTTCAGCCAACAGATCGAACATCCTACGTTGCGCACCTTGCTGATCGGCGGCGACCGCCTGCGCCAGTTCGCGCGGGCCCAGCATTTTGAGTTGATCAACAACTATGGGCCGACTGAGGCGACGGTGGTCGCTACCTCCGGCAAGGTCGAGTCGGGCCAGCCGCTGCACATCGGCAAACCGATCGCCAACGCCACGGTGTACCTGTTGGATGAACAGCAACGGCCGGTGCCGTTGGGTGTGGCCGGTGAGCTGTATGTAGGTGGTAAAGGCGTGGCACGCGGTTACCTGAACCGCCCGGAGCTGACCGCCGAGCGTTTCCTGCAAGACCCATTCAACGCCGGGCGCATGTACCGTACTGGCGACCTGGCGCGCTGGTTGCCGGACGGCCAGATTGAATACCTGGGGCGCAATGACGACCAGGTGAAGATCCGTGGTGTGCGCATCGAGTTGGGCGAGATTGAAACCCAGCTCAACCAATTGCCGGGCATTCAAGAGGCGGTGGTGTTGGTTCGCGAAGAGCGTCTGGTGGCTTACTTCACTGAACACACGCAGCTCGATCCCTTGGCCGTCGGCGACATTCGTGCTCACCTGGTGGCGCACCTGCCGGACTATATGGTCCCGGTGGCCTACGTGAAGCTCGATGCATTGCCGCTCACCGCCAACGGCAAACTCGACCGCAAGGCCTTGCCGGCGCCGGACATGGCCGCGGTATTTACCCGTGAATACGAAACGCCCCAGGGCGAGATTGAAAGCGTGTTGGCACAGATCTGGGCTGATGTACTGCAAGTCGAGCGCGTCGGGCGTCGCGATCATTTCTTTGAATTGGGCGGGCATTCGCTGCTGGCGATGCGCATGGTGTCGCAGGTGCGTCAGCGCCTGGGTGTGGAACTGATACTCGGCGACCTATTTGCCAACGCCGAGTTGGCGGCGGTCGCGCAAGTGCTGGCCCAGGCGGGGCGCAGCACCTTGCCGGATATCCTGCCGGCCAATCGTGAGGACGATGTACCGCTATCCTTCGCCCAGCAGCGCCTGTGGTTCCTGGCGCTGATGGAAGGTGCCAACACGGCCTACAACATACCTATCGGCTTGCGCCTGCGTGGGCAGTTGCATGTCCAAGCCTTGCAGCGTGCACTGGCGCGTATCGTCGCGCGCCACGAAACCCTGCGCAGTCGCTTCGCTCAGCACGGCGACGACGCCCACGTGCTGATCGTGCCCGCCGAAGACGTGCTGCCGTTGCAAGTGCAGGACCTGCGTCGCCACCCGCAACCGCAGCAGGCGCTGGATGCCTTGATCCACGGCGAAGCCTCGGCACCGTTCGACCTGGAGCGCGGCCCGCTGCTGCGCGGGCGGTTGGTGGTGATGGCCGACGATCACCATGTGCTGTTGTTGACCTTGCACCACATCGTCTCCGATGGCTGGTCAATGGGCGTGCTGACGCGCGAGCTGATGGCGCTGTATCAAGCCTTCAGCCACGGCTTGCCTGACCCGTTGCCAGCGCTGGCGATCCAGTACGCTGACTTTGCCGTATGGCAGCGTTTGTGGCTGAGCGGTGAAGTGTTGCAGCGCCAGAGCCGCTACTGGCAGCAGGCTCTGGCGGGTGCGCCGGCTTTACTTACGCTGCCCACTGACCGCCCGCGTCCCGCCCAACAGGACTACGCCGGCAGCAGCGTCGAAGTGCGCCTGGATGAACGCCTGACCGCTGGGCTCAAGGCCTTGAGCCAACGCCATGGCACCACGCTCTACATGACCTTGATGACAGCCTGGGCCGCGCTGCTGGCGCGGCTGTCCGGGCAAGCGGACGTGGTGATTGGCTCGCCGGTGGCCAACCGCACGCGCAGTGAAGTCGAAGGGCTGATCGGCTTGTTCGTCAACACCCTGGCGGTGCGCATTGACACCTCGGGCGAGCTGAGCGCTGAGGCGCTGTTGGCACGGGTCAAGGCTCTGACGCTTGAGGCCCAGGCGCATCAGGACCTGCCGTTCGAGCAGGTGGTGGAAATCACCCGGCCGGTGCGCAGCCTGGCCCATAGCCCCGTGTTCCAGACCTTGTTGAGCTGGCAGGACAGCAGTGCGCCGACCCTGGCGCTGGGCGACTTGGCCTTGGAAGGGATTGTTGAGAACAGCCACTTTGCCAAGTTCGACCTGTCACTGAATCTTGGTGAGGTGCAGGGCAGCATTCTCGGTGCGCTGGAGTATGCAGTGGCGCTGTTTGACGCGTCGACGATGCAGCGTTACGTCGGCTATTTCACGCGGGTGCTGCAGGCGATGGTCGACAACGACCAGGCGGTGCTCGAACATGTGCCGCTGGTGGGGGCGCGTGAGCGTCAGCACCTGCTGTTTGATTTAAACGCCACCGAGGTGAAGTACAACCTCGAACAGACCCTGCACGGGATGTTCGAGGCGCAGGTCAAGCGCACGCCGCAGGTGATTGCGGTCAAGGCCGGCGAGCAGCAACTGACCTATGCCGAGCTGAATGCGCAGGCCAATCAGTTGGCCCATCACCTGCTGGCGCTTGGCGTGCAGCCGGATTCGCGGGTGGCGATCTGCGTTGAACGTGGCCTGGAAATGGTCGTTGGCCTGTACGCGATCCTCAAGGCTGGCGCCGCCTATGTGCCACTGGACCCGGCTTATCCGTTGGAACGAATCGCGTACATGCTGGAGGACAGTGCGCCGGCAGTTGTGTTGGCCCAGGGCGCCACGCGCGGGTTACTGGGCGCGGTGCCGGTGGTCGATCTGGACCGGCCTTGCTGGCAGCATCAGCCGGTCACCAACCCCGATGCAGCGGGTGCGACGGCTTATGTGATCTACACCTCCGGCTCCACCGGCCAGCCTAAAGGCGTAATCAACGAACACGCCGGTGTGGTCAATCGGTTGCTGTGGATGCAGGACGAATATGGCCTCAAGGCCCATGACGCGGTGCTGCAGAAAACCCCGTTCAGCTTCGACGTGTCGGTGTGGGAATTCTTCTGGCCGCTGTTTACCGGCGCGCGCTTGGTGATGGCGCGTCCTGGCGGTCACAAAGAGCCGGAGTACCTGTGCGAAGTGATCGAGGCCGAGCAGATCACCACGCTGCACTTCGTGCCGTCGATGCTCGACGTGTTCCTGGCCCATGGCGATGTGAGCCAGGCGGCTGTGCTGGTGCGCGTGATGTGCAGCGGCGAGGCCTTGCCCGGCAGTCTGGTACGGCGCTTCAAGCAGCAGTTGCCGGGCTGTGCGTTGCATAATCTGTATGGCCCGACTGAAGCGGCGGTCGACGTGACAGCGTGGAACTGCGCGGGCGCTGCCACTGCGGACAACACGCCGATTGGCAAGCCCATCGCCAATACGCGCATGTACCTGCTCGACAGCCAGTTGCAACCGGTGCCGTTGGGTGTGGTCGGCGAGCTGTTCATCGGTGGCGTACAAGTGGCGCGCGGCTATTTGAACCGGCCTGAACTGACGGCCGAGCGCTTCCTTGACGACCCGTTTACCCACGGGCGCATGTACCGTACAGGTGATGTCGGGCGCTACTTGCCGGACGGTAATATCGAGTATTTGGGCCGCAATGACGACCAGGTGAAGATCCGTGGTCTACGCATCGAATTGGGTGAAATCCAAGCCCATCTGACCGAGTACCCATTGGTCAATGAAGCGGCGGTTGTGGCCCGCGAGCAACGCCTGGTGGCTTACTACACCGGTGCTCACAGCGACATCGACGCGCTACGTAACCATCTGCTGCAACACCTGCCGGCGTTCATGGTGCCGGCGATCTTCGTCCACCTCGACGCCTTGCCGCTGAGCCCGAATGGCAAGCTCGACCGTAAAGCCTTGCCCGAGCCGGGCCTGGACGCGGTGGTGGTGCGCGAGTACGAAGCGCCTCAGGGCGATACCGAAATTGCCCTGGCCAGCCTGTGGGCCGAGTTGCTCAACGTGGAACGCGTGGGCCGTCACGACAACTTCTTTGAACTGGGCGGGCACTCGCTGCTGGCCGTCAGCTTGGCGGGGCGCATGCGTCGCCTCGGGTTGTCGGCGGATGTGAAAGCGCTGTTTGGCCAGCCGACGTTGTCCGCGTTGGCGGCGGCGCTGGGGGGCGGGCGTGAAGTGGCGGTGCCAGTGAATGGCATTGCACCCGACTGCACGTTCATCACGCCGGACATGCTGGCGCTGATCCAGCTGGATCAGCCAACTATTGAGCGCATCGTGGCCTGCATTCCAGGTGGCGCGGCGAATGTTCAGGATATCTACCCGCTGGCACCGTTGCAGGCCGGTATTCTCTATCACCATCGGGCGGTAGAGGAGGGCGATGCGTACCTGCTGCAAGCGCAGTTTGCCTTCGACAGCATGCTGCGCCTGGAGGACTTCGCCCGCGCGTTGCAGGCGGTGATCCAGCGGCATGACGTGCTGCGCTCATCGTTTCATTGGGACGGCCTTGAAGAGCCGGTGCAGGTGGTTTGGCGTGATGCCAGGTTGAGCGTTGAAAACGGGCCGCTGGCGGAACGTCTCGACCTGGCCCAAGCGCCACTGATGCGCCTGGTTTACGTCGAGGAACCGCAGCGCGTGGTGGCGACGTTGCTGTTCCACCACCTGGTGATGGACCACATTGCGCTGGACATCCTGCAGCATGAAATGCAGGCATTTCTGTTGGGCCGTGAGGGTGAGCTGGGCGATGCGGTGCCGTATCGCAATTACGTGGCTCAAACCCGTTTTGCGGTTGACGATCACGCCGTGTTCTTCCGTGAAATGCTCGGTGAGATCGACGAGCCGACCGCCGTCGCAAACCTGGGCGTTGATGAAAAGGTGCATCAGGTGATTGACCCGCAATTGAGCCAACGCCTGCGCACCCAGGCCCGCCAGTCGGGTGTGAGCGCCGCGAGCCTGATGCATTTGGCCTGGGCGCAGGTGTTGGGCAAAGTCAGCGGCCGCGAGCAGGTGGTGTTCGGCACCGTGATGCTCGGTCGATTGCACGGCGGTGAGGGCGCCGAGCGAGCCATGGGCGTGTTTATCAACACGTTGCCGTTGCGCGTCGACCTGGGTGAACACTCGGTGCGTAGCGCGTTGCGCGCAACCCATGCGCGCCTGACGCAACTGCTCAGCCATGAACACGCGCCGCTGGCCTTGGCCCAGCGCTGCAGCGCGGTGCCGGTAGCGACGCCGTTGTTCAACGTGCTGTTCAACTACCGTCACAGTGCGCCGCAACGGGGCGGCGTGGCCGAGGCCTGGCAAGGTATTCAACTGCTGAAGGCCGAGGAGCACACCAATTATGGGTTGTCGGTGAGTGTGGATGACCTCGGTGAGGGTTTCAGCCTGGAAGCCATGGGGCCGGGTGCCGCGCGTTTGTGCGACTACCTGCAGATCGCGCTGCAGCAGTTGGTGGAGGCGCTGGAGCACAACGCTGAAACCGCCATCAGCCGCCTGCCGATCCTGCCCGCCGCCGAACACGAACAGCTGTCGAGCTTCAACGCCACTGCCCGTGCGTTCCCGCGTGAACACACGGTGCAGCGGTTGTTTGAAGCCCAGGCCCAGGCGCGTCCAAACGCTACCGCAGTGCTGCACGGCGAGCAAGCCTGGCGTTACGGTGAGCTGAACACCCGCGCCAACCGCTTGGCCCACCACCTGCAAAGCCTGGGGGTTCGGCCCGCCGACCCTGTAGCGATTCTGCTGCCGCGCTCAATGGATTTGTTGGTCAGCCAGCTGGCCGTGCTCAAGTGCGCGGCGGCCTATGTGCCGTTGGACATCAACGCACCGGAGGAGCGCCAGCGCTTTATGCTGCAGGACAGCGGCGCCATGTGGCTGCTGACCCGCAGCGACGTCGCCATCGACTGTCCAGCCCAGCGCCTGGACTTGGACACCCTGGCCCTCGACCCGCAACCGAGCCACAACCCGGACCTGTCGCAGTCCTCGGACAGCGTGGCATACATCATGTACACCTCAGGCTCCACCGGCACGCCGAAGGGCGTGTTAGTGCCGCACCGTGGCATTACGCGGTTGGTGCTCAATAACGGCTATGCCGACTTCAATGCCGCCGACCGCGTGGCCTTCGCCTCCAACCCGGCATTCGACGCCAGTACGATGGATGTGTGGGGCCCGTTGCTCAACGGCGGGCAGGTGCAGGTGATCGACCACGCCACCTTGCTCAACCCGAGCGCCTTCGGCGTGGCACTGCAGGGTGCGACGGTGCTGTTCGTCACCACGGCGTTGTTCAACCAGTACGTGCAGATGATTCCTGAGGCGTTGGCTGGCCTGCGAATCCTGCTGTGCGGCGGTGAGCGTGCCGACCCGGCGGCGTTCCGCAGTCTGTTGGCGCAGGCGCCCGAGTTGCGGTTGGTGCATTGCTACGGGCCAACGGAAACCACCACTTACGCCACCACCTACGAGGTGCGCGCGATTGCCGACGACGCCGACAGCGTGCCCGTGGGGCGGCCGATTTCCAACACACACATCCACGTGTTGGATGCGCAGTTGCAGCCGGTGCCCGTGGGGGTCACCGGTGAGATTTGCATCGGCGGCGACGGCGTGGCCAAGGGGTACTTGAACCGACCTGAGCTGAGCGCTGAAAAATTTGTGCAAGACCCGATCAACCCTGGCGCCTTGATGTACCGCACCGGCGACCTTGGCCGCTGGACGGCGCAGGGCCTGCTGGAGTGCATCGGGCGCAATGACGATCAGGTCAAGATCCGTGGTTTCCGTATTGAGCTGGGTGAGATCGAAGCACGCCTGGCCACCTGTGCGGCTATCCAGGATGTGGTGGTGCTGGCGCGTGAAGACGTGCCGGGTGACAAGCGTTTGGTGGCGTATTTCACCTGGGCTGGCGAACCCGTCGGCATCGACAGCGTGCGTGCGCATCTGCAAGGCCAATTGCCGGACTACATGCTGCCGTCGGCCTATGTGCCGCTCGAGCTGTTGCCGCTGACGGCCAACGGCAAGATTGATCGTAAGGCGCTGCCGGTTCCGGCCCTGGACGCATTTAGCCGCTGCGACTTCGAAGCGCCGGTCGATGCTTTGGAACAGACGCTGGCGCACTTGTGGGCCGAGGTGTTGAAGCTCGAACAGGTCGGCCGGCATGAGAGTTTCTTCGAGCTGGGCGGGCATTCGTTGCTGGCGATTCGACTGGTCAATCTGATGGACGAGGCGGGGCTGCAGGTGTCCTTGGCTGAGCTGTTCCAGCATGCCAGCGTGGCGTCCGTTGCGGCGATGTTGCACCAGCGCACACAGGCGCCGGTGCGCGATACCTCGGTGATTCCCGTGCGCAGCAGCGGCTCGCAGCCGCCGCTGTTTCTGGTGCACGAGTTCAGCGGTATGGATGTGTACTTCCCGGCGCTCGGCCAGCACCTGCCCGGTGACTATCCCATTTACGGCCTGCCCGGCGTGGCGCTTGGCGAGCGGCACCTGAACACCCTGGAAGGCCTGGCGGCGCGCATGGTCGGGCTGATTCGAGAGATCCAGCCCCACGGGCCGTATCGGCTCGCGGGCTGGTCGTTTGGCGGTGTGTTGGCGTATGAAGTGGCGATGCAATTGCTGGGGCTGGATGAGCCCGTCGCGTTTCTGGGGTTGATCGACAGCTATGTGCCGCGCATGACCGATCAGGGTAAGGCGCGCTGGAGCGGGCCGAATGCGCTCAAGCGGCATTTGTTGTTGCAGTGCACGGCGTATTGGAAAGCACAGGGAGGTGTGGATGAACTGGCGAGCCTTGAGCACTTGGAGGCGGGCATTGGACAGCTGGACTTTGCAGGTCTGCTGCAACGCTGTCGCGATCAAGGTCTGCTATACGCGCAAATGGCAGCGGCTGCGGACGCGGACCTCTTGAGCTTTATCGAGCGGGAGGTGGGGCATGGGCACGCGTTGGCGCATTACAGCCTGTTCCCGTTGCCGGTTGAGGTGCACCTGTTCAGCGCTATGGAGCGGCCGACCGAGTTGTCGCAACGCAGTGTTTCGCTGGGCTGGGAGGACGCGCTGGCGCCGGGGCAGTTGCGCCAAGTGGCGGTGCCGGGGGATCACCAGAGCATGATGCAGGCACCGCATATCCAGGCGTTGGGGCGTGCGATGACTGAGGCGTTGGCGGCGGCTTTGCCGAGGATGGAGGTGGCGCATCAACCGCTGCTGCGGATTCAGAGTGGGCGGGCGGGGTATGCGCCGGTGTTCTGTGTGCCGGGGGCAGGAGACAGCGTCACTGGGTTTGTAGGGTTGAGTGAGGCACTGGGGCGCGACTGGCCGTTGTTCGGGCTGCAGCCGCGCGGCTTGGACGGTGAGGCGGTGCCGCACAGCCAGGTGGAAGCGGCGGCGCAGTGTTATCTGGCCGCGCTGTTGCAGGAGTTTGCGCAGGGACCGGTGCATTTGGTGGGGCATTCGTTTGGCGGCTGGGTGGCGTTGGAGATGGCGTTACGGTTGCAGGCGATGGGCCGTGAGGTGGCGTCGTTGACGGTGATTGACAGTGAGTCGCCGGGGGGCTTGGGTAAGCCGTATACGACCACGGCGGCGTTGTTGCGGTTGATCGAGGCGATGCAGTTGGCGGCAGGAAGGCTGCTGGGTATCGATCCGGTGGATTTTGCCGGGCGTGATGAGGTGGCGCAGCGCCAATGGCTGCATGCGGGGATGGTGGACGTGGGGTTGTTGCCGGGGCGTTCTGCGGTGGATGCCATGGACGGGCCGGCCCGCACGTATGCGGCGGCGTTGCGCACGGTGTATCGGCCTTTGCAGCGTTATAACGGGGTCGTGCGGTTGGTGTTGGCTGAGGATCCTTCGCTGGATGCGGCGGGGAATCAGCGGGAGCAGGGGTTGATGGTTGAGGGGTGGCGGCGGCAGGGGAGTGGGTTGCAGGTTTGGTATGGGCCTGGGAACCATTTTACGTTGCTTAAGGCGCCGAATGTGTTGGGGTTGGCGCGGTGGTGGGTTGAGGGGGTGGTGATTGGGGAGGTGGTGTCTTGAGCGCTGTATGTCGCGTACATATCCATGGCCAGCGTGGTTTAACGGGGCGCCTCAGATCAAAAGCAGATCAAGAGCCGAGCGATCTCTTCCTGATGTATGGCGATCCAAATGTGGGAGCGGGCTTGCTCGCGAATGCGCAATGTCAGTGCCTGATGGGTTGACTGACACCCTGCAATCGGGAGCAAACCCCCTCCCATGTTTTGAATATGTTCGCTTCAGATCCTCTTCATCTTTTTATGGTCATTTATGCAAAAGTCAACGTTTCGCAAACTCGGAATGCTCGCGGTATTGGCGGTTGCCATTGGCCTTGTTGTTTACACGGTGCAAGCACCCGCCGATGCGCCGCAATACCTCACCGCTACGGCTGAACGGGGTGATATTGAGAACGCCGTATTAGCCACCGGCGTGCTCGAAGGCATCAAGCAGGTTGACGTCGGTGCCCAGGTTTCCGGGCAGTTGAAGTCGCTCAAGGTCAAGCTCGGCGACAAGGTCAAGCAGGGCCAATGGCTCGCCGAAATCGACCCGTTGATTCTGCAAAATACCTTACGCAAAGCCCAGGTCGATGAAGAAAACCTGCAAGCCCAGCGACGCGCCACGGCGGCGCAGCTCAAGCAGGCCAAGTCGGTCTACGAGCGCTATAAAGGCTTGCAGGTTGACGAGTCGGTGTCGCGCCAGGATTTTGAAGACGCCGAATCCACTTTCCAGGTGCAGCAAGCCAACTTGTTGTCCCTGGATGCGCAGATCAAAAGTGCGCATATCCAGATCGACACCGCCAAGGTCAACCTGGCCTACACGCGCATCGTCGCGCCCATCGACGGTGATGTGGTCGGCATCGTCACCCAGGAAGGCCAGACGGTGATTGCCAGCCAGTTGGCGCCGGTACTGCTGAAGCTCGCGGACTTGGACACCATGACCGTCAAAGCCCAGGTATCGGAGGCGGATGTGATTCATATCAGCCCTGGCCAGCAGGTGTACTTCACCATCCTCGGCGAGGCTGACAAGCGCTACTACGCCAAGCTGCGCGGCACGGAGCCGGCGCCGCAGAATTTCCTCGAGACCCAGACCGCCGGCACGCCCAAGCAGAACACCGCGGTGTTTTACAACGCACTGTTTGACGTGCCCAACCCTGACCACCGCTTGCGCATCGCCATGACTGCCCAGGTGCGTATTGTGCTCGACACCGCCCAGGCGGCGTTGATAGTGCCGGTGGCGGCACTCGGCGCGCGCAACGCCGATGGCAGCTATCCGCTGCGCGTGCTCGACGCCAAGGGTAAAGCGGTATTGCGCAAGGTGAAGACCGGGATCAACAACAACGTCAAAGTGCAGATTCTGGACGGCCTGGCCGAGGGCGATCAAGTCGTGATCGGCGACGCAACGCCTGCTGTGGCGGGGAATTGATTCCATGACCCAGCCACTGTTGGAGTTAAAGGGCATCACCCGCAGTTTCATGGCCGGCGAGCGTGAGTTCATTGCACTCAAGGGCCTCGACTTGACCATTCATGCCGGGGAGATGGTTGCAATCATCGGCGCCTCGGGCTCGGGTAAGTCCACGCTGATGAACATCCTCGGCGGCCTGGATTACGCCACTGCCGGCAGCTACAAGATCAATGGCATCGAAACCCGCTCATTGGGCGATGAGCAACTGGCGGAACTGCGCCGCGATTACTTCGGCTTTATCTTCCAGCGCTACCATTTGCTCGCGCACCTGAGCGCCTTGCACAACGTGGAAATGCCAGCGATCTATGCCGGCACGCCACAAACTCAGCGCCACAGCCGCGCACGGGAGTTGCTCACGCGGCTGGGGCTGGCGGGGCATACAAGCCATCGGCCGAGCCAGCTTTCGGGGGGGCAGCAACAACGGGTGAGTATTGCCCGCGCGTTGATTAACGGCGCAGAAGTGATCCTTGCGGACGAACCCACTGGCGCACTCGACACCCACAGCGGTAAGGAGGTGATGCGTATCCTCGCCGAGCTGCACGCCGCCGGGCATACGGTGATTATCGTCACCCACGACCCCAAGGTGGCGGCAAATGCCCAGCGCATTGTCGAGGTGTGTGACGGCGAGATTGTCAGCGACAAGGCCAACGACAGTGCCGGTTTGGACGCGCCAAGCGAAGCGCCAATCGAGACCCGGCGCAGCGGTGCACGGCGCCTGGTGGCGAGCCTGGGGTTATTCAAGGAAGCGTTCAACATGGCGTGGGTCGCACTGATTTCCCATCGCATGCGCACCTTGCTGACCATGCTCGGCATTGTCATCGGCATCACCTCGGTCGTGTCAATCTCGGCCATTGGTGAGGGCGCCAAGCGTTATGTGCTCAAGGACATCCAGGCGATCGGCAGCAACACCATCGATATTTTTTCCGGCACCAGTTTCGGTGACAGTCGCGCGTCGGCCATCGAGACGTTGATGCCCTCGGATGTAGAGGCGCTGAACCAACTGTACTACGTCGATAGTGCCACGCCCGTGGTGGGCCGCAACCTGTTGCTGCGCTTTGGCAATATCGACTTGGATGCGCAGGTCAATGGCGTGAGCGACCGCTACTTCAAGGTGAAGGGATTAAAGCTTGAAGCCGGGATTGCCTTCAGCGAAAGCGACGCGCGGCGCCAGGCGCAGGTGGTGGTGATTGACCACAACACGCGGCGTCGTCTGTTCGGGCCGAATGTGGACCCGTTGGGCCAGGTGATCCTGGTCGGCAACCTGCCGTGCACGGTGATCGGTGTGACGGCCGACAACAAAAATATGTTCGCCGCCAGCAAGGCGCTGAATGTGTGGGTGCCTTACGAAACGGCGGCGGGACGTCTTTTAGGTCAGCGCCACCTGGACAGCATCACCGTGCGTATTAAGGATGGTCAGCCAAGCAAGGTGGTCGAAGAGAACGTCAATACACTCATGCTGCAACGCCATGGCACCAAGGACTTCTTTACCAACAACCTCGACAGCATCATGCAGACCGTGCAAAAAACCAGCCGCTCGCTGGCGCTGCTGTTGTCGCTGATCGCGGTGATTTCGTTGCTGGTGGGCGGTATCGGCGTGATGAACATTATGCTGGTGTCGGTGACCGAGCGTACCCGCGAGATCGGTATTCGCATGGCGGTGGGCGCACGGCAGTCGGATATCCGCCAGCAGTTTCTGGTGGAGGCGGTGATGGTGTGTCTGATCGGCGGGATGATCGGGATCTCGCTGTCGTTCGCGATCGGCTACCTGTTTTCGTTGTTTGTGAAGGAGTGGGAAATGGTGTTTTCTTTGGGCTCGATCATTACCGCGTTTGCCTGCTCGACGATGATCGGCATTGTGTTTGGTTTTGTGCCCGCCAGGAACGCGGCACGGTTGGACCCCATCGAGGCGTTGGCGCGGGACTGAGCATTTTCAGCCAACGCCAATCAAATGTGGGAGGGAGCAAGCCCCCTTCCCACATTTAGATCTGCGTAGGTTTAAACACTCACGGTGTCTTCGGTCGCATACATCCACCGCAACAACGAATGCCGCCCGCTGATTCCCAGCTTGATCGCCGCGCGCTTGAGATAACTCTCGATGGTGTTGACCTTCAGCGCCAACTGCTCCGCCAACTCCGGCGCGGTACGCCCCGCCAGCAGGCCTACGCATACCTCGAGTTCGCGCTTGGACAAGGTCAGTCCCGATTGCGCCAAGCGTTCTTCAATGCGCCGGCGCAGGGTTTCGATGCCCTGGTTGTGCGGCACCGCCGTGTTGCTGTTCTGGTGGCACGGCTGGATCGCGGTGATGTGTTTTTCGACCATGGGCAGCAACAGCGTGGAGAAGTCCTGCAGCATGCTGCGTTCCTGCGGCGAGAAACGTTCGGAGTGGTGCGCGCGATACACCGAGAGTACGTAGCGCACATCGTCCTTGTGGCGCGTGAGATGCAGCTGTGCGGCGGGTTGTTCATCACCCAGAGCGGCCACCGAACCGGTATAGACCGGGCTGATCAGGCGTCGGGTGTGACCTTCGGCACTCACCCGCAATTGGGTGATATGGGTCGCGTCCACTGCCAGTTGGGTGAGGATGAGGTCATGCAGCATACGTGGGAAGTGGCGACTGCCGGTGCTGGCGATGACCTTGCCTATATGTGGGAACAGGTGTGAGTTCATCAATTCGTCCATGAGTTTCGAGTGTAGGTATTCAGCCTTATAGCGACGGGGTTTAAGAAGGTAACCTGTATGAATAACCCACAGTGATAGTGCTCCCGCCGCGACGTATGCTAGTACAGCATCGCGAGATGAGGGGGATCCAATCTGGAAAAAATCAGATTAAAAATGCATAACGGCGGTCGGACCCGTCCGACCACCGTTTGTGGGAACGCATTACGCCAGGCGTAGGCCTTATTTTACTGAGTGTTCATCCGTTACAGCATGACGCGGCGCGACGCGGGTGCACTTCGCCAGAGCCTGCTGCAGATCTGCCAGTAGGTCGTCGACATCCTCAAGCCCGACCGACAAGCGCACCAAGCCTTCGCTGATACCGTGTTGAGCCCGCTCCTTCGGGGTGTAAGTGGAGTGGGTCATGCTGGCCGGGTGCTGGGCCAGTGATTCGGCATCGCCGAGGCTGACGGCACGGGTGAATAGCTTGAGCGCGTTCATGAAGCGTCGACCGGTCTCAATCCCGCCCTTGAGTTCAAAGGCGATCATGCCGCCGGACTGCTTCATCTGCCGCGCCGCCAATTCGTATTGTGGGAAAGAACGCAGGCCGGGGTAGGTCACCCATTGCACCGCCGGGTGCGCCTGTAAGGCTTCGGCTACTGCCTGGGCATTGCTGCAATGGCGGTCCATGCGCAAGGCCAACGTCTTGAGACCGCGCATCAGCAAGGAAGCGTCCTGCGGTGACATGACTGCGCCGGTCAGGTCCTTGAGCCCTTGCAGGCGAATGCGCTGCGCCAGGGCCTGGCTGCTCACGGCGATGCCGGCAGTGATATCGCCATGGCCGCTGAGGTACTTGGTAGCCGAGTGCACCACCACGTCAGCTCCTAGCTCCAGGGGCCGTTGCAGGTACGGCGTGCAATAAGTGTTATCGACTACCACGGTGACAGTGGGCTGCTCGTGGGCGAGCTGGGCCACAGCGGCGATGTCCACCAGGCGCAGGGTGGGGTTGGCCGGCGTCTCACAGTAGATCATCCGGGTGGCGGGTGAGAGCGCAGCGCGCAAGGCGGCCAGATCGGTCAGGTCGACGTGGCGCACCTTGATGCCGAATTCGCCGATGCCGTGGTGCAACAGGGCGAAGGTGCAGCCGTAGAGGGTTTGGCTGACGATCACTTCATCGCCTGGGCGCAGCAGGGTCCAGAAGGTGGCCGCGATTGCGCCCATGCCGGAGCTGAAGGCCACGGCGGCTTCGCCGTTCTCCAGGGTGGCCATGCGTGATTCCAGCAGGGCCAGGGTCGGGTTGGAGATACGCGTATAGACGTGGCCGCTGGCTTCACCGGCAAAGCAGGCGGCGCCGTATTCGGCGGTGGGGAACGCGAACGTGGCGGACAAGTAGATCGGCGGCACGAGGGCGCCGTGGTGCTCCTTCGGGTCGTAGCCGTGGTGGATAGCGCGGGTGGAAAAGCCGAATGTGTTGTGTTTATTGTTCATCTCGGGCGCTCCTCATTTCCCACAATGCTATGCTCATAATCACAGCTGAACGTTGCAAAGTTTGCTGGTACTGCCGTGGTTAAGGGTTTAAACGTCGATAAAAACAATGAATAGAGGCAAGATATGCCCGTGAGTCTGGATCGTACCGATAGAGCGCTGTTGAATGCCTTACAAGGCAACGCCCGGCTGACCGTGGCCGAGCTGGCTGAGCGGGTTTCGTTGACGACGTCGCCGTGTTGGCGGCGGGTGCGTAACCTTGAAGAGAGTGGGGTGATCAGCGGGTATCAGGCGATCTTGTCACCCAAGGCGTTGGGGTATGGGGTGACGGCCTTTGTCAGCATTATGATGGAAAGTCATACCCAGGAGATTGCTCGGGCGTTTGAGCAGCGGTTGTTGGAGATCCCTGAGATTGTGGCGTGTCATAACGTGTCGGGGCGCTATGATTTTTTGCTTGAAGTGGTGGCCAGGGACCTGGAATCGTTCGGCGAGTTTGCCCGCGAGGTGTTGCAGACGTTGCCTTGTGTTAAGGAGATTTATTCGAGTTTTTCGTATAAGTCGGTGAGGCGTTTGCGGGTGATTCCTTTGCCTGGTTGATAGGAGTACATGTCCGTTGCTGTGGTAACGGCGGCCTAGTAGCCGACCTGAGTGATTGAAGCAAAAGCACAGCAACAACAGAGCTGTTTTTCTGCGTGGCTTGCCTGCGATGCAGACTCCTGGGTACATCGGCACTGAGATCCAAACGTGGGCGAGGTGCGCAGTGGTGGGATGTACCCAACCCACCCCATTGGCCACCCAATCTTCCCCAAAATTGGATATTCCTCCCGCCCCTCGCGATACCTACTCTAGCCACCAATCCCCACCGTTCTGGAGTACCACCATGCAAGCCCGTACCGATTTCTACACTGCCTCCCCAGACGCCATGAAAGCCATGCTCGACCTGGAAGCCGCAGTCGGCAAACTGTCCATCGAACTGCCGCTGCTGGAACTGATCCGCCTGCGCGTCTCGCAAATCAACGGCTGTGCCTTCTGCCTCGACATGCACACCGCCGACGCCCGCAAAGGCGGCGAAACCGAGCGCCGCCTCTATACCGTTTCCGCGTGGCGCGAAACGCCATTCTTCACCCCACGTGAACGCGCTGCCCTGGCCTGGGCCGAAAGCCTCACCCTGATCAGCCATACCCACGCCCCGGATGCAGACTTCACCGCATTGGCCGCCGAATTCAGCGCCAAAGAACAAGTCGACCTGAGCGTAGCCATCGCCACCATCAACAGCTGGAACCGCCTGGCTGTGGGCTTTCGCAAGATGCCTAAGTAAGCCTTCAGCGTGACTTGAAATACCCGCGTGGCGTGGTGCCGGTCATGCCCTTGAAAAAAGCAATCAACGCGCTGTCACTGGCAAAGCCCAGCGCGAACGCGCAGTAGCCCAGGCTACGGCCGCTCGCAAGCAGTTCGATGACCCGCATCAAACGCCACTGTTGGCGCCATTGCTGATACCCCAGGCCGGTTTCGCGCAGGAAAATCCGGCCGATGGTCTTGGCGCTGGCACCAATCTGCTTTTCCAGGTCTTGCAGGGTTGGCGGCAGCGTTTCGAGATCGACCAACAACGGTGCCAGGCGCTTGTCCTGCGGCAAGGGCAGGAGCATCGGTTGCTCGGTAGCCGCCTGGATTTCGTCCAGGCACAGCCCCAATAAATGAGCGTACCGGCCGGCCTGCCAGTCGGTCTCGAAGGGCGCCATCGCCATCGGTTCCAGCACCGCGCGCAACAAGGCGCTCACCTCAATCACCCGTACCTGTTTCGGCAATTGCTCGGCCAGCGCCGGGCTCACATACACCGAACGGTAATCCACGGTTTTGTGCATCACCGCGCGATGGGGGACGCCGCAGGGTATCCACGCCGCGCGCGTAGGCGGCAGCAGGCACAGTTGGTTGTCCAGGGTGATACGGGTGCAGCCTTGCTGAGTGAACAGCAGTTGCCCACGTTGGTGCTGGTGCAGGCCGGAGTCATGGTCGCCAAGCACGGCGGCGATGCCGATGACCGGGGCCGTCAAGCGGTCGGGATCGAAAGATGCGGTGGCGGCAAGCCAGGTCATAGGTTGTCCGATTCGATGGATAAATTGTCAAAGTTTGGATAATACCCCAGTCGCCAATCCTTACACTCCTTGCGCTGTTAAATGGGAGTGAGCGGGTAATGAACGTTAAAAATCTGTTGGTGCTGGCGATGGCGTTGCTGATGTTTCCGCAACTGGCCCAAACGCTGTATAGCCCGGCCCTGGGTGACATTGGCCGGGCCTTTGCGGTTGGGCCTGAACGGGCAGGGCAGACACTGTCGGTGTACTTCCTGGCGTTCGCCTTCGGCGTTGTGGTGTGGGGTCGGCTGTGTGATCGCTGGGGGCGGCGGCCGGTGATGTTGGTTGGGTTGGCGCTGTACGTTGGCGCCTCGGCGCTGGCCTTGAACATAACGACGTTCAACGCTCTGCTGCTGGCCCAGGCCGTGGCGGCGTTTGGCGCTGCCGTGGGTTCGGTCGTCACGCAGACGCTGCTGCGAGACCGCTACCATGGCGCCGAACTGGCTCAAGTGTTTTCGCTGATGGGCATTGCCCTGGCTGCCAGCCCGGCACTGGGTCTGTTCAGTGGCGCGACCCTGGTGCAACACTTTGGCTATCGCGGCGTGCTCACCGGTTTACTGCTGCTCGCGCTGGCGTTGTGGGGGTGGTGCCTGTGGGCTTTGCCCGAGACGCGACCTTCGTCGTTGCCGACGGCATCGCTGCCTCAGACCTTGGGCCTGATGCTCAAGGACCCGGAGATATGGCGTTCGGTCGGCTTGGTGGCGGCGTTCAATATTGCACTGTTCGGTTATTACAGCGTGGGCCCGTTTATCTTCGCGCGACTGGGGTTGTCTGCCGCCGAGTTCGGCTACAGCGGTGTGCTGCTGGCGCTGGGGTCTGGGCTTGGCGCGTGGCTGAACACGTGCTTGCTCAAGCGCGGCATGAACGGTGAGCAGTTGGTGCTGACCGCTGCAGGTATCGCGGTGCTGGGCGGTTTGTTGGTACTGCTGTTGCAGCACAGCTGGTTATTCGTAGCGCCGATGTTGCTGGTGGTGTTGGCGTTCGGCATGGCGATTCCCAATGTGCTGGGGGCCGCGTTGGTCGCCTATCGCGATCGGCTGGGCACCGCCGCTGCGCTGTTTGGCTTGATGTATTACCTGCTGATCGGTGCCGGACTCAGCCTGGTGGCCTGGGCCCAGGACCTGGGTTGGAGCCTGTTGATCTGCGGCCTGGCGGCGCTGTGCCTGGCAGCGCCGCGGGTGTTCAGAAGTTGACCGAAGCACTCAGTCGCGCCGTCAACGGCGCGCCCTGGAACAGGTAGTCATCGCCCATGTATTCGCCCGCGTCTCGCCAATAGCGCGTGTCGAACAGGTTGTCGACGCTCAGGCGAAACACCGTCTCATAGCCATCGAGTTTGGTGGTGTAGCGACTGCCGACATTGACCACCGCGTAATCCCCCACCTCAACGTTGCCGCTGCGGTTGGCGGACTTCTTGGCGCTGTATTGCACGCCGCCAAGCACGGCCAACCCGTTCACCCACGGCAGGGCGTAGTCGGCGTACACGCTGGCGCGCAGTTTGGGCACGTTGATCGCCTGGTGGCCTTCGTAATCCGGCGTGCCGCTGCCGTTCACCCGCGCGCGAATCGCCGCCACGCTGGTTGCGATTTGCAGGCGGTCGGTGGCCCAGCCGTTGGCCGACAATTCAATCCCGGTGTTCTTTTGCTGGCCCTGTTGCACGTAGGTGAACTCGACACCTTCGGGCTTGGCGTATTGATAGGCCTGGCGCGTCTGGAACACAGCGGCGGCGAAGCTGATACGGCGCCAGTCGTATTTCACCCCGGCTTCGATTTGGCGTGAGACGGTTGGGGCTAAAGTGTCACCTTTATTGGTGGCGAACCAAGGCGCCGTACCGCCCAGTGACAGACCCTTGCTGTAGCTGGTGTACAGCGAGATGTTTTCCACTGGCTTATAGATCAGCGAGGCTTGCGGCAAGAATACGTATTGCTGCGTGTGGCGATTTTCGTTGCCATTCACATCGAAGGCTTTTTCATCCAGACGCACCTCGCGACCACCGAGGATGGTTTGCCATTGCTCGTTGAAGCGGATGCGGTCGGTGACGAACAGCCCATATTGGCGGCTGTCGAGGTTGCGGTGGCTGTCGTTCAGCGGTTTATCGGTGGGTGTGAAGGTGGGGGCATCTTCGTTGATATTGCCGCTGCCGATGTATTCGTTGACCGCGTCGCGCTTGTCGATCACCCGGCGAAAAGCGCTGGTGCCAAAGGTCAGTTCATGGCCCAGGCCTGCGGTGTCGAACAGCCCGGTCATGGCTGCCTGGATTTCATCGTCGCGGCGGGTGTCGTCGGGGCTGCGGTAGTCGTAGATGTCGTAGTCACCCTCAGGGCTGAAGGTGTTGGCGTTACAGCTGCCTACGTAGTAACAGCCCCACGTAAACGAGCTGTAATCATCAATCACCACCTTGCTGCGCGCCGCACTCACGCTGCCTTTCCACTGATCGCTGAAGCGGTACTCGAACTTGCCGTTGAGGTTCAGCGACTCAATGCCGACCTGCTTGGAACCACTCTGGTGGCCCAACAGTTTTTTCGGCGACGCGTCGTGCGGCACTTCGGTTGCGCCCAACAACTGATAACCCGGCACCGAACGCTGTTGCTTATTCTGGTATTCCGCATCCAGTTGCAGCAGCGCATCGGAGCTGATGTTCCAGTCGAAAGCCAGGGACACAAAATCCCGTTGGCCATTGGCGTGTTCCACATAAGTATTGAGGTCTTCATGGGCGACGTTGGCGCGCAGGCCAAACTGCTGCTCGCTGCCAAACCAGCCGCCGACATCGGTGGCGACATAGCCGCTGCCGCGATCATCGGTGGACACCGTTACCGAGCGCACATCCTCCGGGCGCTTGGTCACGTAGTTGATCACGCCGCTGGGCTCGGAAATCCCGCTTTGCAGCCCGGCCAGGCCTTTGAGCACTTCCACTTGCTGCTTGTTTTCCAGGGCGACGTTCTGTTCGCCGGTGATGGTGCGCCCGTTGATCTTGTAGCTGCTCGCCGCGTTCAGCGAAAAGCCGCGCACCACGAAGTTTTCGTAGTAGCCGATGGGGGCGTAGCTGTCGCCCACCGAGGCGTCGTTGCGCAGCACTTCACTGAGTAGACGGGCCTGCTGGTCCTTGATCATGGCGGCGTTGATCACGGTGATCGAGGCAGGCGTGTCGAGCAACGGCGCTTCATCGAAGCCACCGACCGAGGCGGTGTCGGTGCGATACCCCGATTCATCCTGACCCTGGACGTTCACCACCGGCAGTTCTATTTCAGCTGCCAGGCTGCTACCGATACCGCCGCTGAGCAGCAGGCCGAGGGCGAAACGTGAAGTGACGACGGGGCGAAAACGCAAAACCATGGGGCAAGGCCTTAAAGCGCAGGGCGGGGGGGCGCATAAGCTAGGTGGATCGACTGGGTTTTACAAGTGATTGAGAGTGGTTCTGTCACATCGCTCCCACAGGGCGATTGCATTTCAGCTGGAACGCTTGAGCGTCTCGCTCGGCAGCTCTTGGAACAACACCCGATAGCTATTGGAAAACCGCCCCAAATGCCAGAACGACCAATTCATCGCCACTTCGGCCACGGTGGTGGCGGTTGAACTCAGCAACTCACGCCGCGCCCCGTTCAACCGCCGCAAGCGCAACCACTGCGCCGGGCTCATCCCGGTGTAGGTCTTGAAGCCTTGCTGCAATTGGCGCAACGGCACACCGGCAATCTGCGCCAGCGCCAGCAGGTTGACGGTTTCATCCGGCGCATCCGCCGCCCACTCGCCGATACGCGCCATCAACTGGCGTTCTTCGCTGCGCCGTTGCAACGAACTGCGATCCAGGCACACGCAGGCATTGTCGAGGATAAACAGACAGTCATCGAGCAACTGCTGGGTGAGAGCATCGCGGCTGATCGGGTCGACCGTCGCCGATAACCGTGTGAGGGTGCCACTGAGCCAGCGGGTGAACAGTGCGTTCTGCTGACAGGTCAGCGGGGCCATGAACAGCCCTTCAAGTCTGGCCACATCCAGGCCATGGCGCTGCACAAATTGCGGGCCGAACACCACCGCCACTTCGCGGTAGTTTTCCGGGGTGATCCAGGTGTTGTGGCTTTCACCATTGAGCATGTACAGCGCGTTATCGCTGCCATCGAAACAGAACGCCAACGAGCCGGGCGGCGCGTTGAAATGCTGCTCCACGCGGGTGTTCATGCACTCTTCGTACACCTGCACGCCTTGCAGGTCGAGGTAGCGAACCTGCCCGGCAAAATGCCCTGGGGACATCTGCTGGTACTGCTGCACCCAACCGGGTGTCGCACTGCATTGAGCGGCCACATCACCGGTGGTGAAGGCCTGTACGCGCAAAGCTGTTGCCTGTGTCATGGGTGATCCGTGCGCACTCTATTGGTGCGTTGTGCTGCGTGCAAAGTGGATAGATGCCGTTACACGGCTGGCCCAAGATAGACCTCAATGCGCCAGGAGTACAAGCCGACGCATCATCCAACCCATGACGAGGTCCTTATGAATGCCCCCTTCGATCAGCTGCACGCCTGGCTGAAAGAACACAAGATTACCGAAGTCGAATGCGTGATCAGTGATTTGACTGGCATCGCACGCGGCAAGATTGCGCCCACCAATAAGTTCCTGCATGAGCGAGGCATGCGCCTGCCGGAAAGTGTGTTGCTGCAAACGGTGACCGGGGATTTTGTTGACGACGATATCTACTACGACCTGCTCGACCCGGCCGACATCGATATGATCTGCCGCCCGGTGGTCAACGCCACATACGTCATCCCCTGGGCGATTGAACCCACCGCCATCGTGATCCACGACACCTTCGACAAGCACGGCAACCCTATCGAATTGTCGCCGCGCAACGTGCTGAAAAAGGTCCTGCAGCTATATACCGAGCAAGGCTGGCAGCCGATTGTCGCGCCGGAAATGGAGTTCTACCTGACCCAGCGTTGTGAAGACCCGGACCTGCCGCTGAAAACCCCGGTGGGTCGTTCCGGACGCGCCGAAACGGGCCGCCAGTCGTTCTCCATCGATGCCGCCAACGAGTTTGACCCGCTGTTCGAAGATGTCTACGACTGGTGCGAACTGCAGGGCCTGGACCTCGATACGCTGATCCACGAAGACGGCCCGGCGCAGATGGAAATCAACTTTCGCCACGGCGACGCGCTGGACCTGGCCGACCAGATCACCGTGTTCAAACGCACCCTGCGCGAGGCCGCACTCAAGCACGACGTGGCGGCGACGTTTATGGCCAAGCCAGTGGGTGACGAGCCGGGCAGCGCCATGCACCTGCACCAGAGCGTGGTGGACATTGCCACCGGCAAACCGGTGTTTGTCGACGCGGATGGCAAGATGAGCCCATTGTTTTTGCACCACATTGGCGGGCTGCAAAAATACATCCCCAAGCTGCTGCCGATGTTCGCGCCCAACGTCAATTCGTTCCGCCGCTTTCTGCCGGACACCTCGGCGCCCGTCAACGTCGAATGGGGCGAAGAAAACCGCACTGTCGGCCTGCGCGTGCCGACCTCCAGTCCCGATGCGATGCGCGTGGAAAACCGCCTGCCGGGCGCGGATGCCAACCCCTACCTGGCAATCGCGGCCAGCTTGTTGTGCGGCTACCTGGGCATGATCGAAAAGATCGAGCCGAGCGCGCCGGTGGAAGGCCGCGCCTACGAGCGCCGCAACCTGCGCCTGCCATTTACCCTCGAAGACGCACTGGCGCGGATGGAAGATTGCGCCACGGTCAAGCAGTACCTGGGCGATAAATTCGTGCGCGGCTATGTCGCGGTAAAACGCGCCGAGCATGAAAATTTCAAGCGGGTGATCAGTTCCTGGGAGCGCGAGTTCCTGCTGTTGAGCGTCTAAAAAAACTAAAGGGGTGTGGATATGTGTCTTGTGAAAAAGCTTCTCCCGCTGGCCCTGGTGGCTATATTCAGCAGCACCAGCGAAGCCGCACAAACGGTAAGTGTCTACAACTGGACCGACTATATCGGCGAGACCACCTTGGCTGACTTCCAGGCCAAGACCGGGATCAAGGTGATCTACGACGTATTCGACTCCAACGAGACCCTGGAAGGCAAGCTGCTCGCTGGGCGCACCGGCTATGACGTGGTGGTGCCGTCCAACCACTTCCTTGCACGCCAGGTAAAAGCCGGCGCGTTCATGACACTGGATCGTTCGCAACTGCCAAACTTCAAGAACCTCGACCCCAAGTTGCTCAAGTTGCTGGAGAAAAACGACCCTGGCAACGCGCACTCGGTGCCGTACCTGTGGGGCACCAATGGCATCGGCTATAACGTCGACAAGGTCAAACAGGTGCTGGGCGTCGACCACATCGATTCGTGGGCGGTGCTGTTCGAACCGCAGAACATCAAGAAGCTGCACGAGTGCGGCGTCGCCTTCCTCGACTCGGCAGATGAACTGTTCCCGGCGATCCTCAACTACATGGGCAAGGACCCGCGCAGCGAGAACCCCGAGGACTACAAACAGGCTGAAGCCAAGCTGTTGACGTTGCGGCCCTACATCACCTATTTCCACTCCTCCAAGTACATATCGGATTTGGCCAACGGCGATATTTGCGTGGCCTTCGGCTATTCAGGCGACGTATTCCAAGCGGCCAACCGCGCCAAGGAAGCCAAGAACGGCGTGAACATTGCCTACTCGATTCCCAAGGAAGGCTCCAACCTGTGGTTCGACTTGCTGGCGATTCCCGCCGACGCGAGCAACCCGAAAGAAGCTCACGCCTTTATTAATTACCTGCTCGAGCCAGAGGTGATCGCCAAGGTCAGCGCCTCGGTCGGTTATGCCAACGCCAACCCGGCCGCCAAACCCTTAATGGCCCCAGAGCTGGTGAACAACCCTGAGGTGTACCCGTCCCAGGAAGTACTCGACAAACTGTATATTTCCACCACGCCGACCCCGGCGACCATGCGCCTGATGACCCGCGCCTGGAGCAAAGTGAAGACCAATAAATGATGCAGTCCCAAGACCACGCCCGGTCGTATTACCGCGCTTCGGCCAATGCCATGCCGCAGCGTCCATCGCTGGGCACTGACTTGAGCGCCGACGTGTGTGTGATCGGCGGTGGTTTCACTGGCGTGAACACCGCTATCGAACTGGCCCAGCGCGGTCTCTCGGTGATCCTGCTGGAGGCTCGGCGCATTGGCTGGGGCGCCAGCGGGCGCAATGGCGGGCAGTTGATTCGTGGCATCGGCCATGACGTGTCGGGGTTCACCAAATACGTAGGCGAGGAGGGTGTGCGTTACTTGGAGCGCGCCGGGATTGATTCAGTGGCGCTGGTGGGCGCGCGTATTCGTGAGCATGGCATCGACTGCGACCTGCGCTGGGGCTTCTGCGAGTTGGCCAACACCGCGGCGCAGTTTGCTGCGTTCAGCGGCGAACAGGCGCACCTGGCGGCGCTTGGGTACAGCCATGAAACCCGTCTGGTAGGGCCGCAGGATATGCCGCAGGTGGTGGCCTCGACAGGCTATGCCGGCGGCCTGGTGGACATGGGCTCCGGGCATCTGCACCCGCTGAATCTGGTATTGGGTGAGGCACAGGTGGCGGAGCGGCTGGGGGTGCGGATTTTTGAACAGACCCAGGTGCTCGAACTGAAGCACGGTGACACCGTAGAGGTGCGTTGCGCCGGCGGCACGGTGCGCGCCGCCCACCTGGTGCTGGCGTGCAATGCTCACTTGGACGAATTGGAGCCGCGACTAAGTGGCAAGGTGCTTCCAGCGGGCAGTTACATCATCGCTACCGAGCCACTGTCCGAGGCCGTCGCCCAGCAATTGATTCCGCAAAACCTGGCGCTGTGCGACCAGAAAGTCGGCCTGGATTACTATCGGCTTTCTGCCGATCGACGCGTGTTGTTCGGCGGTGCCTGTCATTACTCCGGGCGTGATCCGGTGAATATCGCTGCGTATATGCAACCGAAGCTGCTCAAAGTGTTCCCGCAGTTGGCAGGCACCGCCATCGAGTTCCAGTGGGGCGGCAAGATTGGCATTACCGCTAACCGCTTTCCCCAAGTTGGGCAACTCAAGCAATACCCGAATGTGTTCTATGCCCAGGGCTATTCCGGGCATGGGCTCAACGTGACGCATTGGTGTGCAAAGCTGTTAGCCGAAGCTATTCATGCCGGTCACAGCCAGGGCCTGGATATTTTCAGCCAGGTGCCGCACATGACGTTTCCGGGCGGCAAGGCGTTGCGCTCGCCCCTGCTGGCGCTGGGGATGTTATGGTTTCGCTTGCGCGAGAGGGTGAGCTGATGCGCCGCGATCCACATGTGGGAGGGTATTTGCGCCCACCTTTAAAACATGGTCAGCCTGCGGGTTCGGTGACTACCGGCGGGCGCCTGATTTTCCTGTCTTCTGCGACCACAGGTGCTGCGTTGCGGGTCGACAGCCTGGCGATCTGAATTCATTTTATTTTTTGGAGTATTTATTGTGGCGACAGCTTCTTCTGTAATCGAGGTTCCGGTTTCGGCCGATCAGGTCTGGCAATTGATTGGCGGCTTCAACGCGCTGCCGGATTGGCTGCCGCTTATCGTCAAGAGCGAGGCGAGCGACGGTGGGCGTGTGCGTCACCTGGAAACGGCGGACGGCGGTGTAGTGGTCGAGCGTTTGCAGCGCTTTGATAACGTGGCGCGCACGTACAGCTACACCATTGAGCAGTCGCCGTTTCCGGTGAGTGCTTACCTGGCGACGTTGCAGGTTGAGGCGTTGACGCAGGCGTCGGCAAAAGTGACCTGGTCCGGCGTGTTCACCCCCGTCGCCGGCACTACGGATGCGGCGGTCGAAGAGTTGTTTGCCGGTGTGTACGGCGGTGGGCTTGAGGCGCTGCGCGCAAACTTCCCGGCCTGATCTGATCCGACAGACAGTTGAGATCTAATGTGGGAGGGGGCTTGCTCCCGATGGCAGTGCGTCAGTCAGCAGAAATATCGACTGAACCACCGCTATCGAGAGCAAGCTCCCTCCCACATTTTTTTGCCCAAGGTAACCTTCAGGCTTCGGGCATTAACTGTTGCCGACACTCCAGCACCAACCGCGCGCCACCACTCTGGCTGCTGCCGACCTCCAGCTTGAACCCATGCAAGTTGATGATCGCTGCCACAATCGACAAGCCCAACCCGAACCCGCCTTGCTGGTCGCTTTCATCCACGCGATAGAAGCGCTGAAACACCGCGTTGCGCTCCGCTGCCGGAATGCCTGGGCCTGAGTCGTGCACTTCGATGCGCGTGCTGCCGGCATCATTGACGCCACGCAAGATCACTTCACCGCCAGATGGCGAGAACTTGATCGAGTTGCTCAATAGGTTGGCCAAGGCTTCGAACAACAGTGCGCGGTCGCCGGTGATCCACGGCAGCGAGTCGGGCACTTCAAGGCGTAGCTGCAGTTCGCCTTCTTCGGCCAGTGGCAGGTAAAAATCATGCAGCTCGCGCAATAACGGCAGCGGGTCCATCACCAGGAAACCCGAGCGGCGCTGGTGGTCTTCCAACTCCGAGATGCGTAACAGCCCACGAAAGCGCGCCATCAGCGTGTCGGTTTCGGCAATCGCGTCGTCGAGTTTCACCGCGTAGACGGAGTTTTCCTCTGCCTCTTGTTTGATGCGGTAGAGCTGCGCACGCAAGCGCGTCAGTGGCGTGCGCAGATCGTGGGCGATGTTGTCGCACACGCCCTTGACCTCATTCATCAGTTTCTCGATGCGGTCGAGCATGGCGTTGACGATGGCAGCGAGCATATCCAGTTCGTCGCGTCGATCGGACAGCGGCAGACGGTGCGTCAGGTCGCCGGCGACGATGGCCTCGGCACTGGCCTGAATCCCGCGAATACGCCGCAACGGGCGACGGCGTAACAAATGCCAGCCGGCGGCGCCGGGGATAATGGTCAAAGAGAGCGCCCACAACAGCGCATGCCAGATGATTCGAGTTACGCCAAACAGTGAACCGTTGGCGCGCACCAGTATTAGCCAGCGGCCGTCTTCGGTGTGGGTGGCGACGGCGTCGCAGCTGTCTTTGGGCAGTTTCGGGTCGTTGGATTCGACACAATGGGTCAGGGCGTGGATCTTGCCGTCCAGCGGCAGGTCGGGCGGCACCGCGCGGATCGGTCCGCTCAACGGCCGAAATTGCTCATCGAACAGGCCATAGGCGTCCACGCCCTTCATATCGAAGGTCATGCTGGTGGTCAGCGCATCCACCAACTCTTCGCCGTCGAAGCGTTGGAACAGGTGCTGGCGCTGCATCAGCGAGTGGCGCGACAAGTCGCCCAGATAGCCCGACACTTCGTAGTACAGCACCCCCATGAGGATGCAGCTCCAAGCCACAAACAGCGAACTGTAGAGCGCCAGCAAGCGGCTGCTGGAGGAACGCCAGCCCTTAGAGGGGTTCAGCAATGACATAACCGGAACCTCGTACCGTGCGGATCAGCGGCGTGAGGCCCGGTGGATCGATTTTCTTGCGCAGGCGACCGATGTGCACGTCGATCAGGTTGGTGCCCGGGTCGAAGTGATAACCCCAGACTTCCTCGAAGATCATCATCCGCGACAGGATCTGGCCGGTGTTACGCATCAGGAATTCAAGCAATTTGTATTCGGTGGGCAGCAGGCTCAGCGGCTGTTCGGCGCGGCTGGCTTCGCGGCTGATCAGGTTCAGTTCCAGGTCGGCCACGCGCAGGGCGGTCTCGAACTCCTTGACTGTACTGTTGCGCCGCAGCAGCACTTCGACGCGGGCGGCCATCTCGTCGGAAGCGAACGGCTTGGTCAGGTAGTCATCGCCACCGGCCCGCAGGCCCCGCACCCGCTCGTCAACATCGGAGAGGGCACTGATCATCAGGATCGGCGTCGACACTCCAATGGTACGCAAGGTCGTGACGATGGCTAGGCCATCGAGTTCCGGCAGCATACGGTCGAGGGTGATCAGATCGTAATCACCACTCACAGCACGGACCAGGCCTTCGCGGCCGTTGTCCACCCAATCCACATCCAGTCCATGGCTACTCAGCTCGGCGACGATCTCTCGAGCTGTTACGGCGTCATCCTCGATAGTCAAAATACGGGTCATAGGATTACCTGGTGAGCGATACACACTAGAAGTGCGGACATTTTGCCAAGAAGTAGCTGAATGTTTCCTAAATTAAACTTCATCTTGGCAAGACTGACGCAATTTTGATTGCGAGCGCGGGGCCCTGAGGGCGCGTTCGTGGAGATAATGCATAAAGCACGCTCTCTTAGGTCATTTCTTGCAACTTGCATGGTTCAAGTGAGTTCAGTTTTTTTAACTTGTTGAAATATAAAGAATTTATTTTTCTGTCGGCTGGCATGGTGCCTGCACTGTCCCTTTTGCGAGTTGTAACACTATTTTTCCTGCCGGGAGCAAAACAACAATGATTTCATCCTCATCCACGCTGCAAGAGTCGAGTACGCACTCCGGGGTTTCTTGGGGGGCGATTTTCGCTGGTGCCGCTGCCGCGGCTGCACTGTCGCTGATTCTGGTGTTGCTGGGCTTCGGCCTGGGCTTTTCGGCGGTGTCGCCGTGGGCCGACAGCGGTATCAGTGCCAAGGGGCTTGGCATTTCTACGATTGTCTGGCTGGCGTTCACCCAGATCATCGCGTCGGGCCTGGGCGGTTATATCGCCGGGCGGTTGCGCGTGAAATGGGCCAACATGCATGGCGATGAGGTGTACTTTCGCGACACCGCCCACGGTTTTCTCGCTTGGGCAGTCGCTACGTTGGTCACCGCGATACTGGTGGTCGGTTCGGTCAGCAGCGTAGTGAGCGGCGGCGTTAAAGCCGGTGCGGGCGTTGCTTCCAGTGCCGCCAGCGGCCTGACCCAGGCAGCGGGCAGTGCCGCCAAAGGCGCCAGCAGTGGTGATTTTGGTTACTACGTCGACAGCCTGTTTCGCGATGACCGCCCAGCCGCCGTCAGCGATGACGCCGTGCATGGCGTCGTAGCGCGCATCTTCACTCGTACCCTGAGCAACGACGGCCAACTGGCGCCGGAAGACCGTACCTACCTGGCCCAGTTGATCAGCCAACGCACCAACCTCAGCCAAGCCGACGCCGAAGCGCGCATCGACAAGGTTTACGGTGATGCACGAAAAGCCATCGAAGACGCCAAGCTTAAAGCCAAACAAGCCGCCGATACCGCTGCGAAAGTGGCTGCCTATACCTCGCTGTGGACCTTTATCGCGCTGTTGATCGGCGCATTCTTCGCCAGCTTCGCTGCAACCTTCGGCGGCCGTCGTCGTGATGCCGTGGTGTATGTCGACACTGAAAACAACGTTCGTTAATTAAGGAGAACATCATGCGCTCATTACTGCTTTGGTTCCTCGGCGTACCCATCCCGGTCATCATCCTGATCGCGATCTTCATGCACTAAACCTGAGCCAGGCTCGGTCCCCGTGGGAGGGGGCTTGCTCGCGATAGTAGGGCGTCAGTCGCCAACCCTGTTGGCTGACCCACTGCTATCGGGAGCAAGCCCCCTTCCACAGGTGATCTTCAGTGCCAGAAGATCAGTCATCAAACCCCACCTGCTCATGAATCTCATCCACCTTCAACTCCAACCGATACGCCACCGCAATAAACAACGCCTGGCATAGGCACAGCGTGGCGCTCAGCGAGCGAAACGCAAACGACGACCCCTCATTCACCAACAGCACCGCGTTCGCTCGCTTGGCCAGGGGCGACAGGTTGCTGTCGGTAATGATCAGGGTCTTGGCCTGATGATGCTGGGCAATCCTCAAGCAGTGCTGAGTCTCTTTGCCATACGGTGTAAAGCTGATCGCAATCACCAGGTCATTGGCGCGCACGCTGCGCATCTGCTCGCGATAACTGCCGCCCAAACCGGAGATCAGGTGAATGCGCTTGTTGGTGTGCTGCAGGTTGTAGACCAGGTAATCGGCTACCGCGAAGGAACGGCGCACACCGACCACATAGATATTGTCGGCGTTGACCACCAGGTCTACGGCTTTCTCGAAGGCCACATCATCCAGCTCCAGGCCCAAGCGCTCAATGCCGGAGAGGGTGGCATTCACGCATTCGCGCGCCAGGTCGCCGCCGCTGGCCTTCTGCGACTTGTTGGCGATCATGCTGCGGATACGCTGTTGGTAGTTCTGCACCGGCGTGGTCTTGTGAGTGTAGGCCTCGCGGAACAGCGCCTGCATTTCACTGAACCCACTGAAACCGAAACGCTGGGAGAACCGCACGATGGCCGACGGGTGCACTTCGCATTCGCGGGCGATGTCGCTGATGCGGTCGACCATGATCCGGTCGCTCTGCTGGCTCATATAGCTGGCGATGCGTTTGAGTTGGCGTGGCAGGCTCTCGTATTCGTCGGTGATCAGCTGCAACAGGCGCTCGGCATTGATCGGAGGGCTGGCGATAGTGTCTTCCAGGGTGGTCTCGGGATCGGTGCGGGACATGGGCAATCCTTCTGGCGTGTTCTTCTGATGCGCTGATGGGTGGGCGCAAGTCTACAGGGTAGGCGCAAAAAAATACCTTGGCATCACGGTGCAAGTCGCCAGCTGAAACGATGCAGGACTGCTGGCATGCCATTATGCTGGCGTATTGGAAAAAATATTCCACTAAAAATAATTATGGAATAAATATTGATTGCGGCCGCCGGACGTTCTAGTCTGCTCTCACCAAGAGCGTGTGCCGTCACCACGGCGGCACCACGTAGGCTGATAAAAATAACAGGAGCCAGCATGGGCCAGACTCGTTTTGCCAGTGGGCGTCAATTGGATCTGATTTGCCTCGGGCGCTTGGGCGTCGACCTATATGCGCAGCAAGTTGGTGCGCGGCTTGAGGACGTGTCCAGCTTCGCCAAGTACCTCGGCGGGTCCTCCGCCAATATCGCCTTCGGCACCGCGCGGTTGGGGCTCAAGTCAGCGATGCTGAGCCGGGTAGGGGACGACCATATGGGCCGTTTCCTGGTGGAATCCCTGGCCCGCGAAGGCTGCGATGTCAGCGGCATCAAGGTCGATCCGGAACGCCTCACCGCGTTGGTGCTGTTGGGCCTCAAGGACCGCGAAACCTTCCCGCTGGTGTTCTACCGCGAAAACTGCGCCGATATGGCCTTGCGCGCCGAAGACATCAGCGAAGCCTTTATTGCCTCCAGTAAAGCCTTACTGATCACCGGCACGCATTTCTCCACCGACGGCGTGTACAAGGCCAGCATTCAAGCCCTGGATTACGCGGCCAAGCACAACGTCAAGCGCGTGCTCGATATCGACTACCGCCCGGTGCTGTGGGGCCTGGCGGGCAAGGCAGATGGCGAAACGCGGTTTGTCGCCGACCAGAACGTCAGCCAGCACGTGCAGAAAATTTTGCCGCGCTTTGACCTGATCGTCGGCACCGAAGAAGAGTTTTTAATCGCCGGCGGCAGTGAGAATTTGCTTACCGCGCTGCGCACCGTACGTGAGCTGACCCCGGCTACCCTGGTGGTCAAGCTCGGCCCGCAGGGCTGCACGGTGATCCACGGCGCAATTGCGGCGCGCTTGGAAGACGGCGCAATCTACCCCGGCGTGCGCGTTGAAGTGCTTAACGTGCTGGGGGCCGGCGATGCATTCATGTCGGGCTTCCTCAGCGGCTGGCTCAAGGATGCCAACGACGAACGTTGCAGCCAGTTGGCCAATGCCTGCGGCGGCCTGGTGGTATCCCGCCACGCCTGCGCACCGGCCATGCCCACGCCTGCCGAATTGGATTACTTGTTCAACAGCCCGGTGCCCATTACCCGACCCGATCAAGACGTCACCCTGCAACGCCTGCACCGTGTCACGGTGCCGCGCAAAGCCTGGAAGCAGCTGTTTGTGTTTGCCTTTGATCACCGCTGGCAACTGGTGGACCTGGCGCAAAAAGGCGGCCGGGACCCAGCCTGCATCAGCGACATCAAGCAGCTGTTTATCCAAGCCATCGAACGCGTCGAGTGCAAACTGCGCGAGCAAGGTGTCGAAGCCGATGTGGGCCTGTTGGCCGACCAGCGCTTTGGTCAGGACGCGCTCAACGCCGCCAGTGGTCGCGGCTGGTGGATCGCCCGCCCGGTAGAGGTGCAGAACTCACGGCCGCTGGCGTTCGAGCACGGCCGTTCGGTGGGCAGCAATTTGACCGCCTGGCCCCAGGAGCAAATCATCAAGTGCCTGGTGCAATATCACCCCGATGACGAGCCAATGTTGCGCCTGGAGCAGGAAGCGCAACTGAAAGCGGTGTACGAAGCGTCGGTGGTCAGCGGCCATGAGCTGCTGCTGGAAGTCATCCCGCCCAAGGATCACCCCTCGACCTATCCCGATGTGCTCTATCGCAGCCTTAAGCGCTTGTACAACCTGGGTATCTACCCGGCGTGGTGGAAGATCGAGGCGCAGTCGGCCGAGGATTGGAAAAAGCTCGACGAACTGATCCAGGAGCGCGACCCGTACTGCCGTGGCGTGGTGCTGCTGGGCCTGAACGCCTCGGCCGAGTTTCTCGCCGACGGCTTCCAGCAAGCCAGTAAGAGCACTACCTGCCGAGGTTTCGCCGTTGGCCGCACGATCTTCCAGGAACCCAGCCGCGCGTGGATGGCGGGGGAAATTGATGATGAAACCCTGATCCAGCAGGTGCAGGGTACATTCGAACAGCTCATCAACGCCTGGCGTAGCGCCCGAACCTGAACACAGTCTTTAACTTGAAATGCAATCAAATGTGGGAGCCGGGCTTGCCCGCGATGCAGGCGACTCGTTCCACCTGCCAAGCCGATGTGATGCTATCGCAGGCAAGCCAGCTCTCACATAAAGCCAGATCTCAGTGATAGCTGAAATACAACAAAAAGGTGCAGCCATGCCCGCAATCCGAATTGGCATCAACCCGATCTCCTGGAGCAACGACGACCTGCCGGCCCTGGGCGGTGAAACGCCTCTGAGCACGGCCCTTGGCGAAGGCAAGGAGATCGGCTACGAAGGTTTTGAGCTCAACGGCAAATTCCCCAAGGACGCCAAAGGCGTCGGCGATGTGCTGCGCCCCTATGACCTGGCGTTGGTCTCCGGCTGGTATTCCAGCCGCCTGGCGCGGCGCTCGGTGGCGCAAGAAATCGAGGCCATCGCGGGCCACGTCGAACTGCTGAAACTCAACGGCGCCAAGGTGTTGGTCTACGGCGAAGTCGCCGATTCGATTCAAGGCTCCAATGTGCGCCTGATCGAACGCCCGCGTTTTCACAGTGAACACGCCTGGCAGGACTACGCCGACAAACTCACTGAGTTGGCGCGCTTCACCCTGTCCCAAGGCGTGCGCCTGGCCTATCACCATCATATGGGCGCCTACGTCGAATCCCCCGAAGACATTGACCAACTTATGAGGCGAACGGGCCCGGAAGTGGGCTTGCTGTTCGATTCGGGCCACTGCTACATGGGTGGCGGTGAGCCCATCAAGGTACTGCGCAAACACATCGAACGTATCTGCCACGTGCATTTCAAGGACGTGCGCAAATCGGTGGTGCAGCTGGCGCGCAACCAGATGTGGAGCTTTCCCGACTGCATTGTCAACGGCACCTTCACCGTGCCTGGCGACGGCGATATCGACTTTGCCGAGTTGCTCGATGTGCTGCTGGCCGCCCAGTACGAAGGTTGGCTGGTGGTCGAAGCCGAGCAGGACCCGGCCGTGGCGCCCAGTTATATCTATGCGAAAAAGGGCTATGACACCTTGCGCGCGCTGCTCAACGAGAGGACTAAGTGATGAGCTTGTTGGTCAAAAGCAGCAAACGCGGGCAAACCATGGTCGCCTTGGAAGAAGGGCGCTTGGAATACGTCGGCTTTGCCGCCTACCGCCTGAGCCTGGGCGAAACCCTGCCGGTCACGGCCGGTGATCAGGAGTTGTGCCTGGTGCTGCTCAGCGGCCGGGTGACTATCGAAGGCGAGGGGTTCAACTGGCAGAACCTTGGTGATCGCCAGTCGGTATTCGAAGACAAATCACCCTTCGCCGCCTATCTGCCGCCAGGCACCGACGCGCAAATCACGGCCTTGAGCGACGTGCAAATCGCCGTTTGCGCCGCGCCCGGTGCGCCGGGTTTCGAACCGCGCCTGATCCGCCCCGAACAGTGTAAACGCAGCGTGCGCGGCAAGGGCGCCAACACCCGTTATGTGTGCGACATCCTGCCCGACAGCGAGCCGGCCCATTCGCTGTTGGTGGTGGAAGTGCGCACGCCGTCGGGCCACTCCTCGAGCTACCCGCCGCACAAGCACGACACCGACGACCTGCCGTACCAGAGCTTTCTTGAAGAAACCTATTACCACCAGGTCAACCCGCCCCAGGGCTTCGTGTTCCAACGCGTGTACACCGACGACCGCAGCATCGACCAGGCCATGGCCGTGGAAAACAGCGACCTGGTGGTGGTGCCCAAGGGATATCACCCGGTCAGCGTGCCGTATGGCTACGAGTCGTATTACTTGAACGTAATGGCCGGCCCCAAGCGCGCCTGGCATTTCCACAACGACCCGCAGCACAGCTGGCTGCTGGACCTCTAAGCGGTTGGAATGGAGAGCAATAACGATGAAGTCGCCTCGCTCAGCCGGCTACTTGTCGTTTGAACCGTTTGCCGAAAGCGTGCAGGTGCTGGCGGATATTCAGCACGCGATTGGCGCAAGTATCGCCCACTTACAGAATTCTCGAGCCTGACGCCGATCAACCTGTGGTTGATCGACAGATTTGCATTCATACAAGGTGCGAACATGACCACAACACGATTGACCATGGCCCAGGCCCTGGTGAAGTTTCTGGATAACCAATACATCGAAGTCGATGGCGTGCAGAGCAAGTTTGTCGCCGGGGTTTTTACCATTTTCGGTCACGGCAACGTGCTCGGCCTGGGCCAGGCGTTGGAGCAGGACAGCGGCGACCTGGTGGTGCATCAAGGCCGCAATGAGCAGGGCATGGCCCACGCCGCCATCGGCTTTGCCAAGCAGCACCTGCGCCGCAAGATCTACGCGTGCACCGCCTCCGTAGGCCCAGGTGCGGCGAATATGCTCACCGCCGCTGCAACCGCCACCGCCAACCGTATTCCGTTATTGCTGTTGCCCGGCGATGTCTACGCCAGCCGCCAGCCTGACCCGGTGCTGCAGCAGATTGAGCAGTTTCATGACCTGAGCATCAGCACCAACGATGCCTTCCGTTCCGTGAGCAAATACTGGGACCGTATCAACCGCCCCGAGCAACTGATGACGGCGGCGATCCACGCCATGCGCGTACTCACCGACCCGGCGGAAACCGGCGCCGTTACCTTGGCCTTGCCGCAGGATGTGCAGGCCGAAGCCTGGGACTATCCTGACTATTTTCTGCAGAAACGTGTGCACCGTATTGAGCGGCGTCCGGCGACCAAAGCGATGATCGGTGACGCGGTGGCCGCCTTCCGGGGCAAACGCAAGCCGCTGATCATCTGTGGCGGCGGGGTTAAGTATTCCGGCGCGAATGCCGCGCTGCAGGCCTTTGCCGAGCGCTTTGATATTCCCTTCGCCGAAACCCAGGCAGGCAAGAGCGCGGTGGTGTCCAGCCATCCGCTGAACCTGGGTGGCGTCGGCGAGACCGGCTGCCTGGCGGCCAACCTGCTGGCGCCCGAAGCGGACCTAATCATCGGTATCGGCACGCGTTACACCGACTTCACCACCTCATCAAAGTCACTGTTCAAGCACCCTGAGGTGAAGTTTCTCAACCTGAACATCAGCCCTTGCGACGCCCTGAAACTCGACGGTGTACAAGTGCTGGCGGACGCGCAGGTTGCCCTCCAAGCGCTGGCCGATGCCTTGGGTGATTACCGTGCCGGTTGGGGCGAGCAGATCCGCGACGCCAAGGCGCAGTTGGATGCGGAAGTGGACCGCGTGCATCAGGTTCAATACCAGGGTGACGACTTTGTGCCCGAGGTCGATGACCACCTGGACCGCGCCGTATTGCGCGAATTTATCGAGCTGACCGGCTCGTGCCTGACCCAAAGCCGCGTACTCGGCGTGCTCAACAGCACGTTGGCCGACGATGCGATCATCGTCGCCGCCGCCGGCAGCCTGCCCGGCGACTTGCAACGCAGCTGGCGCAGTAAAGGCGTCAATACCTACCACGTCGAATATGGCTATTCCTGCATGGGCTACGAGATCAATGCGGCCCTGGGTGTGAAGCTGGCCGAACCGTCTAAGGAGGTTTACGCCTTGGTCGGCGATGGCTCCTACATGATGCTGCATTCGGAACTGGCCACCTCGATCCAGGAGCGGCGCAAGATCAATGTGGTGTTGCTCGACAACATGGCCTTCGGTTGTATCAATAACCTGCAGATCGGCAACGGCATGGACAGCTTCGGCACGGAGTTCCGTTATCGCAACCCCGAGAGCGGCAAGCTCGACGGCGGCCTGGTACCGGTGGATTTCGCCATGAGTGCGGCGGCCTATGGCTGCAAGACCTACAAAGTCAGCAGCGTGGAGCAACTCGAAGCGGCGCTGGCCGATGCACGCACGCAGACGGTGTCGACGCTGATCGACATTAAGGTGCTGCCCAAGACCATGATCCACGGCTACCTGTCGTGGTGGCGGGTGGGTGTGGCCCAGGTGTCGACCAGCGAGCGCACGAATGCCGCTGCGAAAAAACTCAATGAACAGCTGGCGAAAGCCCGGCAGTACTAATAACAAGAGGAGTGAATGTATGTCGTTGAAGCTGGGTGTTATCGGTACCGGCGCGATCGGCCGTGACCATATTCGTCGTTGCAGCCAGACCTTGCTCAACAGCCAAGTGGTGGCGGTGACCGACATCAACCTTGAGCAAGCCGCCAAGGTCGTGGCTGACTTGAAACTCACCGCCGAGGTGTACGCGGACGGCCATGCGTTGATTAACTCGCCGCAAGTCGAGGCCATTTTGGTCACCTCCTGGGGCCCGAGCCACGAGGAGTTCGTGCTCGCCGCCATCGCCGCCGGCAAGCCGGTGTTCTGCGAAAAACCGTTGGCTGTGACGGCCGCGGGCTGCCGCAAGATCGTCGACGCCGAAGTCGCCTATGGCAAGCGCCTGGTGCAAGTGGGCTTCATGCGCCCGTATGACGAAGGCTATCGCGCCCTCAAGGCGGTGATCGACAGCGGCCAGATCGGCGAGCCGCTGATGCTGCACTGCGCGCACCGCAACCCGACGGTAGGCGAGAACTATAAGACCGACATGGCCATCACCGACACCTTGATCCACGAACTGGATGTGTTGCGCTGGTTGCTTAACGACGACTACGTGTCGGTGCAGGTGGTGTTCCCGCGCAAGTCGAGCAAGGCCTTGGCGCACCTGCGCGATCCGCAGATCGTGCTGCTGGAAACCGCCAAGGGCACGCGCATCGATGTGGAGGTGTTTGTGAACTGCCAGTACGGTTACGACATTCAGTGCGAAGTGGTGGGGGAGACCGGCATCGCCAAACTGCCGGAGCCTTCGCAGGTGCAGCTGCGCAGCGGGGCCAAGCTGTCGAATGCGATTCTGATGGATTGGAAGGACCGGTTTATCGGCGCCTATGACGTCGAGTTGCAGGCCTTCATCGACAGCGTGCGCGCCGGGCAAGTGGGTGGGCCGTCAGCGTGGGATGGTTTCGCCGCAGCGGTCGCGGCGGATGCGTGTATCCAAGCGCAGAGCAGTGAGCAGATCGTCAAGGTGAGCTTGCCGGATCGCCCACGCTTCTACGGCTAATCATATTTGGACAGGTGGAATGCAGTCAGCGTGGGAGCTGGCTTGCCTGCGATAGCAGTCTTTCAGTGACGGGTTCATTGACTGACACACTGCTATTGCAGTCAAGCCAGCTCCCACATTTGATTGGGTTGTCAGTTCTAGAAGGAGTGTATGTATGCGAATTGGACTAGTCGGCTACGGCCATGGCGGCCGCTTCTTTCACGCACCATTGATTGCAACGCTGCCAGGCGCGACGTTTGTCGGCGTGGTGACGCGTTCACCGGAACGCCGCCAGCAACTGAGCACTGACCTCCCAGGTGTAAAGGCCTTCGACTCCATCGGCCAAATCGTCGAAGCCGGCGTGGATGCCTTGGTGATTTCCACCACCCTCAAAGGCCGCCCGGCCTTGGTACTGGAAGCCATCGAACATGGGGTCGCGGTGGTCAGCGACAAACCTTTCGCCAGCAATGCCGAACAGGCCCAGGCGCTGATAACCGCTGCCGAACGTCAAGGCGTGAAGCTTTGCGTCTACCAGAACCGACGTTGGGACTCGGATTTTCTGACCTTGCGCAAACTGATCGACGCCGGTGCCCTGGGCCAGATCACCCGCTTTGAATCGCGTGTTGAGCGCTTCAGCCCGCACGCCGTGGGTAATGCCAGCGGCGGCGGCTGGCTGCGTGACCTTGGCAGCCATCTGGTGGACCAGGCGATGCAGTTGTTCGGCCCGGTGGAGCGGGTGTTCGCACAACTGCAGTTCAGCCCGGAATACCCGACCCTCGACCACGGTTTTTTTGTTTCGCTGACCCACGCCAACGGCGTGATTTCGCACCTGTGGGGCAATGCGCTGCAAAACAGCCAGGCCCCGCGTTTTCGCGTCAGTGGCACCCTCGGTTGTTACACCGTGGAAGGTCTGGATGGCCAGGAGGATGCGCTGATAGCCGGCAAATCGCCGAAAACCGAAGGCGAGCATTGGGGTGCGGAAGAACATCGGCGCTGGGGTTGGTTTGAACAAGGCGCGGAGCGCGAACGAGTGCCCTCGGAAAAAGGCTGCTGGACGCAGTTTTATCGGCAGTTGCAACGCGCTGTGCAAGGGCAGGGGCCGCTGCCGGTCAGCGCCTATGACGCGCTGGAAACCACCCGTATATTGGACGCCGCACGCCTTAGCAACGAGCGGCAACAGGTGGTTTCGACAAAAATAGAATAAAATTCTAAAACAAGTTGATATGGAAATTATTTTCCAATAAAGTCTTTTCCAGGTTGCAAAAAGTACGTCTCGGGCTTGATCCAGGCGACTCAACAAAAACAAGATCAAAAACAACCAGGTACCGTCAGATGAAAATCTTCAACGCTGTACTGCGAGTTTTACGCCCCTCCACAGCGCCACGCGGTCTGCCCCGCGCCCGGCCGTTTTATTTCTCCTTCCTTAATGTGCTCTGCGTCGAAAATAAAGGCGCCTTGGTGTGCTGTATCCCGGGGGCACCGATCGTGCGATTACCGACCTCTTCGCTCTGAAAAACGCAACGTCCACAAAACCAACAAGAAATTGGAGACAGACCGTTCATGAAGACCCCGATCCGTTTCACCGCGCTGGCCCTGTCCATGCTGCTCGCCAGCGGTTTTGCCGCGGCTGCCGATATCAAGGTGGGCGTGACCATGTCCGCCTTCGATGACACCTTCCTGACCTACCTGCGCGAAGACATGGACAAGCAAGCCCAGTCCTATCCCAAGGGCGACGGTGTTCAATTGCAGTTTGAAGACGCCCGCGCCGACGTGGTCAAGCAACTGAGCCAGGTCGAGAATTTTATCAGCCAGAAGGTCGACGCGATTATCGTCAACCCGGTGGACACAGCCTCGACCAAGAACATCATCGCTGCGGCGACCAAGGCCGGCATTCCGCTGGTGTTCGTCAACCGCCGTCCCGACCAGAAAGACTTGCCTAAAGATGTGGTGGCGGTGACCTCCGATGACGTCGAGGCCGGTCGCCTGCAAATGCAATACATCGCCGACAAACTCGGCGGCAAAGGCAAGATTGTGATCCTGCTGGGTGACCTGGCGAACAACTCCACCACCAACCGCACCAAGGGCGTGAAAGAGGTCCTGGCCAAATACCCGGGCATCACCATCGAACAGGAACAGACCGGCACCTGGCTACGTGACCGGGGCATGACCCTGGTCAACGACTGGCTGACCCAAGGCCGTGAATTCAATGCAGTGCTGGCCAACAACGATGAGATGGCCATCGGTGCGTCGATGGCCTTGAAGTCGGCGGGCACCAAGCCTGGCACGGTGTTGATCGCCGGGGTCGACGGTACGCCGGACGGTTTGAATGCGATTGCCAAGGGCGACATGGCCGCGTCGGCGTTCCAGGACGCGAAAGGCCAGGCAGTCGGTTCAGTGGAAGCGGCGCGCAAGATGGCCAAGCACGAGCCGGTCGAACAGAACGTAATTATTCCGTTCAAGCTGATCACCCCGGACAATGTCAAAGACTTCAAGTAGCCCTTCATAACAACAATAAGCGGGCAGGGCGGCCACGGTCGCCCTGCTGATGGAGTACCCGATATGCTTGCTCAAGCGATTGTCTCGCAGCCTCCCGGTATCCAGCCGCCGTCGCTGGAAGCACCCTACCTGCTGGAAATCCTCAACATCAGCAAAGGCTTTCCTGGCGTCGTGGCTCTGGCCGATGTGCAACTGCGCGTACGCCCCGGTTCCGTGCTGGCGCTGATGGGTGAGAACGGTGCGGGTAAATCAACGCTGATGAAGATCATCGCCGGCATCTATCAGCCTGACGCCGGGGAAATTCGCCTGCGCGGCAAGCCGATTGTGTTTGAAACGCCGCTGGCGGCGCAAAAGGCGGGGATCGCGATGATCCACCAGGAACTTAACCTGATGCCGCACATGAGCATCGCCGAAAATATCTGGATCGGCCGCGAGCAGCTCAACAGCCTGCACATGGTCAACCACCGTGAAATGCACCGCTGCACGGCTGAGTTGTTGGCGCGCTTGCGCATCAACCTGGACCCTGAGGAACACGTCGGCAACCTGAGCATCGCCGAACGGCAGATGGTCGAGATTGCCAAGGCAGTGTCTTACGACTCCGACATCCTGATCATGGATGAACCCACGTCGGCCATTACCGAGAAGGAAGTGGCCCACCTGTTTTCGATCATTGCCGACCTCAAGTCCCAGGGCAAAGGCATCGTCTACATCACCCACAAAATGAACGAAGTGTTCGCGATCGCCGATGAAGTGGCGGTGTTCCGTGACGGCCAGTACATCGGTTTGCAACGCGCCGACAGCATGAACAGCGACAGCCTGATTTCGATGATGGTTGGCCGTGAACTGAGCCAGCTGTTCCCGGTACGTGAGACGCCCATTGGCGAGTTGCTGCTGTCGGTGCGCGACCTGCGCCTGGATGGCGTGTTCAAGGACGTGTCCTTCGACCTGCACGCCGGTGAAATCCTCGGCATCGCCGGGTTGATGGGCTCGGGCCGTACCAATGTGGCCGAAACCATCTTCGGCATCACCCCAAGCTCTGGCGGGCAGATCACCCTCGACGGCAAGCCGGTGCGCATCAGCGACCCGCATATGGCCATCGAGAAAGGGTTTGCGCTGCTGACTGAGGATCGCAAGCTCAGCGGCCTGTTCCCGTGCCTGTCGGTACTGGAGAACATGGAAATGGCGGTGCTGCCGCATTATTCGGGTAAAGGCTTTATCCAGCAAAAAGCCCTGCGCGCCCTGTGCGAGGACATGTGCAAGAAACTGCGGGTGAAAACGCCGTCACTGGAGCAATGCATCGACACCTTGTCCGGTGGTAACCAGCAAAAAGCCCTGCTGGCGCGCTGGCTGATGACCAACCCACGCCTGCTGATTCTGGATGAGCCGACCCGAGGCATCGACGTCGGCGCCAAGGCCGAGATCTATCGCTTGATCTCCTTCCTCGCCAGCGAAGGCATGGCGGTGATCATGATTTCCTCCGAACTGCCCGAAGTGCTGGGCATGAGCGACCGAGTGATGGTGATGCATGAGGGCGAACTGATGGGCACCCTGGATCGCGCAGATGCGACCCAGGAAAAAGTCATGCATCTGGCCTCCGGGTTGACCGTAGTCCACTGACGAACAGCAGCATGGGCCGGCGGTTGGCCTGTGCCACAGAATAAGAAGGTGATCGGCAATGAACGCAATAACAGACAACAAGCCTGCCACAGCACCGGTCAAGCACCGCAGGCGCTTACCCACCGAACTGAGCATCTTCCTGGTGCTGATCGGCATCGGCCTGGTATTTGAACTGTTCGGCTGGATCGTGCGCGACCAGAGTTTCCTGATGAATGCCCAGCGCCTGGTACTGATGATCCTGCAAGTGTCGATTATCGGCCTGCTGGCGATTGGTGTGACACAGGTGATCATTACCACGGGTATCGACCTGTCGTCGGGCTCGGTACTGGCGTTATCGGCGATGATCGCCGCGAGTCTGGCGCAGACTTCCGATTTTTCCCGAGCGGTGTTTCCCAGTCTGACGGATTTGCCGGTATGGATTCCGGTGGCGATGGGCCTGGGTGTAGGGCTGCTGGCGGGGGCCATTAACGGCAGTATCATCGCCGTTACCGGTATCCCGCCGTTCATTGCAACGTTGGGCATGATGGTTTCGGCCCGTGGCCTGGCGCGTTACTACACCGAAGGTCAGCCAGTCAGCATGCTCTCGGATTCCTACACCGCCATCGGCCATGGCGCGATGCCAGTGATCATCTTCCTGGTGGTGGCAGTAATCTTCCATATCGCCCTGCGCTACACCAAGTACGGCAAGTACACCTACGCCATCGGCGGCAACATGCAGGCGGCGCGCACGTCGGGCATCAACGTCAAGCGCCACTTGATCATCGTCTATAGCATCGCCGGCTTGCTGGCGGGTTTGGCGGGCGTGGTCGCCTCGGCACGGGCTGCGACTGGCCAGGCCGGCATGGGTATGTCCTATGAACTGGATGCGATCGCTGCGGCTGTTATCGGCGGCACCAGCTTGGCGGGCGGCGTAGGGCGCATCACTGGCACCGTGATCGGCGCGTTGATCCTCGGCGTGATGGCCAGCGGGTTTACCTTTGTTGGCGTGGATGCGTACATCCAGGACATCATTAAGGGCCTGATCATCGTAATCGCGGTGGTGATCGACCAGTATCGCAATAAGCGCAAACTCAAACGTTAAGCCTGGCGCAGCGCAGGAAGGTGGGAGGGAGCAAGCCCTCCCACATTTGAAATTCGCCTATGAGTTCTAACCGTTTGTCTTCTATATAGCTCCATAAGACTGAATTTCTTGCTATAAACGCACTCCGATGACCATTCGCCAAGCCCGTCCTGGTGCCTTTGGGGGTTAATTGGGAAAAAATGCCTGTCATTTCAGTTGCTGAGCCCTCAAGTCGGCCTTAGACTGCCGCCCCTCGTAAATTGAGTGCCGGGTGGCGCTTGAAATGGACGGCGCCTTTCCGAGGCCAGCAGAGGTCTGCCGGAACGCTCCCTTATTCGCCTTAATGCACGTATTTTTTATAGAGAAATCAATGACAAAGGAAAAGTTGCTGGCCATGCCGGCGGATGACTACATGAATGCCGAACAGCACGCTTTTTTTGAGCAGTTGCTGCAAGACATGAAAGTGGAACACCACGAGCGCATCGAACAAAACCGCATCGCCATTGAAAGCCTGGATACACCGGCTGACCCGGCTGATGCTGCTTCGGTAGAAGAAGAGCGCACTTGGTTGGTCAATGCCATCGATCGCGACCAGCGCATGCTGCCGCAGCTTGAGCGTGCCCTGGAGCGCATCAAGGAAGATTCTTTTGGCTGGTGCGACGACAGCGGTGAGCCTATCGGCCTCAAACGCCTGCTGATCAGCCCGACCACCAAGTACTGCATCGAAGCGCAAGAGCGCCACGAGCAGATCGACAAGCACCAGCGTCAAGCCTGATGTGCTGAAGTTGGGCGTTGTGCATGCAGCGCCCAAGAGAAATACCAGTTACGCCCACGTCTATTGATCTGCTGCAAGCTCCCCCACTAAAGGCCGATGGATAATGGCCCGATAGTGGCGTTTAATGCAGACACAATAACGACAAACAGTGGGGTTACGACGATGGCTGGAGACGGATCTCTGATGGGTGCAGCAGCGTCACCGCAAACGGTGGTGCGCGTGCTGCCCGGCTGGTTGACGCCGCTCCTGCAGAGCACCGCCCTGGTGTTGGTACTGCTGGGCCTGGCGTTTGCCGGCTTGCCGATTTACCTGTGCGTGCCACTGGCTTTGCTGGTGATCTGGCTACCCACCCTTAAGGGGCGTGCGCCGCGTGGGCTGCCTGCCCAGGCTAGCGATTCGATGGGCGAGTTGACCCGCGACCTTTCCTATACAACCAGTCATAACGCGCTTTCTGCTGCCGGCGTGGCCTATTCGGTCAAGCAACTGGCGGCGCGTTTGCAGTCGCAGTTAACTGCGGCCAAGCAAATCGTCAGCAGCGCCGAAATCATGATTGGCACTGAAACGGTCACCTCGCAGCTCAGCCGCCAAGCCCTAGGCGCGGCCAGTCAGGCGCACCAACGCAGCACCGAAGGGCGCGAAGTGTTGGCCCAATCGATTATCCGGATGCACAAACTCAGCCAGCGCGCAAATGCCAGTCGTGAGTTGATCGAGGCGTTGAGCCAGCGCAGCGAGGAAATCCAGCGCGTAACCTTGGTGATTCAATCCATCGCCAGCCAGACCAATCTGCTTGCATTGAACGCCGCTATTGAAGCGGCGCGTGCCGGTGAGCACGGGCGCGGGTTTGCCGTGGTTGCCGATGAAGTGCGCGGCCTGGCCGGACGTACGGCTACGGCGACCGATGAGGTCGGGGTGATGGTCGCCGATATCCAGCAGCGCACGGCGCAGGTCGTGGAGCAGATTCGCCAGTTGTCGGCGGAGTTGCACACCGGCGTCGAGCAGGTGGAACATGCCGGGGAACAACTGGAGAGTATCGCCAGCCTGGCCGCGGATGTGGAGGGGCAGGTCAACGAAATCGCCCAGGGCACCGACACCAACCGTGCGCAACTCGACAGCCTGTTCCATGCGGTGGAGCAGATGCGCAGCGACTTGACCGTGAGCGATCAGCAAACCCGCCAACTGGCCGAAGCCGCCGTACAAATGGAAGGGCAGGCCGAAACCATCAGCGAGCGCTTGGCCGAGGTGGGACTGGACGACTACCACCAGCGCATCTATGACTTGGCCCGTGAAGGCGCAAACCGCATTGCCGAACAGTTCGAGGCCGATGTACGGCAAAGCCGTATCAGCCTGGAGGACTTGTTCGACCGTAGCTACACCGCGATCCCGAAAACCAGCCCGAGCAAATATCACACGCGGTTTGACGGCTACACCGATCAGGTTTTACCGGCGATCCAGGAAGCGTTGTTACCGCGCCATGAAGGGCTTGTGTTTGCCATAGCCTGCACTCCTCAGGGCTATGTGCCGACGCACAACAAGGCTTTTTCTCAGGCCCTCACCGGCGATGCGCAGATCGACGCGGTGCAGAACCGCACCAAGCGCAAGTTCGACGACCGTACAGGCATTCGTTGCGGCAGCCATCAACAAGCGGTGCTGTTGCAGACCTACACCCGAGATACCGGTGAGTTGATGCACGACTTGTCTGTTCCGATCATGGTCAATGATCGGCATTGGGGTGGGTTACGCTTGGGTTATAAACCGCAGGGGGCAAAGCCTGCGCGGTAGCAATTATTGCTGTTTGTGCAACAGAGCTATTCCGGGGATAGCTTTTTCCTACGGGTAGAAGACCGTAGCATGGCCCACATTGTTAGTCAGCTAACTAATGTTGCGGAGAAGCGCTATGCAAAACAAAGTCGATATTGCCGTGATGATTGGCAGTGGCGTCCCTGAAACCTTGCGTGCCTTGGGCCAGAAAGCTTGCTGGGTTGTGCTGCTCAATGGCGAGCAACGCGGCACGGCTTTCGCCAGCCGCGATGAAGCGCAGGAGTGCAGAGCGGCCTGGCAGGCGCTGTTGTGCCTGGAGCCGTCAGCCAGCGTGCATTGAGTTATTGAGATTGATGCAGGCGTTGGTTCAACTCGTCCACGGCAATCGCCCATTCGGCATCTTCGCGCAATTCTTCTTTAAGAAACGCCGCCTGTTGCGGCGTCCAAAAAGGTGCGTCGATCAACTTCACTTCTTCAGTCAGCGGGTGCGCGTCGATGAATGCGTCGATTGCTTGGGGCGTTGAATCCAGGCCAAGTTGTTCAAACAGGGTTTCAAGAGTGGGGATTGGCGCGTCCATTTTTCGTTCTCCATGCAAGGTGATGGTCGTTGTGCATGTGAGGCGCAGGAAGCGGCAGAGTTCTATCGGATTGTCAGGAATTGAGTGCGCCTGAATCCACAGCGGTTTTCAGCGCCTTGGCGGCATCCTTTGCTGCCATTGCGGCGGCGTCGGCAGTTTTGAACCAGCGATCCTTTTCCACCTGGTGCGTTGTCACTGTAGCCAGCGGCGGTTTAGCCCGCATGAGGATCACCGCTTGAAACTCACCGTTTACTTCCCTTGCATCGCCATGGATGAAAAATTCGCCAATATCAAATTCCGTCACGTATAGCCTTCCCTTCAAGGTAACCGCACTGATGAAACCTGACCCTGCGCGGGGCAAACTTCAATCGACGGGCGAGTATGGCAGTTGTTGAGGGGCGGCGGCGCAGTAAAGTCATGCAGATGACGAAACGATCCCGCCGTGTACGGTGTGCAAGCGGGCTTCGAGCTTTTTGGCCAATTCACAGGCCTGAGTGTGGTTGCTGCGAAAGCCTCGGATCCGGCCGCTGGTGACTTCCAGGATATGAAAGAAATTCCGCCCGGCAGGTACAACTTGGTAAAGGACGCAATTGCGGTACCCGTTAGGGCCAGGCAGGCAGTAGTATTGGCGCTCGTCTTGGCATGATGAACGAGTGCGGGAAGACGTAGCGTGGTGTTGAGCTGGTTGCATGGTCGGCTCCTGTCGATCGGTCTTGTTGATCCACCAGCAGCGTTTCGGGTACTTTTAACCCCGGTTGCTGTTTTAGTATTGTCGTCGGCAGCCGATCCCTGGTTCCGTGCCAAGTATTTTGATATGTGTAGGTTGTCGGAAACTGCGTTTTTAATTGAGTTATTCTCTGAAGCTGGTCGGCCCGTGTTCTCGGGTCGTTGAACCTGTGATTTCCTGTAGCACCTGATGACCTGCATAAGGTCCATCGCGCATGTGGGTACTAGTGTTACGGCACAGCAGCAGGTTCTCTTCAGTTTTTTAACGAATGTGTGATCGTGCCCCAGGGCCGTTTTTTTGTGCTGCCCGCTCCGGCGGTCAGCTGTCTTTTTGATGTGGGGGCGTTTCCTTGGCAGTCAGTAATCTGGATATGCACGCTTTATTCGTGCTGGGTGATTTGCGCGCAAAGTTGGTCAAGCAGTTTCAATGCCGTTTCGTTTACATCACTGAACAGACGCCGGAAGGCATCTACATTGCCGAAATCGACACCGAATCGGCGATGGTGGTGGATGACAAGCAGCACCTGGAACTCAAGGTCGGCGACCATTTTCGTGCTTCGGTGTTGCCGAGTCGTGAGGGTGGCAAGTTCGAATTGAAGTTCCGTGACATCAAGTTGACGGTGTATGGTCTGGGCGATTACGCCTTTGTTTCTTCGGCCGAAGGCCAGGGCATCGTGTTCAAGGAAGGCCACAGTGTGATGCTGGTGTTTGCCGCTAACGAACAATTGCAGGAAGGCCTGACCAAGACCCTCAAGGCCGTGACCGGCAAGGCCGCCAAGTGGCGCAAGGGTGAGCTGGTGACGTTCAAGGCCAGTGAATAGTCGATAAACCTCGCGTGTATTCTTGCTCTATCGGAACCTCTACTACTGTTGAGTTGACTTAACTATTCAGAGGCTTCGCGCATTGGCAGCAAAGCCGTCCGCTATGGCTGCGAAAAACGCGAGGTGTAAAGGCATGAAAGGATTGAGAACCCTGTTGGCTGCGTCACTTACGGCCTTGAGCCTGTCAGTGGCTTCAGGGCCTGTATCGGCCGCGCAAGCGCCGGTGCATTTCGCCGACTTGAACTGGGAAAGCGGTAGCCTGATCACTGAAGTACTGCGCTTTATCGTCGAGAAGGGATATGACCTGCCCACCGACACCTTGCCCGGCACCACCATCACCCTGGAAACCGCCCTGGCAAAAAATGACATTCAGGTGATCGGCGAAGAATGGGCCGGCCGTAGTCCCGTCTGGATCAAAGCCGAGGCCGAGGGCAAGGTGGTGGGCCTAGGCGATACAGTCAAGGGCGCTACCGAAGGTTGGTGGGTGCCGGAATATGTGGTCAAGGGCGACCCCGCCAAAGGCCTCAAGCCTCTGGCGCCAGACCTCAAAAGCGTGAAGGACCTGGCGCGCTACAAGGACGTGTTCAAGGATCCGGAATCCCCAGGCAAGGGGCGCTTTCTCAACAGCCCGATCGGCTGGACCTCGGAAGTCGTCAACAAACAGAAACTCAAGGCTTACGGCCTTGACGACAGTTATGTGAACTTTCGCAGCGGCTCGGGCGCAGCCCTGGATGCTGAGATCGCATCGTCGATCCGCCGGGGCAAACCGGTGTTGTTTTACTACTGGTCGCCAACGCCCTTGATGGGGCGTTACAAGTTGATCCAGCTGGAAGAGCCACCGTTTGACGCCGATGCCTGGAAAACCCTGACCGACGCGGATAACCCCAACCCGAGGCCGACACGGTCGTTGGCGTCCAAGTTGAGCATTGGCGTGTCGACGCCTTTCCAGCAGGAGCACCCGCAGATCGCCGACTTCTTCACCAAGGTTCAGTTCCCAATCGAGCCGCTGAACAAAGCTCTGGCGACGATGAGCGAGAATCACACGGCGCCACGGGAAGTGGCCCAGGCGTTTCTCAAGGAACACCCTGACGTGTGGAAGACGTGGTTGACGGCGGATGTGGCGCAGAAGGTTGAGGCCAGTTTGAAGTAAGCGCCTATCTAACGGTAAGACATCGATCAAAGTGTGCGCGGGCTTGCTCGCGAATGCGATGGTTCAGCCAATCTCTCCAGTGGCTGGCACACCGCTTTCGCGAGTAAGCCCGCTGACTCATTTTTGATTGTATTGCAGGCTTAGAACTTGGTTTGAACCGCCACTTCAAACGTGCGCGGCGACCCCAGGTAATACGCTGGCGACACATGCGCGAACTCGGCATACACCTCATTCGTCAGGTTGCGCACGCGGCCGGTCACCGAGGTGTGCGAGTCGACCCTGTAGCGCAGGAACGTTCCGAACAGCGTGTAGGCCGGCACCGTAAGGGTGTTGGCATTGTCCGCATACACTTGTGCGACATACCGCGCATCCACGCCGCCTTGCCAATCTGACGTGAAGTCATAGGTCAGCCATAGGTTGCCTACGCGTTTTGGCACGTTGGTCGGTGTATTACCCTTGCGCGAGACCACGGCGCCGCTGGCGATTTTCTCGTTGAAGTCGTCGTACTCAGCATCCACCCAGGCAAAGTTACCTTCCGCCAACAGTTTCGGTGTGATGCGCAATGAGCTGGCCAACTCGATCCCCTTGGACGACTGCGCGCCCACTGGGATGCTGTTGTTCGGGTCCTGTGGGTCGGTGACGGCGAAATCCTTGCGCTCGATCTTGTAGGCCGCGACCGTGGCCGAACCGCGGCCGTCCAGGTAGTCGAACTTGCTGCCTACCTCCCACTGCTTACCGGTCGATACGTCGAACACTTGAGTGGTGGTCGATGGCTGCTCGGCCGCCGTGCTGTATTGCACATACACATTAGCCGAGGGGATGAACTGGTAGGTCAGTCCAACACGCCCGGTCACCGGTTCCCAGCTGCGCTTGAAGTGGCGTGGGTTGGTGGCCGTCACTCTGCTGTGGTTGGTTACGTCCAAGTCGATAGCGTCGTAACGCAGGCCGGTGAGCAGTGACAATTTATCGGTGAGGCCAAGGCGATTTTCCACGAACAAGGCTTTGGTGGTGACTTCGTTGGTCTTGTCCTTGACAAGCCCGGGTTTGGTGCCGGGGATGTCGTAGAAGTGCCCAGGGTTGTAGTTGTTCGGGTCTACGGTGCTATTGCCCGGTTGTTTCAGCGGGTAACTGGTGGTGCTGTTGACCTTGTACTCAAAACCGCCGGACCAGGTGGTGGACAGGCCGAAGAATGTGTCGTCATGGCGCAACTCGAACTGGTTGCCGTTCTGTTCGCCCTGATGGCGCACTTGGTAGGCCGTCGAGCGGTTCACTGCGCTGTTGTCAGCGTTGTACTGGTAGGTTTCCAGGTTGCGGTAATCGCGCTGGCTGTCCAAGTGATAGAGGGTGTTCTTCAGCGAGGTGCTGTCGCTGATTCGATAGTCGATGATCGAACGTGCCCAGACCGTGCGCTGTTCGTATCGACCATCGGCAACATTGTAGTTGTTGAAGCGGTTGTGTCGGTCGATCTTCAGCTCACCGGCCTTGGGGTTGAGCACCGGCGTGCCCCAGTACGGGCTGTCTTCATGTTCATCCTGGTATTCCAGCGCCAAGGTGTGGGATAGGTTGGGGGTCAGGTCACTGAGCAACGAAAACGCCAGGCTCCAGGCCTCACGCTGGTCGCGGTCGATATAGCTGTGGTTGGTGTTGCGGCTGACGTCCAGGCGCGCGTAATGCTGCACCTCGGCGCCCGGTTCTGTCAGCGCGTGGTTGAGGCCGAAGGCCATGCCGGCGGTGTCGTAACTGCCATAGGTGAGCTGGCCTTCTGCAGCTTGTTCCTCGCGCGTGGCCAACTTGGTCACGTAATTCAGCGAACCGCCCACGGAGCCGGCGCCATTGATCAAGGAGGAGGGGCCGCCGACCAGTTCAACCCGGTCATAGATCCACGCATCCACTGGGCGTGCCAAGCCGGTGGCGACGTTGATGCCGTTGAACATCTGGGTGATCTGGCTGCTGGTAAACCCACGGTAGGACACAAAACCGCCAAACCCCGGCGGCGCGCTGGCGTTGACGCCGGGCAAGGTGTTGGCCGCATCGCGGAAGGTCTTCGCGCCATGGCGCTCGATATCGTTACGGGTGGCGATGGCCACCGACGCCGGGGTTTCCCGTACGCTCAGGCCGAGGCGCGACGCCATGCCGCTGGATTGATCCAGGGTCAGGCCAGGCTCTGCGGCTTGTTCGCCATCGATGGTAGTTGGCGCCAACTCGAGCGCCCAGCCACAGACAGGCAGGCAGCCGAACAGGCCCGCCAACAGGGGTAAATGTTTCATGGTTGAATCCTGAAAAACTTGGCTTGAAAAACAACGCACAGCCGCGCGTATTCCCCAATGGGAACGTTGGCCGGTGCAGATCAGAAAGCGAAGGGATCAGGCGAAAGCGGGAGGCGCGCGCGGGTTGGCCGTGGGCCAGGTGAAACGGGCAGGGATATCAGCGGCGAGAACCACCGCCGGCGGCGGCGCATGGGGTTGCGGCAACACCGCCACATTCAGGCTGGAACTCAGCGCCGGGCCCATGCCGCCGGTTGAACACAGCGGGCAACCGAACGCCTTCGACAGCGTCGGCAGGTTCTCATCCGTGGAGTTGCTCTGCTTGGGCGCCTGGGTGCGCGGGTCCACCGTACAGAACTGCCCGCTGATACCGTTGAGCTGCATCCCCAGCATCTGCCCATGTCCGATACTGCAGGCGAACACATTGAACAGGACGCAGCAATAAAGCATCCAAGCAATGAGCGAGCGGTCGGCACGAGCGATTTTCATGGGGCGGCACTTTACCATCAGTCGCCGACGAAATACCCACAAAAAATCTCAGGGCGACTATCATCACTCGCACATTTTCAGGGAGCGCACGCCATGAGCTTTTTCATCGCACGATGGATCGTTGGGGTTTTCACCTGCATCAGCATGGTGCACCTATACTGGGCCGCCGGCGGCAAACTCGGCAGCCTTGCCGCCATCCCGCAATTGCCCGGCGAATTCGCCCACGGGCCCCGGCCAGCGTTCAAGCCCTCAGCGTTGGGCACATTCCTGGTCGCAATGGGCTTGGTCGCGATAGCACTGCTCGTCTGCCTGCGGGCCGGTCTGTATTTTTCGCCGGTGTCCCATGGGGCGTTGCAATGGGGGATCAGTGCGATAGCCGTGGTGATGTTCGCCAGGGCGATTGGGGATTCGGAGTTGGTGGGGTTTTTCAAGAAGGTCGGTGGGTCGAGGTTTGCACGGCTGGATACGTATTTTTATTCGCCGTTGTGTTTGGTGTTGGGGGTGGGGTTGTTGGTGGTGGCGTGGGGGTGAGGTGGGGTTAAATGTTTGTTGGGTAGAGGTGAATCCTGGCTGCTCTCACCTCAACAAATCCGGATTCTAGGGGGATCGGTCCTTCGAGTTCGATGAGGATTATTGAGTCGCTGAGTTTTAATGCTGCGCAGGTCCTGTCTGCACTAGGGGTTAGTTCAGCGATTATATAGATAGTGTCGGCTATCAAGTTGATTTTTGAGGTTTTTTCCGATGAGGGCATGATGTTTTTTCCCCATGAAAAAACCTCGTCTAAATCGTACTCTACGTCAACGGTCTCACCGGTTTTTGGCGCACTTCCGTTCCATAGTGCAATGCCACCTCCAACGGGTGAGTGGAATCTCACGTGCAATACGTCCTGACCTGAAAATACATCGGTAATTTTCCTATGACTGTATTTTGCTGGGTGAAAATGACGACGGGTTTAAGGTTAAATAGTTAAAAAAAGAAAAATAATCCTGTATTTCTATTAATTGCCAATACATTTAAGTGGATCAATTTATTTAGTGTTTTTGAGTTTTCAGGTCTTAAGTGTGTCTTCAATATTTTTAAGGTTTTGCTTAGGTCTTCAGGGGTGCTTATGATTTCGTCCTCATATTCATCGATTGTCTTTCCAACTTCAATATTTATGCTTTCTAACGCGCCAGACTCTAAAAATTGTTGGTATTCTTCTTCCGTAAGCTCCGCACTCTCAAGTAGAACGTCGGGGCAGTCGTTTATGTCTAGCAGTTTCATTGCTTCTGTCGTGAGTGGCACGCAAATTGTCTTCATTTACTTGGGGCCTTATTAAAGTGGGTGACTTCATTGTATTCGCTTTGGCTCCTGCCCATTTGCTTTCCAGTCGGAGAGGTCTTGTTATTAGGAACCACGCCATCAAGGCTTAAATAACGTCTTGAGCCCGGCAATGAGGGGTCGTAGATTCTGAAATAGCCTCCATTGAGGTCCTCTACAATCTCAATACCATCGCGATGATTCTTATATATTCTTTTGCCTTTATCTGTCGTAGTCACGATTGGATCAGTACCAGCAAATTTAATTACGCTTTCACTCAAATCGGCGCTCTTCCAGTTTGCAGAGTATTTAGCCGCGCGCTGAGCTCCCGCAGCTTTTGGTGATACGGCTTCTCCTTCATCAACTCTTGCAGGCTTTGCCGGGTCGTTGGCAACCAAGTCTGGCTTGCATCCGTCTCCGCCTGGGCATGTATTCAAACCCAGCGGGTCTACCCACCCCGTAGGGTTAGGCACGTACTGGTACGCGTTGATCCCACCCGACAGCTTCACCGGGTCGGGCGTCAGGTAGCGACCAATATCTGGATTGTAGTAGCGATGGCGGTTGTAGTGCAGCCCGCTTTCGGGGTCGAAGTATTGGCCTTGGAAGCGTAGCGCGTTGTCGATTTTATTTATGTCGAGGCGACTGACCTCGCCGTAGGCGCGATAGTGCGCGGACCAGACGATTTCGCCGTCGGGGGCGGTGAGTTCCTGCGGTGTGCCGAGATGGTCGAGTTGGTAGTGGAAAGGCTTGGTCTCTTTCGGACCAAAGCCTTCCAGCAGTGCCAGCGGACGGAAGCTGTCCGGTTCGTAGATGTAACTGCGGTGGCGATCTGCGTGATGTTCCGCAATAAGCTTGTCGCCTTGCCAGAAAAACTCCGTGGTTATGTCATCAACGGTTTTGCTGATCCGCCGACCAAACGGGTCATAGCGGTAGCTGGCGGTTTGGCCGTTGGGTTGAGTGATGCCGATCAGCCGATGCTGGCAGTCGTAGCGGTACTCGGTAACGAGTTGATGGCCCTTACCCCGCCTTTGGCGGATCAGGTTGCCGAAGGCGTCATAGTCATAATGATGATCGCCTTGGATCACTAACCGGTTACCCGCAACGATGTCCGGGCCGGGTCGATCCTGCATCAACAGGTTGCCGGCCGGGTCGTGGCCGAAGCGTTCCTGCACATCTTGTGAGTGGTCGGCCCG
>NZ_VXCW01000010.1:0-297378 GCF_052850675.1 Pseudomonas sp. 1152_12 | reverse complement strand
CTCAGGGTGCGCGGGAACCGCGCGACGGGCAAGGTGAATGAGGCGCTGTGGGCGATAACCGAATCTACTGTCAGAATTGACAGTGGCGACGAGTGGTAGATATCTGGGAATATTCTTACAGACAACGCGATAATCGTGAGTCTGTCGCCCCTAGTCTTTTTCTTACATTTTTTTCACGAATTGTTCACATGAACAGACGTAGGGTGAAGCCTCATCCGTTACAAACGTTGCACATCAAGCCCGCCGCCCCAGCGGGCTTTTTTTGTCTTGGATTTAAGCTCAGCGCGCCACCTTGGTGACGGGCGCGGCGGCTTGCTCGCGGATCGCGCGCTGGGTGTCCAGCACCTTGGCCAACGCGGTTTCAGCTTCAGGGCTTTGCTGCGGCACGCGAATCGCGGCCGACACCAATGTGATCAGCTTGGCCATGACCTCGGCGTCCGTGGCTGGGCGGCCCAGGCTCATGGAGTTCATCAGCAGGCGCAGTTCAGTACCGGCCATCACCCCGGAAATCGCCTTGAGCGCAAATTGCAGACGCACGCCCAGCTCATTGCGTGGCAAGTCCGGCAGGGCCAGGGCGAAAGCTTCGAAGAACCGCTGGAACACCGGCTGGTAATGCACCTTGAGGTATTCCTGGATAAACGGCGAGGTGTCGCTATAGACCCGGCCCAGGAAACGAATGAACGACCGCCCCTCCCCACTGGCCGGGTCGCTACGCTCCAGGCCCATGGCCGGCGCGAACAGCACGCCGAGCAAGGTATCGCAATCGAGTGGGCCGTCAGATTCAGCTTCACAACGCGCGAGCAGTTCCAGGCGCTGCTCGTTGAGCGGCTCCAGGCGCTGCATCAGCAGGGTTTTCATCAGGGAGTCCTTGTCCCCGAAGTGATAATTCACGGCGGCCAGGTTGACCTGGGCACGCTCGGTAATCTGCCGCAGCAGAACGGCATCGTAGCCGTACTTGATGAAGAGAGCCTCTGTCGCATCCAGCAGTCGAGTCTTGGTAACGTTTGGAGCGCTGAGTTTCTTCGCGACCATAGGAGTTCCACGGGGGAAATATTGTTTTAAAAAATAATTTGATTTTTTTATACCGGGGCAGCCCTTCGAAAGCAAGTACTGCTGCTGCGCCACCCCCTAAAAGCCTATATCTCCGGGCATAACGAGGGTAGTCGAGGGCATTGCGCAGTGCCCGAGCCGGGCCGCAGAAAATCCGTTTCAAGCGGTAAGACCGCTCTACATCCATGGCTGGCGGAGCGCGTTGAACGCGGTTACTATTCAAACAATATTTTAAAAACAAGAAACAAAACCAGTCCGTGACACGTACCACGCAGTTCCCGAACCTGTTACAAGGATTTACCGGGGGCAAGCGGCACCGTCGAGACTGCAGGCGTAGTCATGATGACAGAGACCCCCGCGCACCCAGGCTTGATCGCCCTGCAAGGCATCGGCAAAAGCTATCAGCTCGCCGGGCAGCACCTGCCCATTCTCAATGATGTGTGCCTGTCCATCGCCCGCGGTGACAGCTGCGGCATCCTCGGTGCTTCCGGCTCCGGCAAAAGCACCCTGCTCAATATTCTCGGCCTGCTGGACCTGCCCAACTGCGGTCAATACCACTTTGCCGGCCACGATATTTTCAGCGCCAGCCCGGACGAGCTGGCGGCGATCCGTAACCAGCAGATTGGTTTCGTGTTCCAGAGTTTCAACCTGTTGCCGCGCCTCAGCGCCTTGGACAACGTCGCCCTGCCCTTGAGCTACCGCGGCGTGTCGCGCCATGAATCAGTCGAACAGGCGTTGCGCATGCTTGAGCAAGTCGGCCTGGCCGAGCGCGCCCACCACCGCCCCGCCGACCTCTCCGGTGGCCAGCGCCAACGCGTGGCGATTGCGCGCGCGTTGGTCGGCAAGCCTTCAGTGATTCTCGCCGACGAACCCACCGGCAACCTCGACAGCACCACCGCCCAAGAGATCATGGATGTGCTCCTGGCCCTCAACCGCGAGCAGCAGGTAACGCTGATCATCGTCACCCATGACCCGCATATCGCCGAGCACCTGGAACGCAAGATCCTGGTGCGCAACGGAGTGGTGCATGAGGCCGGGCGCCTGTGAGCCTGCGGGTCGAGCAGAGCCTGAGCCAACTGCTGCACGAAGCGCTTGTGAGCCTGCGCACCCTGGGTAAACGCTCGGTCCTGGCGCTGCTGGGTATTGTGATCGGCAGTTCATCGGTGGTGGCACTGATCAATATCGGCCATAACGCGGCCGTGGATGCGGCGATGATTTTCAAGGACATGGGCACCGACATCCTGGTCGCCCAATTCCCACCCAAGGGCAACAGCAACACCCCCATGCGTGCCAGCCTCGACCTGGACGCGGTACGCCAAGCGGTGCCTGGCATTGCCCATATCGGCGCGCTCAGCGTGTTCGGCGGGCCCCTCGTGTTCCACGGACGCACGACTAACGCCAACTTTGTCGGCACCACTGCCGACATCAAGGACGCCATGCGCCTTGTCGTACGGGACGGGCGTTTTCTTTCGGCCTTCGACGCCAGCGAAACCTACGGTGTCATTGGCGACCAGGTTGCCCAGGCCCTGAGTACACCGGGCGACCCGCTGAAACTGGGGGACCGCGTCCGCATCAACGACTACCTGTTCCTGGTGGTCGGCATCCTGCACAACCAGCCCCGGGCCATGCTGATGCCGGTGCAGGCCAACGAATCGCTGTTCATCCCCGCCGAAGGCATGCGCCGCATCTACCCGACCCCGCAAGTCGGCAACGTGATCATCCGCGCCGCACCCGGCCAGGACATGGAGCGTATCGCCCGCGAGGCCACCAGCGCCCTGAAAAACCAGCTCACCGACCACGATGTCGACATCCAGGTGCCCCAGCAGATGATCGATGGCATGACTCGGCAAAGCCGGACGTTCGCCTACTTGCTGCTGGCCCTGGGCGCCATCTCGCTGGTGGGCGGTGGCGTCGGCGTAATGAACGTGATGCTGATGAATGTCTCGGAGCGCCGCCGTGAGATCGGCATCCGCATGGCCTTGGGTGCGCGCCAACGCGACATCCGCAACCTGTTCCTGCTGGAAGCCGTAACCCTGACCGCCGTCGGTGCGCTCTGCGGCGCCGTGCTGGGCATGACCGCCGCCTGGCTCTACGCCTGGCTGTCGGGCTGGGAATTTAGCTTGGCCGCTGCCGCGCTGCCTTTGGGCGTGGGCAGTACCTTGCTGGTGGGCCTGTTCTTTGGCATCTACCCGGCGGTGTCGGCCTCACGGCTGCAGCCAGTGGAGGCCCTGCGTGATGAATAAATGGCTTGTGCTACTGATCTTGGGCAGCCTCCCCGCGATGGCCGCCGATGTAGTCATCAACCCTGCGGCGCCCAGCACCACCCGCAGCGGCTATGAGCGTGGCGTGTCGTTGAATGCCCAAGTCACCACCCTGACCTTGGGCGATGCCGTGTACCTGGGTTTGCGCAACAACCCGGCGATCCGCAGCGCGTACCTGCAACGCGTGGCGCAGAAGTTCGACCTGCGCGTGGCCGAGGACACGTTCAACCCCAAGCTCACCCTCAACAGTTATTACCGCAATAGCCGTGGCACCGCGGATAACTCACGCAATGCCAACCTGGCCCCGAACGCCACCTTGCTCGGCGAGTACGGCACCCGGCTAAGCATGGCCTGGACCCAACAACTGAATAACGCCGACCGCGCCGGCCGCTACCGCAGCGATGGCCTGGACCTGGCGCTGATCCAGCCGCTGATGCGCGGTGCAGGCTGGGATGCGACCACCGCGCCGTTGCGCCTGTCACGTCTGTCGGAGCAGGCGAACCGGCTGAACCTCAAAGCCACGGTGGCGCAGACCATCAGCCAGATCATCGCCACGTACCGCGAGCTGCTGCGCGCCCAAGAGCAATTGAGCATCGTCCAGGACGCCCTCAAACGCTCCGCCACTTTGCTGGAGGTGAACAAGGCGTTGATCAGTGCGGGGCGCATGGCCGAGTTCGAAATCGTGCAGACCGAAGCCGACATCGCCACCCAGCAACTCGGTGTGGAAGAGGCTCAGAACCAGCTTGATACGAGCCGGCTGGCCCTGCTGCGCCTGCTGGCCCTGGACCTGTCGACGCCGATCCGTGCCAGCGAAGCCCTGGAGGCCAAGCCGATGACCATCGACAAGCGCCAGGCCTTCAACCTGGCGCAGACTCAACAACCGGAATACCTCGCCGCCCTGCTCGGCAGCCAGCAGGCTAACCTCAACCTGGTGATCGCCAAGGATTCCGGGCGCTGGCAAGTGGACCTGGTGGCCGGGGCCAACCAGATTCGCGATGCCTACAATAACGACTATGGCAACAGCAATAATCGCTCGTGGAACAGCTATGCCGGGGTGCAGGTGCAGATCCCTATCGGTGACATCAGCACGCGTCAGGCCGAAGTGCGCGCGCGGGTCAATGTGGAGGATCAGGAGATCCGTATCACCGACGCACGCCAAGCGCTGGAGCGCAGCGTCAACGATGTGGTGCGCGACCTCGGCACACGTTGGCGGCAATATGAAATTGCCCAACGCGCCGTGCAACTGTCGCGACGCAAGATCGAGATCGAGCGGGAAAAACTCAGCGCCGGGCGCTCCACCAACTTCCAGGTACTGAGTTTCGAGACTGACCTGCGCAACGCCGAGAATTCGCAGCTCAATGCACTGATCGCTTATTTGAACGCCCAGACCCAGCTCGACTTGACCCTGGGCATGACGCTGGAAAGTTGGGAAATCGCCCTCAATGACTACTAACAAAAAACGCCTGCTGGGTGCTGTACTGATCGTGCTGCTGACGGGCGCGGGCATTCCCTTGCTCAGCCAGCGCAGCCCTGCCGCCAACTCAGCCGCCAGCGCCGAGCAGTGGCTGGCGGCGAAGCCCGACGCGCTGGTGCACCAGATCGGCCTGGTGGGCAAGATCGAGCCCGACACCACCATCACCCTCACGGCGCCGTTCGACGGCAACGTGCAGGCCAATCTGGTGGAGCAAGGCCAGCGCGTCGACGCCGGCCAGGTGCTGTTGCGCATGGACCCGACCACCCTCGAGGTGCAACTGCGCGACGCGCTGTCCGCCCAGCTCAAGGCCCGTCGCACCGTGCAAGAGATGCAGGACTGGGACAGCAGCCCCGCTGTGAGCCGCGCGCGCCGCAGCCTGCGCACGGCAGAAATGACCGCCGGCAACACTCAGCGCAAGCTCACCGAGAGCGAAAACCTGTTCAAGCGCGGCATTATCCCGCGCAACGAATTGGACGACCTCAAGCAACAGACCCAGCAGCAACAACTGGACCTCGCCTCGGCCCGCAGCGAACTGCAGCAGGCGCAGGATCAAGGCCGGGGCGAATACCGACAGATTGCCGAGATGGAGCTGACCAACGCCACGGTGAAGTACGACGCCCTGCTCAAACTGCTCGATGGCAAGGAGATCAAGGCGCCGTTCTCCGGCATCGTGGTGCCTGCGCCTGGCAGCAACAGTTCGCCCCAAAGCGCGGGCAACAACAACGCGCCGGTGCAGGCCGGCAGCAAAGTCAGCCAAGGCCAGGTGCTGTTCGGCCTGGCGAATATCGAGCAGCTGAAAATCGTCGCCAAGGTGTCGGAGTTGGACATTAACCAACTGCACCCAGGCCAGGCGGTAGAAGTGCTGGGCGACGGCTTCGACGGCGAGCGGCTGACCGGCTCCGTCAGTGTGGTCAGTGGCTTGGCGATTGCCAGCGATAGCCAGGGCAGCGCGCAGTTTGCGGTGACACTCTCGATTCCCAAGCTCACCGCGCAGCAGTTGCAGCAGGTTCGATTGGGCATGAGTGCGCGGCTGACTATCGTCACTTACAACAATGCGCAAGCGATTGTGATTCCAAGCCAAGCCATTAACCGCGATGACATGACCGTAAGCTATCGCGCGGCGATGGATAAGCCCGTGGAGCGGGTGAAGGTGACCACCGGGCAATCGACCGCCCAAGGCGTTGAAGTATTTGGGCTCAAGCCAGGATTCGTGAAAGTCGGAAGCTGAACCAGCCTCAAGCCCCGTGAAGATCCAAAATGTGCGAGGGGCTTGCTCCCGATGGCGGTGGATCAGTCAACCAATCTGGCGATTGACACTGCGCTTTCGCAAGCAAGCCCGCACACATTTAGACTTGGCTGAGTTTGGCGGCCAACGCCTTGGCCTGAATCGCCACATCGGTCACAGCCGTGCTCTCCCACCACATTCCGCGCAACGGCGGGCCCATCGCGAACAGTCGCGGGCTGACATTGCCCCGTGCATCGACGACGGCCCCTGATACATCTGCCGCAATCCCCAATGCCAGCGGCCCAGGCTGGATCAACCCGCGTTTGAGCAATTGCTGCGGCAATGGCCGGGCCACGCGGCGCCAGTCGTACTCAATGCCGCTGGAGTTGATCAACGCCGCCCCAGATACCTGGGTTACAACCTGCTCGCCACGACGACGCAAGCGGATAGCAACGCCACTGCTCGACGCCACCAAGCCCTTGAACGACGCCGCCTGAATCCGCAACCGCCCTTCCCGCTGCAACCGCGCCACCAACTGCGCGCTCAACGGCGGCGAACGGTGGTGATGGCTTTCCCACCATGGCCGCACATGGCGCACGAACTGGCGCTTCTCGCGCTCACTGGCCTGGCTCCATAAGCGGCCGATATGCGCGCGCACGGTGTCCAGCGGCGCTTGCCAATCAATGCCCTGGGCCTGCGCGAGCCGGCATTGGCGGCGTACTTCACGCAGCAGTTGCCTTGGGCGGCGCAGGCTGTGGTCGGCGGCGAGGAAATCTTCCCAGCTCGGCGGCTGGCGGCGTACATGGGGTAACAGGCCATGGCGCGAAAAAATCTCGATCGGCCCTCGATGCCCTGCCTGCTCAAGCGACACCACGGCATCCACCATGGTCAGCCCGGAACCGATGATCAGCACCGTCGATTGCGGGTCGATCTGGGTCATCGTCTGAACATCCCACGGGTCCACCGCTGCTGCGTTCAAGCCGCTGGATTCGGTCTGCGGCGTGCGCGCTGCGGGAAACATACCGGTGGCCAATACCGCGTAGGCGCCGCGCAGTTGCTGGCCGTTATCCAACGTGAGCAGCGTGCAGGCTTCCCCCACTTGCAGGTCGACCACCTCGGCACGCACATGCTCGACGGTCGAAGCCGACAGCGCCCGGGCTTCAGCCAGCCGCTGCTGAACGTACACACCAAAAATCCCGCGCGGCGGGAACAGCTCGCAGATCGGTACGTGCTGCTGGCCGGATTCCGGCCAACCACCGGCGCCAATGTAGTCGGTGAGCCATCGGGTCAGGTCGTCAGCGTTGTCCGGGTCGACGCTCATGCGCGCAGCGTTGCCGTTCAACGTGTGGCCCAGCTCAACCGCGCTATAAGCTTCGCCACGCCCCAGTTCGGCACGCGGTTCGATCACCAGAATGGTCCGCTGCCCTGCCAGGCGCAGCAGTTGCACGGCCAGCATCGTGCCGCTCAGGCCGCCGCCAATGATCAAGACATCAGCGTTGCAGATCGATTCAGTCATGCACCTTCGCCCTTACTGTTTACCCAGATAAATATCATGCCAATCGCCGCGCGCCAGCAGTTCAGCGGCGCTGCCGCCCAAGACCACTCACCCAGTATCCAGCACGTAGCCCTGGGACGCATAGTTGAGCGCGACGGTGATGTTCTGCTCGGCGAAGCAGGCGACCAAGCGCGTGGGGACCTCAACGGCTTCGGCATCCACGCGGATAACAGGGGCAAGATGTTGAAAGTGGGCTGACCCCAGGCTTCGAGGGGAACCTTGAGTGATTGCAGGGGCCGTGCCGAAATGCAATCGTTAATAAATTCAACCTGTTGCTGCAAAAAGCTTGAAACACAAGGGCGTGCAAACGGGCAGAGTTTCCAACCACTCTTGCCGGGCAAACCGCTAGATCACCACATTACGCACAAAGCGCACCGCCACCTCACCCTCATTGCAATAGGCGTGGGCCTCACGGCTGGCGAACATGTAGAACTCACCGGCATCCAGGTGTTTTTCCTCGCCATTGAGGATCAGGGTCAGGCGACCTTCGAACACAAACAGTTGGACGCTCCAGCCTTCAGGGTCAGGTTCCGGGCTGTAACGGTCAGCCGGTTCCAGGCGCATCTCCCACAATTCCACTTCGCGTCGCGCGGTGGCCTTGGCCAGCAACACGGCTTTACTGCCAGGGATGTCGCCGGCCCAGGCCAGTTCGTTGATGCGGCTATGGTCGAGCGCATCCGGGGCTTGTATCAGGTCACTGAAGGCCACGTCCAGGGCTTCGGCCACGCGGTCGAGGGTAGACAGGCTGACGTTCTTCTCGCCCGCCTCAATGGCCACCAACATGCGCCGGCTGACCCCGGACTTTTCCGATAACGCGGTCTGGCTCATCTCGGCAGCATGGCGCAGACGACGGACGTTCTGGCTGACGTGTTGCAGGACCGATGCCCGTTGTGGATTTTCTTTGTGCACTATATTGCTCAATAGGTAGGTGTGCGCAGTATACTGCCCAGCGTGCGGCGCATTGTGCGGTCCGTGCCTTTCCCTTGCAAGACCGAGCCGCCATGACCGCCCCGAACGCTTCCTCACGTTTCAACCGTTTCAGTAAAGCCGAATGCATCCTGGTGGTCATCACCATGATTTGGGGCGGCACGTTTTTGCTCGTGCAACATGCGATGACCGTCAGCGGTCCAATGTTTTTTGTCGGCCTGCGGTTTGCAGCGGCCGCCATCGTGGTGGGCTTCTTTTCATTGCGCGCCCTGCGTGGCCTGACCCTGTTTGAATTAAAAGCCGGCGCCTTCATTGGCACGTCGATCATGTTCGGCTACGGCATGCAGACCATCGGGTTACAAACCATTCCAAGCAGCCAATCGGCGTTTATCACGGCATTATATGTGCCCTGTGTACCGCTGTTGCAGTGGCTCGTGCTGGGCCGCCGCCCTGGGCTGATGCCGGCCATCGGTATCATGCTGGCATTCGCCGGGTTGATGCTGCTAACCGGCCCGGCCGGCGCCTCGCTGAACTTCAGCCCCGGTGAAATCGCCACGTTGATATGCGCCGTGGCGGTGGCGGCGGAAATCATTCTGATCAGCGCCTTTGCCGGACAGGTGGATGTGCGCCGGGTGACCGTCGTGCAATTGGCCACGGCATCACTGTTGTCGTTTTTGATGGTGGTGCCAATGGGTGAGGCATTGCCGGGGTTTTCCTGGTTGCTGCTGTTCAGCGCCGTGGGCCTGGGTTTGACCAGTGCGGTAATCCAGGTCGCGATGAACTGGGCGCAGCAGAGTGTCTCGCCAACCCGTGCCACCCTGATCTATGCCGGTGAACCGGTGTGGGCAGGCGTGATCGGGCGGATTGCCGGGGAGCGCTTCCCTCCGATTGCGATGGTCGGAGCGGCGTTGATTGTGGCAGCAGTGATTGTCAGCGAGTGGAAGACGAAGGGGCAGAAGGCACTCGAATTACGCGATGAAAGGGAACAGGAACAGCAAGGGTAAGGTCGCAAAGATTGCCCACACAGGAGCGTCGTGCGTTGTTGAAAGGGGTCACCTGAAACAATGCCAAACCGGGGTTTTCGGCCTACCTTGTAGGATCCTGCCACATCTTGCCGTTTGGTGATCGAGAAAGCGGCACGTATGATGCATCCCAAACTCCCGCAGATTAGAAGCCTATGTCCCTGATAGTTCTACTGCTTCTGCCTTTTATTGGCAGCTGTCTGGCGGCCTTGCTGCCGCACAATGCACGTAACACCGAATCCCTGTTGGCCGGCCTTGTGGCTCTGGTTGGCACCATACAAGTCGCCCTGCTCTACCCTCAGATCGCCCACGGTGGCGTGATCCGCGAAGAATTCATGTGGTTGCCCAGCCTCGGGCTGAACTTCGTGTTGCGCATGGATGGTTTTGCCTGGCTGTTCTCGATGCTGGTACTGGGCATTGGCACGCTGGTATCGCTGTACGCGCGTTACTACATGTCGCCGGACGACCCGGTACCGCGTTTCTTCGCGTTTTTCCTGGCCTTCATGGGCGCCATGCTCGGGCTGGTGATTTCCGGCAATCTGATCCAAATCGTGTTCTTCTGGGAACTGACCAGCCTGTTCTCGTTCCTGTTGATCGGCTATTGGCACCACCGCGCCGATGCCAGGCGCGGCGCCTATATGGCGCTGATGGTCACCGGGGCGGGCGGCCTGTGCCTATTGGCGGGCGTGATGCTACTGGGGCATATCGTCGGCAGCTACGACCTCGACCAGGTGCTGGCGGCGGGCGATCAGATCCGCGCGCATTCGCTGTACCCGATCATGCTGGCCCTGGTGCTGATCGGCGCCTTGAGCAAAAGCGCCCAGTTCCCTTTCCACTTCTGGCTGCCTCACGCGATGGCGGCACCCACTCCGGTTTCGGCCTACCTGCACTCGGCGACGATGGTGAAGGCCGGCGTGTTCCTGCTGGCCCGCCTGTGGCCGTCGCTGTCCGGCAGCGAAGAATGGTTCTGGATCGTCGGCGGTGCCGGCGCGATCACCCTCCTCCTCGGCGCTTACTGCGCCATGTTCCAAAATGATCTCAAGGGCCTGCTGGCCTACTCCACCATCAGCCACCTCGGGCTGATCACCCTGTTGCTGGGCCTCAACAGCCCGCTGGCCGCCGTCGCTGCCGTATTCCATATTCTTAACCACGCCACGTTCAAGGCCTCGCTGTTCATGGCCGCGGGCATCATCGACCACGAAAGTGGCACCCGTGACATCCGCAAGCTTAGTGGCCTGGTGCGGCTCATCCCGTTTACCGCGACTCTGGCGATGGTGGCCAGTGCCTCCATGGCCGGCGTGCCATTGCTCAATGGTTTCCTGTCCAAAGAAATGTTCTTCGCCGAAACCGTGTTCGTGTCATCGACCGCCTGGGTAGAAATCGCCCTGCCGATGATTGCGACCATCGCCGGCACCTTCAGCGTCGCCTATGCGCTGCGTTTTACCGTCGATGTGTTCTTCGGCCCGCCCGCCACCGACCTGCCCCACACGCCCCACGAACCGCCGCGCTGGATGCGTGCACCGGTGGAATTGCTGGTGTTCACCTGCCTGCTGGTGGGCATCTTCCCGGCCCAGGTGGTTGGTTCGATCCTCGCCGCCGCCGCGCTGCCGGTAGTGGGCGGCGTATTGCCCGAGTACAGCCTGGCGATCTGGCACGGCTGGAACGCGCCGATGATCATGAGCCTGGTCGCCATGTCCGGCGGCGTGGTGCTCTACCTGCTGCTGCGCAAGCAACTCAAGCGCGGCCGCTTCAAATACCCGCCGATCATCAGTTACTTCAACGGCAAGCGCATGTTCGAGCGCAGCCTGGTGGTGATGATGCGCGGTGTGCGCCGCATCGAGAAACGCATCAGCACCAAGCGCCTGCAGACCCAGCTGTTCCTGCTGGTGCTGGCGGCAGTGATCGCCGGCTTGATCCCAATGCTCAACAGCGGCATCAGTTGGGGCGACCGGCCGAAGATCCCGGGCTCCATTGTGTTTGTGACCCTGTGGCTGCTGGCGATTGCTTGCGCCCTTGGCGCCGCCTGGCAAGCCAAGTATCACCGCCTGGCGGCCCTGACCATGGTCAGCGTGTGCGGCTTGATGACCTGCATCACCTTCGTGTGGTTCTCGGCGCCGGACTTGGCGTTGACGCAGTTGGTGGTCGAAGTGGTGACCACTGTGCTGATCCTGCTGGGCCTGCGCTGGCTGCCACGGCGGATCGAAGAAGTGTCACCACTGCCCAGTTCGCTGCGTAAGGCGCGCATTCGCCGCCTGCGTGACTTCCTGCTGTCCACCGTGGTGGGTGGCGGCATGGCGTTGCTGTCCTACGCGATGCTGACCCGCCAGACGCCTAACGATATCTCCTCGTTCTACCTCAGTCGCGCGCTGCCCGAAGGCGGCGGCAGCAATGTGGTGAACGTGATGCTGGTGGATTTCCGTGGCTTCGACACCCTCGGCGAAATCACCGTATTGGGCGCCGTGGCGCTGACCGTCTACGCGCTGCTGCGCCGCTTCCGCCCGTCCAAGGAAAGCATGCAACTGCCCGCGCAACAGCGCCAGCTGGCACCGGACGTGGCCACCGACCTGGTCAACCCACGGCAGGCCAGCGATACCGCCCTGGGTTTCATGATGGTGCCGGCGGTGCTGGTGCGCCTGCTGCTGCCGATTGCACTGGTGGTGTCGTTCTACCTGTTCATGCGCGGCCACAACCAACCGGGCGGCGGTTTTGTCGCAGGCTTGGTGATGTCAGTGGCGTTCATCCTGCAATACATGGTCGCCGGCACCCAGTGGGTCGAGGCGCAGATGAGCCTGCGGCCGATGCGCTGGATGGGCTTCGGCCTGCTTTCGGCAACCCTCACCGGGCTCGGCGCTTTGTTTGCTGGCTACCCGTTCCTAACCACCCATACCTGGCATTTCAGCGTACCTGTGCTCGGCGATATCCATGTCGCCAGCGCGCTGTTCTTCGACGTCGGCGTGTACGCCATGGTCGTCGGTTCCACACTGCTGATGCTCACCGCCCTCGGCCACCAATCCGTGCGGGCCCATAAACCGAGCAACCAGACCAAAGTGGTTGCCACAACGGAAGGAGCCGCCTGATGGAGGAAGTCATTGCAATTGCCATTGGGGCCCTGGCGGCCTCCGGCGTCTGGTTGATCCTGCGACCACGGACGTTCCAGGTGGTGATGGGCCTGTGCCTGCTGTCGTATGGGGTCAACCTGTTTATTTTCAGCATGGGCAGCCTGTTTATCGGCAAGGAGCCGATCATCAAGGACCGCGTGCCGCAAGACCTGCTCCACTACACCGATCCCCTGCCACAAGCCCTGGTGCTGACGGCGATCGTGATCAGCTTCGCCATGACCGCCTTGTTCCTGGTGGTGCTGCTGGCTTCCCGGGGCCTGACCGGTACGGACCATGTGGACGGCCGGGAGCCCAAGGAATGAATTGGGTCAACCAAATGATCGTTGCGCCGATCCTGCTGCCACTGCTGACGGCCGCACTGATGCTGATGCTGGGCGAAAAACGTCGCCCGCTGAAGGCAAAAATCAACCTGTTCTCCAGCATCGTCGGCCTGGGCATTGCCATCCTGCTGCTGTACTGGACGCAACAAGGCGGCCCAGGCTCGATTGGTGTGTACCTGCCGGGCAACTGGCAGGTGCCATTCGGCATCGTACTGGTGGTGGACCAACTCTCGGCATTGATGCTGGTGCTCACCGGCATCATCGGCGTGAGTGCTCTGCTGTTCGCCATGGCCCGCTGGGACCGTGCCGGCACCAGTTTTCATGCACTGTTCCAGATTCAGATGATGGGCCTGTACGGCGCCTTTCTCACCGCGGACTTGTTCAACCTGTTCGTGTTCTTCGAGGTGCTGCTGGCGGCGTCCTACGGCTTGATGTTGCACGGTTCGGGCCGCGCGCGGGTGTCGTCAGGGCTGCATTACATCGCGATCAACCTGCTGGCGTCGTCGCTGTTTCTGATTGGCGCGGCGATGATCTACGGCGTAACCGGCACGCTGAACTTCGCTGACCTGGCACTGAAAATCCCGCTGGTGCCGGAGGCGGATCGCGGCCTGTTGCACGCTGGCGCGGCGATTCTGGCGACGGCATTCCTGGCCAAAGCCGGCATGTGGCCGTTGAATTTCTGGTTGGCGCCCGCCTACTCGTCAGCCAGCGCGCCGGTGGCGGCGATGTTTGCGATCATGACCAAGGTCGGCGTCTATACCGTGCTGCGCCTGTGGACCCTGCTGTTCTCCGGCCAGGCCGGTGCTTCGGCGCTGTTTGGGGGCGACTGGCTGGTGTACGGCGGCATGGCGACCATTATCTGCGCCGCGCTGGCGATGCTGGCTGCGCAACGGCTGGAGCGCATGGCGAGTTTGAGCATTCTGGTATCGGCCGGGATCCTGCTGTCGGCCGTGGGTTTTGCCCAGCCAAGCCTCACCGCCGGCGCGTTGTTTTATCTGGTCAGCTCAACGCTGGCCTTGAGCGCGCTGTTCCTGCTGGCGGAATTGATCGAACGTTCGCGCTCGGCCAATGACCTGCCGTTGGATGAAGAAATCGATGCGCTGCCCAAAGCCATGGAGTCCCTGCATCCGCGTCCCGGCGTGAACCTGGACGATGAACAAAAAGCCGTGGTCGGCCAGGTGATTCCCTGGACCATGGCCTTTCTCGGTTTGAGCTTTGTCGCCTGTGCACTGCTGATTATCGGCATGCCGCCCTTGTCCGGGTTTATCGGCAAGCTCAGCTTGTTGAGTGCACTGGTCAACCCAATGGGCCTGGGTAACGCGGTGGATGAGCCGATCCGCCCGGCCGCCTGGGGCTTGGTGGCGTTGCTGATTTTGTCCGGCCTGGCTTCGCTGATCGCCTTCGCCCGCCTGGGCATCCAGCGCTTCTGGACCCCGGAAGAGCGTCCATCACCGCTGCTGCGCCGCTACGAGTGCCTACCGATTTTCTTCCTACTCGGCCTGAGCATCCTGCTGACCTTCAAGGCCGAACCGTTGATGCGCTACACCCAAGCCACCGCCGAGAGCCTGAACAACCCGGAACACTACGTGATGGCCGTGATGGCGACGCGCCCGATTCCGAGCCCTGAAGCCAAGGCCGCCGCCCTGGAGGTGCAGCCATGAAGCGTCTGTTCCCAGCCCCGTGGCTATCATTGGCGCTGTGGGTGTTGTGGCTGGTGCTGAACTTGTCGATCAGCCCCGGCAACCTGTTGCTGGGCGCGCTGCTGGGCTTTCTCGCGCCGCTGCTGATGGCACCGCTGCGCCCGTTGCCGATCCGCATCCGCCGCCCCGGCGTAATCATCCGCCTGTTCTTTGTGGTGGGCCGTGACGTGATCATCTCCAACCTGCAAGTGGCCTGGGGGGTACTGGTGTGTGGTTCGCGCCCACCACGATCACGTTTTATCAAAATCCCGCTGACCCTGCGCGACGCCAACGGCCTGGCCGTGCTGTCGATGATCACCAGCGTCACACCCGGCACCGTCTGGTCGGAACTGGCGCTGGACCGCAGTATTTTGCTGATCCACGTGTTCGACCTGGATGACGAAGCGCAGTTTATCGAGCATTTCAAACACGCCTACGAACGGCCCCTGATGGAGATCTTCGAATGAGCGCCCTGCTCTCCAATGCGATCCTGTTCAGCCTGTTCCTGTTCTCGCTGGCGATGGTGCTGACCCTGCTGCGCCTGTTCAAAGGCCCGTCGGCCCAGGACCGGGTACTGGCGCTGGACTACCTGTACGTCCTGGCGATGCTGATGATGCTGGTGCTCGGCATTCGCTACGCCAGTGACACTTACTTTGAAGCAGCGCTGCTGATTGCGCTGTTTGGCTTTGTCGGGTCATTCGCCCTGGCGAAATTCCTGCTGCGTGGCGAGGTGATTGAATGATGCCGTTATGGGTTGAAGTGAGCGTGGCGATGTTGCTGGTGCTGAGCAGCGTATTCGCACTGATCGGCGCGATTGGGCTGCTGCGGATGAAAGACTTTTTCCAGCGCATGCACCCGCCAGCGCTGGCCTCCACGCTGGGCGCGTGGTGTGTGGCGTTGGCGTCGATTATCTACTTTTCGGTGCTCAAGTCCGCGCCGGTGCTGCACGGCTGGTTGATTCCGATTTTGTTGGCGATCACGGTGCCGGTGACCACGTTGCTGCTGGCGCGTACGGCGTTGTTCCGTAAGCGCATGGCCGGTGATGATGTGCCGGCCGAGGTCAGCAGCCGCCGCTGATTTCTCAGGCGAACACAGTAAAACATGTGGGAGCGCGGTACATCAGTCACACATGTATTGACTGACACTGCGCATTCGCGAGCAAGCCCGCTCCCACATTGATTTTGCGCTAGGCGAAGGATCGGATTCTGGCCGCCAGCTCTGCCAACTCAGCATCATCCGCCCGCACATAATCGTGGGACGAGATATAGCCCTCATACGCCTCGAAGAACTTATCCACCTTCGAGCTCAACGGCTTGAAGGTACTGTCCGAGCCCGTCCCATGCATGGGAAACAACTTCGCATGCAAATGATCCACCCCATACCCTTCCAGCATCATCCCCGTTCGGGCCACATCGGGAAACGCACGGTCGATCTGAAGCGCGGTTTTCTTCGCTGCAACGGCAAGCCCTGCCAACACCTCATCCGACTGCGCAAACGCATAACTGCCGTAGTGCTGCTTGGGGATTACCACGCTGAAACCCGGTGTATTGGGAAAGATCGAAAGAAACGCCATATGCTGGTCGTCTTCCCACAGAATGTGCGCTGGGGAGGTCTTTTGAACAATGCTGCAGAAGATACAATCCATTTGAATCACCGCTGGTTTCATCGTGGGTTTGGTCGTGTCGACCATCTAAAGCCAGGCTGCGGCGGACGTCAAAACAAATGGCAACTTTCATATATGTCCTACGACGTATGCGATGAGTAAAACCTACACCCCTAAAAGGTAATGGGCTAACCCAAAAGTAAGTGTCTGAATTCAGGGGCCCTCGTAACACACCCAACTGTAGGAGCCGGCTTGCCGGCGATGGCGGCGTGTCAGCCGCCGTCAATGTAGCGGATACGCCACCATCGCTGGCAAGCCAGCGCCTATAGGGGTAATGGGGCTTGTCCTTACAGAATCGGCGCGCCAAACCTGTTCAGGCGTGGCATCCAGTGATCCAGGATCTGCGCCGATGCCAGCACATGGTGCGCGCGCCCGATCAACAGCCGACGCGGCACAACGCCGATATACCGTGAGTCATCGCTGTTATCACGGTTGTCCCCCAGCATGAAGTAACTGTCGGCCGGCACCACCACCGAGCCGAAATTGCGCATTGCCCGCACCGTCGGCATGAACTGCACCGTGCGCTGACAGTTGGCCGCCCGTTCGACCAGCTTGATTCCGGGTACCGTATGGCCGGGAACGATGGGCTCGCTGATGTCCTGCGCGTCACTGTAGGTAGCCGGCACGCCGTTGACCCACAACACCTCGTCTTTCATTTCCAGGGTGTCACCGGGTATGCCGACGATGCGCTTGATCAGGCGCATGCCGTCCTTGGGCGACGAGAACGTCACCACATCGCCACGTTGGGGGTTATCGAGCTTGGCCAGGGAAATATCGGTGAGCGGCACTTTGAGGTCATACGCCACGCGATTGACCAACACCACATCACCCTCCAGCAAGGTCGGGCGCATGGAGCCGGAGGGGATCGGATTCCAGTCGGCCAGGGACGTACGGAAAACGCCAAAGCACACCCAGAAAATGATTGCGTAACGGTAACGGATCAACCAACTTCGCATACATCCTCGCACGACAGGAAAGGGGCATCAGGACTGCGTCTAGACGCCCGGTTGTTGCACGCGAGGGTTAAATTAATATTAGCGTCCACGCGCACTAAAAGGAGTTTCCGCCATGGATATCCAATGTTCCGTTTTTATCGCAACCAGCATCGACGGCTTTATTGCCCGCCCGGACGGTGATATCGAGTGGTTGCACCGACCAGAGTACGAAACCGCCGAGTTGAACGGCGTGACCTATGAACGCTTCATCGCCACGGTCGATGCACTGGTAATGGGTCGCAAAACCCTGGAGAAAGTCTTGTCCTTCCCCGAGTGGCCCTACGAGGGCACGCCAGTCATTGCGCTCTCCCATCAGCCTCTGCAGATCCCTGCGCATCTGGAGAGCAAGGTCGAGGTCATGGCAGGAGACGTCACCTCACTCTTGGCAACGTTAGCCGAGCGCGGTATGAAGCACCTCTATATCGACGGAGGGCAGACGATCCAGGCGTTTCTTGAAGCGGGCCTGGTCAATGAGCTGATCATCACGCGTATCCCGGTTTTACTCGGGCAAGGGATCCCACTCTTCAGCCAGATCGGTCGAGAACTTGAGCTTCGCCATATCGGCACGCATGAGTCGGACAATGGTTTTGTTCAAAGTCGGTATCAAGTGATGCAATCTTCATAGCGGCGGCAGACACTCCTATCGCGCAAGACGGACAGGATGACTAAGCACATTATTGTTATCGGCGGCGAGTCCACCGAAGACAAACGGACAATCACGGCAGTGGGGCCGAGACGGGACGTTGATAGAAGACTGCCAATACCAAGCAGGAAAAATTTCAGAGCCGTGTTCGGTGAGACCTCCGCTCTGACTATGCAGGTCTTGGACACGAATAGAGGTTTAATTCGAAAAACTTAGCAATATGCAAAAAAACGCCCCGAACCAGTCGGGGCGTTTTTCATTCAGCGTTTACCGATCAAGCTTGATCAGCCAACCGCCAAGTAGTCCCACCCTTGCCGTCTTCCAACACCACACCCATCGCGGTCAGTTGGTCACGGATACGGTCGGATTCCGCCCAGTCTTTATTAGCCCGCGCAGCCAAGCGCGCCTGAATCAGCGCATCAACTTCAGCTGCATCCACACGCCCTTCAGCGCCAGCTTGCAGGAAGTCATCGGCTTGCATCTGCAGAACACCGAGCACGCTGGCCAGTTCCTTCAAGCGTGCCGCCAGACCCGCCGCTGCATCAAGATCAGTCTCGCGTAGGCGGTTGATCTCGCGCACCATCTCAAACAACACCGCGCAGGCTTCCGGGGTGCCGAAGTCGTCGTTCATGACTTCGGTAAACCGTGCCACGAACGCTTCGCCGCCGGCAGGTGCCACGGCTGGCAGGCCTTTCAGCGCGTGGTAGAAACGCTCCAGGGCGCCTTTGGCATCCTTGAGGTTGTCTTCCGAGTAGTTGATGGCGCTGCGGTAGTGACTCGACACCAGCAGGTAACGCACCACTTCCGGATGGTACTTTTCCAGCACGTCGCGAATGGTGAAGAAGTTGTTCAAGGACTTGGACATCTTCTCGCCATTGATGCGGATCATGCCGCAGTGCATCCAGGCGTTGGCGTAGGTCTTGCCGGTGGCGGCCTCGCTTTGGGCGATTTCGTTTTCGTGGTGCGGGAACTCGAGGTCGCTGCCGCCGCCATGAATGTCGAAGGTGTCGCCCAGGCAGCAGGTGGACATCACCGAGCATTCGATGTGCCAGCCCGGACGGCCGGCGCCCCATGGCGACTCCCAGCTCGGCTCGCCGGGCTTGGTGCCTTTCCACAGCACGAAGTCGAGCGGGTCTTGCTTGGCTTCGTCGACCTCGATACGCGCGCCAATGCGCAGGTCTTCGATTTTCTTGCGCGACAACTTGCCGTAGCCCATGAACTTGGCGACGCGGTAGTACACGTCGCCATTGCCTGGGGCGTAGGCGTAACCCTTGTCGATCAGGGTCTGGATCATGCTCAGCATGCCCGGAATGTGATCCGTGGCGCGCGGCTCCATGTCCGGTTTGAGGATGTTCAGACGCGCTTCATCCTCGTGCATCGCGGTGATCATGCGCTCGGTCAGCACATCGAACGGTTCGCCGTTCTCGCGCGCCCGGTTGATGATCTTGTCTTCGATGTCGGTGATGTTGCGCACATAGGTCAAGTCATAGCCGCTGAAACGCAACCAGCGGGTTACCAGGTCGAAGGCAACCATGCTGCGGCCGTGGCCGATGTGGCAGTAGTCGTACACGGTCATGCCGCACACGTACATGCGCACCTTGTTGCCATCCAGCGGCTTGAAGACTTCTTTGGTCTTGCTGAGTGTGTTGTAGATCGTTAGCACAACGGCTTCCTTAGAGAATCACTGGCCCCACGAATCACGCAAGGTCACGGTACGGTTGAATACCGGCTGACCGGGTTTCGAGTCTTTGATATCCGCGCAGAAGTAACCTTCGCGCTCGAACTGGAAACGGTCTTCCGGCTGTGCGTCGCCCAAAGAGGGTTCGGCACGACAACCTGTGAGAACTTGCAGGGAGTCAGGGTTGATGTTGTCGAGGAAGCTGGCGCTGTCTTCAGCCTTTTCAGGATTTGGCGAGCGGAACAGACGATCGTACAGACGCACTTCGCACTCGATGCTGGCCGCAGCTGGCACCCAGTGGACCACGCCTTTGACTTTGCGGCCTTCAGGGTTCTTGCCCAGGGTGTCCGGGTCGTAGGAGCAGCGCAGTTCGACGATGTTGCCGTCGGCGTCCTTGATCGCTTCGTCGGCGCGAATCACGTAGCTGCCGCGCAGACGTACTTCGCCGTTCGGCTCCAGGCGCTTGTAGCCCTTCGGCGGCTCTTCCATGAAGTCATCATGATCGATGTAGATTTCACGGGCGAACGGCAGCTTGCGCACGCCCAGCTCTTCTTTTTGCGGGTGACGTGGCAGTTCGAGGTTCTCGACTTGGTCTTGCGGGTAGTTGGTGATCACGACTTTCAACGGACGCAGCACGCACATAGCGCGCGGAGCGTTCGCGTCGAGGTCCTGACGGATGCTGAACTCGAGCATGCCGAAATCGACCACGCCGTCGGAACGGTTGGTGCCGACCATGTCGCAGAAGTTACGGATCGACGCCGGGGTGTAGCCACGGCGGCGGAAGCCCGACAGCGTCGACATGCGTGGGTCGTCCCAGCCATGCACGTGCTTTTCATCGACCAGTTGCTTGAGCTTGCGCTTGCTGGTGATGGTGTAGTTCAGGTTCAGGCGGCTGAATTCGTACTGACGCGGGTGCGCCGGCACCGGCAGGCTGTCCAGGAACCATTCGTACAGCGGGCGGTGGCTTTCGAACTCCAGGGTGCAGATCGAGTGGGTGATGCCTTCGATGGCGTCCGACTGACCGTGGGTGAAGTCGTAGTTCGGGTAGATGCACCACTTGTCACCGGTCTGGTGGTGGTGGGCATGGCGGATGCGGTACATGATCGGGTCGCGCAGGTTCATGTTCGGCGAGGCCATGTCGATCTTGGCGCGCAGTACACGGGCACCGTCCGGAAACTCACCGGCGCGCATGCGGGCGAACCAGTCGAGGTTCTCTTCGACCGAACGGTCGCGGAACGGGCTGTTCTTGCCAGGCTCGGTCAGGTTGCCACGGTATTCCTTGGCTTGTTCCGGGCTCAGGTCGTCGACGTAGGCCTTGCCAGCCTTGATCAACTCGACGGCCCAGTCGAACAACTGATCGAAATACTTAGAGGCGTAGCGCACTTCACCGGACCATTCGAAGCCCAGCCACTTGATGTCGCTTTCGATGGCGTCGATGTATTCCTGGTCTTCCTTGGCCGGGTTGGTGTCGTCGAAACGCAGGTGCGTGACGCCACCGAACTCCTGGGCCAGGCCGAAGTTCACACAGATCGACTTGGCGTGGCCGATGTGCAGGTAACCGTTGGGCTCAGGCGGGAAGCGGGTGACGATCTGCGTGTGCTTGCCCGAATCCAGGTCCGCCTGGATGATCGGGCGCAGGAAATTGACCGGAACGGCAGGTCCGGCCTTGGAATTCGAGGTAGGGTCGACAGTGGGCTTGCTCATAGGATCCTTGAACAGACAGGTTCGTGGCCAGGTGGGGCCAGATAAAACAAAGGGCTCATAATAGCCGAAGCAGTCAAGACACTGACAGGCCACGACCAAAAACTGCTGCTTTAATTACTGCTTTAATGACGAGGGCGGTAAAAAACCACCTCGAAATTCCTGCAGGTCACGCTAAACTGCGCGCCTTGGCCCACGTTTGGCCGAACCGGTCGCGGCGCCCAGGCGTCCAAACCCACGAATTCCCTGAAAAGAGTAGTGAATATGACTCACGTCAAACTGACCACCAACCACGGTGACATCGTCATCGAGCTGAACGCCGAGAAAGCGCCGATCACCGTCGCCAACTTCATCGAATACGTCAAAGCTGGCCATTACGAAAACACCGTTTTCCACCGTGTCATCGGTAACTTCATGGTCCAGGGCGGCGGTTTCGAGCCTGGCATGAAAGAAAAGAAAGACAAGCGTCCAAGCATCCAGAACGAAGCGGACAACGGTCTCTCCAACGACAAGTACACCGTCGCCATGGCCCGTACCATGGAGCCACATTCGGCGTCCGCGCAGTTCTTCATCAACGTGGCCGACAACGCCTTCCTCAACCACAGCGGCAAGAACGTGCAGGGCTGGGGCTACGCCGTGTTCGGTAAAGTCACCGAGGGCCAGGACGTCGTTGACAAGATCAAAGGCGTGCAGACCACCGGTAAAGCCGGTCACCAAGACGTTCCGGTAGAAGACGTTATTGTCGAGAAAGCCGAGATCGTTGGGTGATATTGCTGATTTCAGATTTGCATCTGGAAGAGGGGCGCCCGGATATAACCCGGGCGTTTCTGGATTTGCTCCACGGCCGCGCCCGTGGCGCCCAGGCGTTGTACATTCTGGGGGACTTTTTTGAAGCCTGGATCGGCGACGATGGGATGACACCGTTCCAGCGCTCGATTTGCGCGGCGTTGCGTGAACTGAGCGACAGCGGCACCCCGATTTTTATCATGCACGGCAACCGCGACTTCCTGATCGGCAAGGCGTTCTGCAAAGCTGCAGGTGCCACCTTGCTCAAGGACCCAAGTGTCGTGCAATTTTATGGCGAGCCTGTGCTGTTGATGCACGGCGACAGCCTCTGCACCCGCGACGTCGGCTATATGAAGCTGCGGCGCATCCTGCGTAACCCGATCGTGCTGTTTGTCTTGCGGCACTTGCCCTTGCGCACCCGCCACAAGCTGGCGCGCAAGCTACGCAGTGAAAGCAGCGCCCAGGTCCGGATGAAAGCTAACGACATTGTCGATGTAACGCCTGAGGAAGTGCCGCGGGTGATGCAGCAGTTTGGCGCGCGCACATTGGTCCACGGCCATACGCACCGCCCCGCCATTCATAAGTTGCAGATTGGTGACCAGGCGGCCAAGCGCATCGTGCTGGGGGATTGGGACAAACAAGGTTGGGCATTGCAGGTGGACGAGCAAGGGTTTGCGTTGGCGGCGTTTGACTTCGTCAATCCGCAGTTGGCGTTGCCTGGGGCATAACCCTCATACACAACACCGGTAGCATGTCAGAGTAGGCTGTTGTGGGCTTGCCTGCGATGCAGACACCTCGGTACATCAGGCACACCGAGGTGATGCTATCGCAGGCAAGCCAGCTCCCATATGGACCGAGTACATCCGTTAGTGGCCCGAGGCTGCTGGCCCAGCCTTGGCCGCAAACGGCGGTTTCGCCAGCCATACAATCACGATCAAGCCCATGAACATCCACCCCAGCAACGTGAAGTAATCCACGGTGGACATCATGTACGCCTGGCTGGTGAGGACCTGGTCCAACTGCGCATACGCCTTTTGCCCTGCCCCACCGAGCGCCTGTAAGGCATCCCGGGTTGCCGAGTCATAGGTGGTCATGCTCTCGCTCATGTACGCATGATGCTGGTCCGCGCGGCGAATCCAGATCCAGGTGGTCAACGAGGCCGCAAAGCTGCCGCCCAACGTCCGCAGGAAGGTCGCAAGACCCGCGCCGTCGGCGATCTGTGCTGGCGGCAAATCGGACATCAAGATGCTCAAGGTCGGCATGAAGAACAGTGCCACGCCAATGCCCATAAACAACTGCACCAAGGCGATGTGGGTGAAATCCACCTCATTGGTGAAGCCGGCGCGCATGAAACAGCTCAAGCCAATCGCTAGGAACGCCAGGCCGGCCAGCAAGCGCAGGTCGAATTTATGCGCGTATTTGCCCACAAACGGCGACATCAGCACCGGCAGAATGCCGATCGGCGCCACCGCCAGCCCCGCCCAGGTGGCGGTGTAGCCCATCTGGGTTTGCAACCATTGCGGCAGGATCAGGTTGATGCCGAAAAAACCGGCATAACCCAGCACCAGCACAATGGTGCCTATACGGAAGTTGCGGTGGGCGAACAAGCGCAGGTTGACCACCGGGTGCTTGTCGGTCAGTTCCCAAATGATGAACACCGCCAGGGCAACAGCCGAGATCACTGCTCCAATGATTATGAAGTTGGATTCGAACCAATCCAGGTCGTTGCCCTTGTCGAGGATGATCTGCAAGGCGCCGACACCGACGATCAGACTCAACAGCCCGACGTAATCCATCGGCTGATAGCTGGTGACCACCGGGCGTTTCTTCAGCTGCGAACGCACCACCATCACCGCGAAGATACCGATGGGCACGTTAATAAAGAAGATCCACGGCCAGCTGTAGCTATCGGTGATCCAGCCGCCAAGGATCGGGCCGGCAATCGGCGCCACCACCGTAACCATCGCCAGTAACGCCAGGGCCATGCCGCGCCTCGCCGGCGGGTAGACCGCGATCAGCAACGTCTGGGTCATCGGGTACAACGGTCCCGCGACCAAACCTTGCAGCACCCGAAAGCCGATCAGCTCGGGCATCGAAGTGGAAATACCGCAGAGGAACGACGCCAGCACAAACAGAATGGTCGCCCACAGAAACAGCTTCACCTCGCCAAAGCGCCGACTCAACCAGCCGGTGAGTGGCAAGGCGATGGCGTTGCTCACCGCAAACGAGGTGATTACCCAGGTGCCCTGCTCCGAACTCACCCCAAGGTTGCCGGAAATCGTCGGCAACGCCACGTTGGCGATGGTGGTGTCGAGCACCTGCATAAAGGTCGCCAGCGATAGGCCAATAGTGGCCATCAACAGGCTGGGTGGCGTGAACGAGGCGTTATTGCTCATCAGCGTTGCACAGCCTTAGGCGCGGCGAGGCTGTTGTCATGGATCAACTGGCTGATCATGGCATCGGCTTCGGCCAGTTGGCTGTCATACACGTTGGTGGTGAACGAAGCCTTTTGCGGCGTCTGCTGCGCCAATACCGGGCCGCTCTGATCGTGCAGGTCCACACTGACGACGGTGCTCAAGCCCACGCGCAGCGGGTGCTTGGCCAGTTCGTCGGCGTTGATATGGATACGCACAGGCACACGCTGCACAATCTTGATCCAGTTACCGGTGGCGTTTTGCGCCGGCAGCAAGGCAAACGCACTGCCGGTACCGGCGCCCAGGCTGTCGACGGTGCCGCTGAACTTCACGTCACTGCCGTAGATGTCCGACTCGATGTCTACCGGCTGACCAATACGCATACCGCGCAGTTGGGTTTCCTTGAAGTTGGCGTCGATCCACAGCTGGTCCAGGGGGATCACCGCCATCAACGCGGTACCCGGCTGTACGCGCTGGCCCAGTTGCACGGTGCGCTTGGCCACGTAACCGGTAACCGGTGCAATCAAGGTGCTACGGGCATTGGCCAGGTAGGCCTGACGCAGCTGCGCGGCGGCGGCCTGCACATCCGGATGGGAACTGATCACCGTGTCGTCCACCAAGGCATTGGTGGTTTTCAGTTGCTGCTCAAGGTTGGTCAGCGCGTTCTTGGCGGCGGTCAGGCTGTCGCGGGCGTGGGACAGTTCTTCTTGGGAAATTGCCCCACCCTGGGCTAGGGTTTTACGCCGGTTAAAGTTGTCCTGGGCCGTTTGCACATCAGCTTTCTGTGCATTGACCTGGGCTTTCATGCCATCCACGTTGCTGTACAAACCCCGCACCTGACGCACAGTACGCGCCAGGTTGGCCTGGGCATTTTGCAGGCCGACCGCGGCGTCATTCGGGTCGAAGTTGATCAGCACCTGGCCTTCGTGGACCAAATCGCCATCGTCGGCGCCGATGCTGACCACGGTACCGGTGACCAGCGGGGTGATTTCCACCACGTTGCCGTTCACGTAGGCATCGTCGGTGCTTTCGTTGAAACGCCCGTAAAGCTCATACCAGGCCCACACGCCGAGGACGCCGAGAACGACGATCAGCGCCAGGCTGAGCAGCATGACTTTGCGTTTGCGCGGGTTGTTGTCTTTGGGTTGCTCTGTTGCGTTAGTGCTTTCGGCAGTGGCCATCACAAATACCTCAAATTATTCCGTGCGTGTAGCGGGGGTGGTTACGGCCACGTCATTGGCGTTGAACCCGCCACCCAGGGCTTGCATCAATTGAATCGACAGATCGATCCGCGCAGCATTCAAGGTCGCCAGCTGACGCTGGGCCTGCAGCAATTGCTGCTCGATGCTGAGTACATCCAGGTAATTCCCGATCCCCGAGCTATAGCGCTGAACCCCGGTGTCGTAAGACTGCTGGGCAATGTCCGCGGCGTGCTGCTGGGCCTGGATCTGCCGAGCGGTTTCGCGCAATTGCGAGAGCGTATTGCCGATATCACCCAAGGCTTGCACCAGGGTTTTGTTGTACTGGGCCACAGCCAGGTCGTAATCGGCGTCGCGGGCATCGAGGTCGGCGCGCAAGCGGCCACCGTCGAAGATCGGCAACGAGATCGTCGGCGCAATGCTGAAAAAACGGCTGGCTGAGCCAAACATTGCGTCGCCCAACAACGACTCGGCCCCGGCGCTCGCGCTCAAGTTGAGGTTGGGGTAGAAGCGAGTTTTGCTCGCGGCGACGTTCTTGCTCGCTGCCTCGACGCGCCAGCGCGCGGCGATCAGGTCCGGACGACGGCCTAGCAGCTCGGCCGGCAGTACCGAAGGCACGGCGACGGCGCTGGGCTTCAACACATTCGGGCGGCTCAGCTCGTTGCCACGGTCAGGGCCTTTGCCGAGCAAGACGGCAAGGGCGATCTTGGCGCTTTGCAGCTGTTTCTCGGCATCGATCAATTGCGACTGAGAGCTGGCTTCCAGGCTTTCGGTCTGCTGGTACTGGTACTGGCTGTCGATACCGGAACTCAGGCGGCGCTTGCTCAACTCGAGCATTTGGCGGGTACGCTTGAGGTCGTCGGTGGCCAAGTCCCGCACTATATGGGCCTGGCCCAAGTCGCTGTAGGCCTTGGCCACGTTGGCGGCCAGGGTCAGGCGCGCGGCTTGCTGATCGACTTCGGCGGCACGCGCCTGACCCAAGGCCGCTTCCCAGGCGGCGCGTTGGCCACCCCAGAGGTCGAAGTTGTAGTTGAAGCTGGCGCCGATGTTACGCACGGTGGCGTAGGCATCGCCCTGCCCCAGCGGGTCCTGGTCTTTAGCCAAACGCGAGCGGCTCACACCGGCGCTGGCATCCACGGTCGGCACACGCGCAGCATCGGCGGCATAAGCCGCCGCTTGCGCCTGGTGGGCCCGGGCGCTGGCGACTTGCATGTCGGGGCTGTTTTGCAGAGCTTCGTGGATCAAGCCGTCGAGCTGTGGGTCGCCGAGGCTTTTCCACCAATCAGCAGTCGGCCAGGCGGCGCTGGACAAGGTCATACCACTGAGGGATTTACCGGTTTGCAGCGTGTTAGCGTCGAGGCGTTGGCCTTGGGTGTGGAGGCCGCTGAAGTTGGCACACCCGGACATGCTCATCGCCACCAGCACCAGGCTTAGTGCGCGCGTATTCATTGATTACCTACCCGCTGGATGACGATGGCGTCACCGGCTGCTACCAGAATTTTCGTGAGAATTTTTTCCAGGGTTTTCAACTCACCGGGCTCCAGGGCTCCGGCCAGTTCGTTCATCGACTGCGCGCCGATATGCGGCAGCATGTCTGCCAAGCGTTGGCCGTCTTCGGTGAGTACCAACTGCACCTGACGCCGGTCGTGCTCGGAACGCTTGCGCGCCAGCAGGCCCTTTTGCTCCAGGCGGTCGAGCATGCGGGTCATGGAGCCGCTGTCCAGCGACAGATTGCGGCACAGCTCGGCCGGCGTGTCGACGTCAAACTGGGCAATGATGATCAACACCTTAAACTGCGCGGCTGTTACGCCGTGAGGTTCCATGTGGGTGTCGATAATGCGGTCTTTGAGCAGCGCCGCCCGGCCTAGCAACAGGCCGAGGTGGCAGTTGCGAAAGCTGTCAGGGGTGAAGTGGGTCATCGAAAGTCACCTTATTACTGCCTAGGCAGTGAATGTATGACAAGATGTTACTGCTTAGGCAGCGAATGTCAAATGGAATTATTAGCTTGCTTGGTAATCCAGCGACCGATGGGCTGTCGTCCAAACAAATGCGAGAGCGGGCTTGCCTGCGATGGAATCAACTCAGTGCACTTGATGGACCGAGGTCTCCGCATCGCAGGCAAGCCCGCTCCCACATTTTTTACGGCGCAAGGGTTTAGAAATCCCGTTTGTAGAAAATATCCAGCGAACTGGCCACACCACTGGCCACCTCCAGATACACCTTCTTGCTCAACAAGTAGCGCAAGGCAATGGTGCTCGCCGGCTCAAACACCCCAACCCCGTAACGCAGGCTGAGTTTCTCGGTGATCTTGCCGCTGGCCACCACCGAGGTGTTATTGCCTGAGCCTTGGGTGTCGAGGTCGAAGTCTTGGATCCCCAGCTTAGTGGCGATATCCGAGGTCACCCCGGCGCTCCCCATCAAGCCAAGGCCCAAGGCGGCTTCGGCGAGCATGTTGTTGTCTTCACCGGTGTTGTTACGCGAACGCCCCAGCACCAAGTACGACAGCGCATCCTCCTGAGGCATGGCTGGCTCGGAGAAGATCTGCGTGGTCGGCTGTTCGGCGCTGCCGCTCAGGCGAATACCGGCAGTCACAGTCCTGGACGGCTCGGTAACCACGCGTATAGCTTCGATATCCAGGAACGGCTGGTCCAGCGGCCCTGCAAACAACAGCCGAGCGCGGCGCACGTTGAGCCGCTGCCCGTAAGCGCGGTAGCGACCGTCGTTGAGCCACAGCTCGCCTCGGGTGTCCATGTTGTCACCGATATGCACCTGCCCCTGCACCTTGGCGGTGAGACCGAAGCCAGCGAAGTTGAGCTGGTCCTCGCCCACCACCACGTCGATGTCCATAGCCATCGCCATCGGCGGCTTGCCCTGTTCAGTCTGGCTGCCGACAATCACCGTGTCATCCGACACCTTGACCGTCGACGGCGGCAGTTCACGCACGGTGATATCACCCCGCGGGATGTGCACTTTACCGGCAATCGCCAATTTGTCGTTTTTAAGGCTGATGGTCAGGTCTGGCGCCACTTCCAGTGCTGCGTAAGGCTCCACCGTGACCGGCAGTTTCGAGCCTTGCAGGCGCAGGTCCACCCCCAGTGCCTGGCCCCAGTCGATCTGCCCCTTGAGGCTGCCCTGCCCGGCCTTGCCACTGTGCCAGGCGCCATTCAACTGCACGCTTTCGCCAGCAATCAGCGCCTGTACGTTCAAGCCTTCAAGGCTGATCGGCAATTCAGGGCCGGAGACCTCGCCGCCCACCAGGTTCACGCTGCCGTTGACCTGCGGCGCCAGCAGCCCACCGGAGATGCGGCCATTACCGTTAAGCCTGCCGGTGAGTTTTTCAACCATCGGCACAAACGGCCGCGCCACGGCGAGGTCCAGGCCGTTGAGGCTGAACGTACCCGTGATCGGTTTGTTCTTCGGCAACGGGTTGATCTGTGCCTGCAACAGCAACTCGCCAAGCTTGCCACCGCGGAAATTCAGCTGGGTGTCGATGCGCTTGGGGTTAAGGGTGGTTTCCAACTTGAGGGTGTCATAGGGGAAGTCCAGCCATTGGTCCTTGTCCTTGACGCGCAAGGTGCCACCGCTGGCATCCACCGCGACCACGCCTTTGGGACCGCTGGCGGGCAGATCGAGTTGAACATCGGCATTGAGCTTACCCTGCCAGGCAAAATCTTTAGGCAAGAAAGCCGCCAGACTGTCGATGGGGAATTGCTTGAGGTGGTAGCGCAACTTGGGCTCAGGCATCAGGCGCTGGTCTTCACCGCACAGGCTTGCAGGGCCCGATACCCAGCAGTGCGCGGCAAAGGTCAGCTTGCCGTCGGCCAAACGCTCGATTCTTGCCGGGGCTTGCAGTTTCCAGTCCTGGCCGCCAGCTTTTACATCACCGCTGGCCAGCCGCCCTCGCCAGTTGCCTTTGTCGAGGTTGCCGTCCAAAGCCAGGGCCAGTTTGACCAAGGGGCCAGCCAAGTCCAGCTGGACTTTCTGGCTCTTGATATCGCCTTGGGCACTGGCTGTCAGGGTGCCGACCTGGGTCTCACCGGCTTGGATGCCGCTGCCCTTGAGGTCAATCTTCGCGCGTTGGGCGTTGTCGAGCGTGGCGCCGAGGCTGAGGCTTTGCAGATGGTTATCGGCAAACGCCAGTTGCTGGCCCTTGAGGTCGAGCTTGCCTTGCGGCGCTTGCAAGGTACCAGCGACATCGACACGCCCATTGATTTGCCCACGCAATTGCGGCCACAACTGGGCGAGGCGCGCCAGCTTGATGTCGATCTGCCCAGCCACGCGCTGTTGCAAGCTGCCACTGCCGTTGATGCGGTTGTCACCCAGGCGGATATCCAGATTGGCCAACGTCCATTGCTCGCCCGCGCCTTCTGCCTTCGCCGCCAGCACGGCGGTTTGGCCGCGCAAACGGCCTTTAAGGACGAGGTCGGCATTCAGTTTGAGCTGTTCATTTTTGAACTCGCCCTTGCTGCGCAACGGTCCAGCCAAGGTGCCCGGCAACTCAGCGACCCAGTACGCCGGGTTCAACGCCGACAAGTCCAGCGCGGTGTCCCAGGCAATGCCGTCGGCAAATTGCAGACTCAGGTGACCTTCGGCCTTGCCCTGGCCCGCCGTCAATTTAAGCTCAGGCAGGAAGACTTGCTTGAGATCGCCACTGAACGGCGTGACCACATTGAACGTGCCGGCCGGACCGTCAAGGTCGGCCTTGAGGTTGCCGAGGTAGTTGCCGTCCTTGTAGGAGACTTCGCCATTAAAGGTGCGTAATGCAACCTGCGGCTCGTCGATCACGGGGTAGAGGCGGTGCCAGGGAAAATCCAACCAGTCGATTTTCGCGTCGGCGCTGAAGCCTTGTTGCCAGTCCAGATTGGCGCTGAGCTTGAGGCTTTGTTTGTCGTCGCCAACCAGGTCCAGCCTTGAAATTTGTGCGCCCTTGGTATCAACGCGCCCCAGGAGCAGCAACGTCACCGGGCTTTTTTCGGCGGGCAGTAACGCGTGGCCCGATAACGCAAACCCGCTTTTCAGGTCGCCCTTTGCCATGAGCACCAGCTCATTGAATTGCAGGGTGTCGGGCAAATCGGCAGACGGTTTGAACGCATCAGACTTGATCAGCAATTGACCCGACAGGTTTTCCGCCAGCGGTTGCACCTCAGCGAGAATTTTCCCGGGCAGGTAGCCGCTGCTGTCGGCATCCAGCGTGAGGGTTTTGAGCAGGTCACCGTCGACTTTGAGTGCGACTTTCCAGGGCGCGCCGCCGGGCGCATAAGGAAGGCTCAGGTTGCCGGTGGCGCTCAACGGCCAATTGCCAGTGGGTTGCAGCAAGCCGGCCAAGTCCAGCACCAGGTCGTCACGTTGAAGGTGCACCGAGTCGATCTGCATACCGGCCGCTGTCCAGTGCGCCGCCAGTTGCAGGCCCTTGAGTTCTTCGCTGCCGTTAAACAGCAGACTGCCGACGCGAATGTCACCTAGCTGGATGGCCACAGGCAAGTTCAAATCCGGCAGTTGGATCGGCCCACTGCTGCTCTCTTCAGTACTGGGTGGAAATTGCAGGCTGACCTGCTCCACATCCAGCCTGTTGATACACAGGGTCATGCGTAGCAAGCAACCCGGTGACCAGTCGAACGTCGGAGCATTGAGCTCGACCCGACTGGTGTCTTGCCGCCACAACAGATGGTCGGCGCTCCACTGACCGCCCAGGCGGCCCTGAAAATTCTCAACCGTCAAACCCGGCACTTGGCCCAAGGCCCAGCGGCTGCCTGCTTGAGTGCCAAGCACTGTCCACAGCGCCAACAACACCAAGGCGAGGACGGCCACAATGGCCAGCCCCGTTATTTTCAAACCACGCATCACAGCTCAGGCCCCATGGAAAAGTGCAAACGAATGCCGCCCGGATCTTCGAGAGCATGGGCCAAGTCAAGGCGAATCGGTCCCACCGGCGAAACCCAACGCACGCCAACACCCACGCCGGTTTTCAGGCTGGGCATTTCCAGGGTGTTGAAGGAGTTGCCTTGGTCGATAAAGGTCGCGATCCGCCACTTTTCGGCGATGGAATATTGATACTCAGCGCTCAGGGCCACCATATAGCGGCCGCCGATGCGGTCACCGCGGTCGTTCTCGGGTGACAACGTCTGGTACTCGTACCCGCGCACACTTTGGTCACCACCGGCAAAGAAGCGCAGCGACGGTGGCACCGACTTGTAGCCATTGGTGGCGCTGCCGCCGAACTGCGCGCGGCCCAGGAAGCGGTGGTTATCCCACACAGTGGTCAAGCCTTTAATCGTGGCGGTGCCGTAAAGCAGGTTGGTATCGGAACCGAGACCTTCCTTGGCGACCTTGGCGTCGAACATCAGGCGGTAGCCATTGTGCGGATCGATGCGGTTGTCGCTGCGCAGGTAGGAATAATTGATCCCCGGCATCAACAGGTTGCTCAGGCCCGAATCATTGCCCAAGCGATATTCTTCGCGTTGATACTTCAGCGAGATCACCCGGGTCCAGCCGCTGGGCAATTTACTGTGCCATTCAGGGCCAAGGGTCAGCAGTTTACTCAGGGTATCGGTGTTGGCGATTTCTTCATTCTGGTAGCCACCGGCGAAGCGCAGTTTGTCGGTCAGCGGTGGGTCCAGGGGAATGTCATACCACAAGCCGACGTTTTGCCGTGGCGCCGACAGTTCGGCTTCCCAGCCATAGCTGTGACCCTGCGGGTTGACCCAGTGGCGGGTCCAGTTGGCTTTGCCGCGCGGGCCGACGTCGGTCGAATAACCCAGGCCCAGGCCCATGGTGCGTGGCTTGCGGGTTTCCAGTTGCACAGCCACCGGGATCACATCGTCGGCCGAGGCCGCTGGGGTGGCGTCGACGCGCACGGCCTCGAAAAAGCCGCTCGATTGCAGGTTCTGGTTGAGTTCGGCGATCAGTTCGGAGTCGTAAGGAGCCCCGCTTTTGAACGGCACCATGCGTTGCAGCAGGTCTTCATCAAACGGCGTGTCGCCGGCAAAGCTGACCTTGCCCATGGTGTAACGCGGGCCGCTGTCATAGATGAGTTCGATATCGGCGACGCCCGCCCGAGGGTCTACCGAGAGTTTTTGGCGGGTGAAGCGCCCACTGAAAAAGCCGTAGCGCGACGCCTGGTTCTGGATCAGACGCTTGGCGTCTTCGTAATGGCCGTGGTTGAGCACGGCGCCGGATTTGAGGTCGTCGCTGACGGGCACGCGAAAGGACTTCAGGCTCGCGGCCTGGCCGTCAACCCGAATGGTCACGTTGCGCAAATGCACCGGTTCGCCGGGGTCAATGGTGAGGGTCAGACGCGGGTTCTTACCGCCCCTCACATCACTGGTGATCTGCGGCTGATAGAAGCCTAGCGCCTGGGCCGCCTTGCGCGCCTGCTCTTCAGCACCACGGCTGAAGCGCTGCAAGGCTTCTTCGTCACGATCGCCGACCCCGCCGATATAGCCTTCAATGTTGGCTTTCAACGCATCGTTTGATGGCTTGACCCGCACGTCCAGCTCGCTCTGCGCCAATGCGCCGCAGCTTGTGAACAGCAGAATCAAGCCGCTGGTAAATCTTCCTGGAAACTTCATAGGCGCGGATGCTACACGAGCTGGGGAGACTCTTTGAACCCGTAATAGTCTGAATAATTCTGTCTAAGCCGTTGCAGCATGTAACGTTTGGGGATTGGGATGGAAAAATACATGCTCCAGGATGGGGCCGACGGCCACTTCGCCGATTTCCTCATAACCCTGGCGTTTGTAGAAATCCAGGTAACGTGAGTTACCGGTATCAAGCACGACGCCCGACGAATGCGGATCGTCGGCGCACCAGTTGTGCACGGCCCCCAACAACTGCTCGCCGTAATGCTTGCCCTGGAATTGCGGGTGAATACCCAATAACGGCAGCATGTGCACCGACTCGTTCGGCAGACAGGCCAGCACCGCATGATGGTATTCCAGATAGCGCCGAGTGCCACGCACACCGGTGCTCAGCCACATGCGCAATTGCCAGGCCCAGCTTTCGGTGATGCCTAAACGCCGCTGCGGCGGCGCGATCAGGGCAATACCGATCAGCCGGTCGTTGACGAACAGGCCGATGGCGGGCAGTTTCTGAAAAAAGTGCTGCTTGACCAGTTCGCGCACGGTGGCGCGAACCCGCTGTTCATAGCCAGGCCGTTCTGCTTCGAAGAGGTAGGCGAAGGTCGGCTCATGCCGATAGGCCTGGTACAACATGGAACGCGCCTCGCGCGAATAGCCGCTGTTGAGCAGGCGTATTTCGGCATTGGCAGTCGAAGTGTCAGGCATACAGTCAATCTCCCTGGGCGCCATTCAAAAAAGATGGCGTTCTTATGGGTACGAACTTGTACGGCGCGAGTCGTTCCCAGACATTAGCAGTGCATCCGCCCTACCGCCACGCTGGCCCCGGCCTGACTTGTCGGCTAGCATCGCCCTTTTGCCAGACTGGACTGCCGACCATGAAAATCGTCTCTTTCAATATCAACGGGCTACGCGCCCGCCCCCATCAGTTGGCGGCGCTGATTGAAAAGCATCAACCCGACGTAATCGGCCTGCAGGAAACCAAGGTTCACGATGACCAGTTCCCGTTGGCCGAAGTGCAGGCCTTGGGCTACCACGTGTACTTCCACGGGCAAAAAGGCCACTACGGCGTGGCCCTGCTCTCGCGCAAAGAAGCGCTGAGCGTGCACAAAGGTTTTGCCAGTGATGAAGAAGACGCCCAGCGCCGCTTTATCTGGGGCACCTTCGCCGATGAGAACGGCCACCCCGTGACCATCATGAACGGCTACTTCCCCCAAGGCGAAAGCCGCGACCACCCGACCAAGTTCCCCGCCAAGCAGCGCTTCTACGAAGATTTGCAGCACTTGCTGGAAAGCCAGTTCAGCAGTGATCAACCGCTGGTGGTGATGGGCGACGTGAACATCTCCCCCGAAGACTGCGACATCGGCATCGGCGCCGACAACGCCAAGCGCTGGTTGAAAACCGGCAAGTGCAGCTTCCTGCCGGAAGAGCGCGAGTGGATGGCCCGCCTGAAAAACTGGGGCCTGGTAGACAGCTTCCGTCACCTCAACCCAGACGTCGCCGACCGTTTCAGCTGGTTCGATTACCGCAGCCGAGGGTTCGAAGATGAGCCCAAGCGTGGGCTGCGCATTGATGTGATCATGGCGTCGGTTGGCTTGTTGTCACGCGTAAAGGACGCGGGTGTGGATTACGAGTTGCGCGGTTTGGAGAAACCGTCGGACCATGCGCCGATCTGGCTTGAGTTGAGCTGACTGACACACGGCCATCGGGAGCAAGCCCCTCCCACATTTTGATCAACTGAGTGTCAGTCATATTGTTGAAATCCAACTGACTTAATCTCCGGGCACTCCCTTTGGCCTAAGAAGGTGCCAGCATGATGCTGCGCGTTCTGTTTCTGTTGACCCTACCCCTCTGCGCTGTGGCTGCTTCCCTGCCCGTCCCCGATCAAGGTCCCGCATTGCGTATCCAGGGTTCCAATACCATTGGCGCGGCATTGGGGCCCGCCTTGGTCAAGGGCCTGATGGAGCACCAAGGCTTGCAGGCGGTGCACAGCGAGCCTGGCGAAGGTGCCAATGAGCAGCGGGTGATCGGCAAGACGCGTCTGGGAAAATCGGTGACTATCGAGGTGGCTGCTCACGGCTCCAGCACCGGTTTCACCGCGCTGAAAAAAGCCGGTGCCGACCTGGCGGCGGCATCGCGCCCGATCAAGGACAGTGAACTGGTAGACCTTGAAGCCTTCGGCGACCTGAAAAGCCCTGAGGCCGAGCAGGTGATCGCCATCGATGGCCTGGCCATCATCCTCAACCCGAGCAACCCACTGGAGACACTGAACACTGAGCAGTTGGCGCAGATTTTCAACGGTGAGGTCAACACCTGGGAGGCGCTGGGGGGGCGCGGCGGCGCCATTCATTTATACGCACGCGATGATCAATCCGGCACCTATGACACCTTCAAGGAACTGGTGCTACGCCTGCGCAACAAGCCACTTGCAGGCTCAGCCAAACGTTTCGAATCCAGCGAAGCCTTGTCTGACGCCGTCAGCCATGACCCTCAAGGCATTGGTTTTATCGGCCTGCCGTATGTGCGCCAGGCCAAGGCCGTGGCGATTGTCGACGGCGACTCGCAACCCATGCTGCCGTTGGCCCGTCTGATTGCCACCGAAGACTACCCACTGTCACGACGGCTGTACTTCTACCTGCCGCCGTCGAGTCGCAATCCGTGGGCCAAGGCATTGGTCGATTTTACTCAGAGCAGCAAGGGCCAGGCGGTGGTGGCCGCCAATGGGTTTATCGCTCAGCAGGTGCGAGCGATTGCCGTGGAACCGCGCGCATCGATGCCCGAGGGCTATCAAACCATCGCCCGTGACGCCCAGCGTTTGACCGTGAACTTTCGTTTCGAGGAAGGCAGTGCCAGTCTGGACAACAAGGCGCGCCAGGATCTGCAACGGGTGGTGGCGTATATAAGCAGCCACGGCAAGCTCGACAAGCAGGTGACGCTGGTGGGGTTTGGCGACGCCAAGAGTGATCCGCAGCGGGCGGCGCTGTTGTCGAAGTTGCGGGCGATGGCGGTGCGGCGCGAACTGGTCAAGAGCGGCGTGGTGCTGCGTGATATACGCGGGTTTGGTGCGCAGATGCCGGTGGCGGCGAATACGGCGGATGAGGGGCGGATCAAGAATCGGCGGGTTGAGGTTTGGGTGTATTGACCTGAACGTTTTGTGGTGTTCAGAACGGCCCCTTCGCGAGCAAGCCCGCGCCCATATTTGACCGGTTTCCAGCATGAGAATGCGGTCGAATGTGGGCGCGGGCTTGCTCACGAATGCAGGCGACTCGGTCCTACTGCCCGCTGCGCATCAGTTCTTTAGGCACATACTTGCCGATCTCAAACTTGCCGATCGCTGCGCGGTGCACTTCATCCGGGCCGTCGGCCAGGCGCAGGGTACGTTGCATGGCGTACATATAGGCCAGCGGGAAATCGTTGGAAACCCCAGCGCCGCCATGAATCTGGATCGCACGGTCGATCACCTTCAACGCCACGTTCGGCGCCACTACCTTGATCTGGGCGATTTCGCTTTTTGCGACTTTGTTACCGACGGTGTCCATCATGTACGCCGCCTTCAACGTCAGCAGGCGCGCCATGTCGATCTCCATCCGTGAGTCGGCGATCTTGTCGATATTGCCGCCCAGGCGCGCCAATGGCTTGCCGAACGCGGTACGGCTGACAGAGCGTTTGCACATCAGTTCCAGCGCGCGCTCGGCCATGCCGATGGAGCGCATGCAGTGGTGAATACGGCCTGGGCCAAGACGCCCCTGAGCAATTTCGAAGCCCCGACCTTCACCCAGCAGTACGTTTTCGTAAGGCACGCGCACGTTGTCGAACAGCACCTCGGCGTGGCCATGGGGCGCGTCGTCGTAGCCGAATACCGGCAGCGGGCGGACGATTTTCACGCCAGGGGCATCCACTGGCACCAGAATCATCGAGTGCTGCTGGTGACGCGGTGCATCCGGGTTGCTCAGGCCCATGAAGATCAGGATTTTGCAGCGCGGGTCGCAGGCGCCGGAGGTCCACCATTTTTTGCCGTTGATTACCCATTCATCGCCGTGGCGCTCAGCGCGGGCGGCCATGTTGGTTGCGTCTGAAGACGCCACGTCCGGCTCGGTCATGGCGAACGCCGAGCGGATCTCGCCGCGCAACAGGGGTTCGAGCCAGCGTTGTTTTTGCTCGGTGTTGGCATAGCGCACCAGCACTTCCATGTTGCCGGTGTCGGGCGCGGAGCAGTTGAACGGCTCCGGCCCTAACAGCGAGCGCCCCATGATTTCGGCCAGCGGCGCGTACTCAAGGTTGGTCAAGCCAGCCCCCAGTTCGGATTCTGGCAGGAATAGGTTCCACAGGCCTTCGGCTTTGGCGCGGGCTTTCAGCTCTTCCATGATGGCAGTGGGCTGCCAACGGTCACCTTCGCTGACCTGGCGTTCGAACACCGGCTCGGCCGGGTAAACGTAAGCATCCATGAACGCGGTGACACGTTCACGCAGTTCCTGAACCTTGGGCGAATAGGCGAAATCCATGAGCAGCTCCCTTCTCTGAGAGGTTGTTTAGGTCATGCAATCGATGCTAGAACAGCGCTGATAATTTACCTAGCCTATTCTCGGCGTGTATTAACATTCATCACCGATATATGATCGGCGCATGGGCACTTAACAAATCGCCACCTAACAATAAGAGCGCAACGACATGAATCTGAGCAAGGTCGACCTCAACCTCTTTATCGTCTTCGATGCGATTTACACCGAAGCCAACCTGACCCGCGCAGGGCAGATAGTCGGCATCACCCAGCCGGCGGTGTCCAACGCATTGGCGCGCTTGCGCGAAACCTTCAACGACCCGCTGTTCGTGCGCACCGCCCAAGGCATGGTGCCCACGCCCATGGCGCAGAACATCATCGGCCCGGTGCGCAATGCGTTGTCGTTGCTGCGGGTGTCGGTGCAGGAAAGCCGGATTTTCAACCCACAACAGGCGGCCAAGACCTATCGCATCAGCATGACCGACCTCACCGAGGCGGTGATTTTGCCGCTGCTGTTCCAGCGCCTGCGCCGCTTGGCGCCCACTGTGGTGATCGAGAGTTTCCTGTCCAAACGCCGCGAAACCACCAAGGAACTCGCCGCCGGGCGCCTGGACTTTGCCGTGGACGCGCCGCTGAATACCGACCCGCAAGTGCGCCACGTCAAGCTGATGGAAGACCGCTACGTGTGCGCCATGCGCAAGGGCCACCCGATGGCGAGCAAGGACACGTTCACGCTGGATGACTACCTGTCACTGACGCATATCCATATCTCCAGCCGGCGCAACGGCTTGGGCCACGTTGACTTGGCCCTCGGCAAGATGGGCATCCAGCGCAAGATCGCCCTGCGCTCCCAGCATTACCTGATGGCCTCGCAAGTCTTGCAGCAGACCGACATGGTGATGACCGTGCCTGAACGCTTCGCCCGCCGCCATGAACTGCACTGGTTCAACCTGCCGGTCAACGACGTGCCGCCGGTGGAAACCCACCTGTACTGGCACGAAAGCACCGATCAAGACCCGGCCAACCGCTGGATGCGTGAGCAGATGATCGAGTTATGCCAGCAGGTGACGGCGCATGAGAAGAAGCTCGATAAATTGCAATCCTGACAGTTTTTGTGGCGAAGGCGCTTGCTCTCGCTGGACCGGGCTGGCGCTCCAGTGCAAAGCGCTGCCAAGATTTTGGGGGCGCGGCGCCCCCCCCCCCGGCAGGAGCAAGCTCCCTCGCCGCAGCGTGTGCATCCAACCGGGCTATTTGCTTGACGTTTACGTCAACGTGCCATTAGCTTAGCGCCAAGACCTACTTGAGCGCCCCCATGAGCACGACCTACAGCATCTCCGACCTCGCCCGCGAGCTCGATATCACTACCCGCGCTATTCGCTTCTATGAAGAACAAGGCCTGCTGGCTCCGGAACGTCGGGGCCAGGAGCGCATCTACTCGGCGCGAGACAAGGTCAGCCTCAAGCTGATCCTACGTGGCAAACGTATCGGTTTTTCCCTGGCGGAATGCCGCGAGCTGATCGAGCTCTACGATCCCAGCAGCGGCAACCACATCCAACTCAACAGCATGCTGGCCAAGATTGCCGAGCGCCGTGAGCAGCTTGAGCAACAGCTATTGGATATCGAACAGATGAAGCTGGAACTGGACACCGCCGAAGAGCGCTGCACCCAGGCACTGGCGCAAACCATCAGCCAGGTTGGCCAATAACCAGAAGGTAGCTGCCAATGTCCCTCCCCTCACATGTACGCATGGTCGAAGTCGGCCCACGCGATGGCTTGCAGAACGAAGCCCGGCCCATCAGCGTGGCCGATAAGGTCCAGTTGGTGGATGCCCTCACTCACGCGGGCTTGAGCTACATCGAAGTCGGCAGTTTTGTCTCGCCCAAGTGGGTGCCGCAGATGGCCGGCTCGGCCGAGGTGTTTGCGCAGATACAGCGCAAACCCGGCGTGACCTACGGCGCACTCGCGCCGAACCTGCGTGGCTTTGAAGACGCCTTGGCCGCCGGCGTGAAAGAAGTCGCCGTGTTTGCGGCCGCATCGGAGGCGTTTTCCCAGCGCAATATCAACTGCTCGATCAGCGAAAGCCTGGCGCGTTTTGCACCGATCATGGCGGCGGCCAAACAGCACGGCATCAGCGTGCGTGGTTATGTGTCGTGTGTGTTGGGTTGCCCTTACGAAGGTGACATCGCCCCCGAACAAGTCGCGGCGGTCGCGCGCGAGTTGTATGCGATGGGCTGCTATGAGGTTTCCCTGGGCGATACCATCGGCACCGGCACGGCGGGCGCGACACGGCGCCTGTTTGAGGTGGTCGGCGCGCAGGTGCCACGGGACAAACTGGCTGGGCACTTCCACGATACCTACGGTCAGGCGATCGCGAATATCTACGCCAGCCTGCTCGAAGGTGTGAATGTGTTCGACAGCTCTATCGCGGGCCTTGGCGGCTGCCCTTACGCCAAGGGCGCCAGCGGTAACGTCGCCACCGAAGATGTGGTGTACCTGCTCGACGGCCTGGGTATCGACACCGGCATCGATCTGACGCAGTTGATTCGCGCAGGCCAGCACATCAGCCACGTGCTGGGTCGGCCCAGCGGGTCGCGCGTGGCCAAGGCGCGTAACGTCCGGTGAGTAGCATTGCTGTGACAATGTGTTACCGCACGCCTACTTAACGAGTAACACGGGAACATATTTTGTCTGACTAGCCATAAGCCGTTGCCTACCAAAAAAACCAAGCCGTTGATTTTAAAGGATTTTTAAAAGTTGGCACGGCTTCTGCTATCTCTATTGCATAACAAGAATAAAAAGCGCCAAACCTAATAAAAATAAGACGAAACGACTCTGACATAATAAAAACAACACGGCAGAGACGCAGCTAACAGATTTTTTTGGAGAAGATGTGCTTCGCAGGGTACGGCATGCCGAAACCCGCAACCGGTTAGAGAAAAATAAAACTACCTCAGGTAGCTACCACTGGTTGGATCGTTAACGAAGAAGCAAGTCAGCGCTCAAAAAAATACGTTTGCTCTTGACCCCGGATGGGGGTCGCCAAAAATAGTGGTAAAGGGTAACGGTTGCCAAAAACAACAATAGACCGCCCCTCAATAATAAAAAAAGAGCACGCAACGACAAATTAAAGGGGACCTTCGGGTCCCCTTTGTGCTTTTTGCGTTTCAGAACATCGCGATATCGCACTGATAAACATGTGGGAGCGGGTTTTCTCGCTCCCACATTGGTTTGGTCTGCTCAGTTGGGCTGCGTGCGCAGCTCCTCAATCGAAATCTCACGCATGCGAAACTTCTGGATTTTGCCTGTCACCGTCATCGGAAACTCGTCCACGAACTTGAAATGCTTGGGCGTCTTGAAATGCGCAATGCGCCCCTTGCACCAGGTTTGCAGCTCTAGCTCGTTGGCCACATGGCCGGGATGGAACTTGACCCAAGCGACGATCTCTTCACCGTAACGCGCATCCGGAATACCGATGATCTGCACATCGGCCACCGCCGGGTGAGTGAAGAAAAACTCTTCCAGCTCACGCGGGTACACGTTTTCGCCCCCGCGAATAATCATGTCTTTGTTGCGCCCGGCGATGCACACGTAGCCGTGCTCATCCATGGTCGCCAAATCGCCGGTGTGCATCCAGCCAGCGTCATCGATGGCGTCGCGGGTGCCGTCGGGGTTGTTCCAGTAGCCAAGCATCACACTGTAGCCCCGGGTGCACAATTCGCCGATCTCACCGCGTGCAACCGTATTGCCATCGGTGTCGATGATCTTGTTTTCCAATTGCGGCTGGGTGCGACCGACAGTGGTGACACGGCGCTCAAGGTCATCATTGGCGCCGGTCTGCAGTGACACCGGGCTGGTTTCGGTCATGCCGTAGGCGATCTGCACCTCGCCCATGTGCAGCTCGCTGATGACGCGGCGCATGACCTCGATGGGGCATGTCGCCCCGGCCATGATGCCGGTGCGCAGGGTCGACAGGTCGAACTCGCCCCGGCGTGGGTGATCGAGCAACGCGATAAACATCGTCGGCACGCCATACAGCCCGGTGGCGCGCTCTGCGGCGACGGCACTTAAGGTCAGCAACGGGTCGAAACCGTCATTGGGATAGATCATAGTGGTGCAATGAGTGATGCAGCCGAGGTTGCCCATGACCATGCCGAAGCAGTGATACAGCGGCACCGGAATCACCAGGCGATCCTGAGCCGTGAGACCCAGGCTCTCACCGACCATGTAACCGTTATTAAGAATGTTGTGGTGGCTGAGGGTAGCGCCCTTGGGGAATCCGGTGGTGCCGGAGGTGTACTGGATGTTGACGGCTTGATCGAAGTGCAGGCTGGCCTGGCGGGTGTGCAGCTGTTCGGGCGGGACGCCACTGCCGAGGGCTGCCAGCTGCGACCAGGGCAAGAATTCCGCAGGCGGGCTGGGGTCAAGGCTGATCATGGCGCTCAGGCCGGGGCTGAGTTCCTGCAATATCGCGTGGTAATCGGAGCCCTTGAACGACCCGGCGCACACCAGCCATTGGCAACCCGATTGCTTGAGCACGTAATCCAATTCACTGCTGCGGTAGGCCGGGTTGATATTGACCAGGATCACGCCGAGCTTGGCGCTGGCGATCTGGCTGATGCACCACTCGGCGCAATTGGGCGCCCAGATGCCCAGACGGTCGCCGGTTTGCATGCCCAGGGCAAGGAAGGCACGGGCGTGCAGGTCAACCGTTTCAGCCAATTGCCGCCACGTGTAGCGACGCTGCTGATGGCGCACCACCAAGGCCTCACCCTCGGCGTGCTGCGCCACCGTGTGATCAAAGGCCTGGCCAATGGTCATGGCCAGCAAGGTCTGGTCTTGGGAGCCACGGCTGTAGCTCTGATTCGATTGATCCATAACGACCCCTGTTGTCTTTTTTGTAGGTTGACGTAAACGTAAACTACGATTGACAGCGCCGTAACGCAAGCTTACGTTAACGTAAAGGTGAGCGCCCTCCCCGGCACACTCTCCACACAACAACAACGCTTACATTAAGGTGCCTGTCCATGAGTTACCCGTCCCTGAACTTCGCCCTCGGCGAAACCATCGACATGCTGCGCGACCAGGTGCAGTCCTTCGTGGCCAAGGAAATCGCCCCGCGCGCAGCCCAAATCGACAGCGACAACCTGTTCCCCGCTGATATGTGGCGCAAGTTCGGTGACATGGGCCTGCTCGGTATTACAGTGCCGGAAGAGTACGGCGGCGCCGGCCTCGGTTACCTCGCCCACGTGGTAGCCATCGAAGAAATCAGCCGCGGCTCGGCTTCGGTAGGCTTGTCCTACGGCGCCCACTCCAATCTGTGCGTCAACCAGATCAACCGCAACGGCAGCCACGAGCAGAAGCTCAAGTACCTGCCCAAGCTGATCAGCGGCGAACACATCGGCGCCCTCGCCATGAGCGAGCCGAATGCTGGCTCCGACGTGGTCTCGATGAAGCTGCGCGCCGATAAACGCGGCGACCATTACGTGCTCAACGGCAGCAAGACCTGGATCACCAACGGCCCTGACGCCAGCACCTTCGTGATCTACGCCAAGACCGACCTGGAAAAAGGCCCCCACGGCATCACCGCGTTTATCGTCGAGCGCGACTGGAAAGGTTTCAGCCGCAGCAACAAGTTCGACAAGCTCGGTATGCGCGGTTCCAACACCTGCGAGTTGTTTTTCGATGACGTTGAAGTGCCTGAAGAAAACATCCTCGGCGCGCTGAATGGCGGCGTGAAAGTACTGATGAGTGGCCTGGACTATGAACGCGTGGTGCTGGCGGGCGGCCCGATCGGCATCATGCAGGCGTGCATGGACCTGATCGTGCCGTACATCCACGACCGCAAACAGTTCGGCCAGAGCATCGGCGAATTCCAGCTGATCCAGGGCAAAGTCGCCGACATGTACACCCAGCTCAACGCCTGCCGCGCCTACCTCTACGCCGTGGCCCAGGCGTGCGAGCGCGGTGAGACCACGCGCAAGGATGCGGCCGGGGTGATCCTGTTCAGCTCCGAGCGCGCCACGCAAATGGCCCTCGACGCGATTCAGATTCTGGGGGGTAACGGCTACATCAATGAGTTCCCCGCCGGGCGCCTGCTGCGTGACGCCAAGCTGTATGAAATCGGCGCCGGTACCAGTGAGATTCGGCGGATGCTGATCGGTCGCGAACTCTTCAACGAAACCCGCTGAAGGAGCACACCCATGGCCATCTTGCACACCCAGCTAAACCCGCGCTCGGCGCAATTCGCCGACAACAGTGCGGCGATGCGCCAACAGGTCGACGCCCTGCACACCCTGCTCGCCCATGTGCAGCAAGGCGGCGGCGCCAAGGCTCAGGAACGCCATACGTCGCGCGGCAAACTGCTGCCTCGCGAGCGAATCAACCGCTTGCTTGATCCCGGCTCGCCCTTTCTCGAACTCAGCCAACTGGCTGCGCATCAGGTGTATGGCGAAGACGTGCCCGCAGCGGGTGTGATCGCCGGGATCGGCCGCGTCGAAGGCGTGGAGTGCATGATTGTCGCCAACGACGCCACCGTCAAAGGCGGCTCCTACTACCCGCTCACAGTAAAAAAACACCTGCGTGCACAGACCATCGCTGAGCAGAACCGCCTGCCGTGCATCTACCTGGTCGATTCCGGTGGCGCCAACTTGCCGCGCCAGGATGAAGTGTTTCCTGACCGCGAGCACTTTGGACGGATCTTTTTCAACCAGGCAAATATGAGCGCCCAAGGTATACCGCAGATCGCCGTGGTAATGGGCTCGTGCACCGCGGGCGGCGCGTATGTGCCGGCCATGGCCGACGAGGCGATCATGGTGCGCCAGCAGGCCACTATCTTTCTCGCTGGCCCACCGCTGGTAAAAGCGGCGACAGGCGAAGTGGTCAGCGCCGAAGACCTCGGCGGTGCCGACGTGCACTGCAAGATATCCGGTGTGGCCGACCACTATGCCGACAGCGATGAACATGCGCTGGCCCTGGCCCGGCGCAGTGTGGCCAACCTCAACTGGCGCAAACAGGGCGAGTTGCGCCAACGTACGCCGGTGGCGCCGCTGTACAGCAGCGAAGAGCTCTACGGTGTGATCCCTGCCGACGCCAAGCAGCCATTCGATGTGCGCGAAGTGATCGCGCGGCTGGTGGACGGCTCGGTGTTCGATGAGTTCAAGGCCTTGTTTGGCACCACGTTGGTATGTGGTTTTGCCCATCTGCACGGCTACCCGATTGCGATCCTGGCGAATAACGGGATCTTGTTCGCTGAAGCCGCGCAAAAAGGCGCGCATTTTATCGAACTGGCTTGCCAGCGCGAGATTCCCCTACTGTTCCTGCAGAACATCACCGGTTTTATGGTCGGCCAGAAGTACGAGGCGGGTGGCATCGCCAAGCACGGGGCCAAGCTGGTGACTGCCGTAGCCTGCGCTAAGGTGCCCAAATTCACGGTCATCATTGGCGGCAGTTTCGGTGCCGGAAACTACGGCATGTGCGGCCGCGCCTACGACCCGCGCTTTCTGTGGATGTGGCCGAACGCGCGCATTGGCGTGATGGGCGCCGAACAGGCGGCCGGCGTACTTGTGCAGGTCAAGCGTGAACAAGCCGAGCGTGCCGGGGTGGGCTTCAGCACCGAGGAGGAAGCCGCGATCAAGCAGCCGATCCTCGACCAGTATGAAACCCAGGGCCACCCCTACTATTCCAGCGCGCGCTTGTGGGATGACGGCGTCATCGACCCACTGCAAACCCGTGATGTGCTGGCACTGGCCTTGTCCGCTTCGCTGAACGCCCCCATCGAGCCGAGCCGCTTCGGCGTGTTCCGCATGTAAATGGAGCTGTACCCATGAGCGATTTCAACACACTCGAACTGGCCACCGACAGCCGTGGCTTTGCCACGCTGTGGCTCAGTCGAGAAGCCAAGAACAACGCGTTCAACGCCGAAATGATCCGCGAACTGATCATCGCCCTTGACCACGTCCAGGGCGACCCAGCCCTGCGTTTCCTGGTGCTGCGCGGGCGCGGCAAGCATTTCAGTGCCGGTGCCGACTTGGCGTGGATGCAGCAATCCGCCGAGCTTGACTACCACACCAACCTCGACGACGCCCGCGAGCTGGCAGAGTTGATGTACAACCTGGCCAAGCTGAAAATTCCGACACTGGCTGTGGTGCAAGGCGCCGCCTATGGCGGCGCGCTGGGCCTGATCAGTTGTTGCGACATGGCTATTGGGGCCGATGACGCGCAGTTCTGCCTGTCGGAAGTACGCATTGGCCTGGCCCCCGCGGTGATCAGCCCGTTCGTGGTACAGGCTATCGGCGAACGTGCGGCGCGGCGTTATGCCCTGACCGCCGAACGCTTTGGTGGCCAACGGGCACGGGACATCGGTTTGCTGGCAGAAAGTTACCCAGCCAATGAACTGGACCAACAGGTGGAACAGTGGGTGGCCAACCTGTTGCAAAACAGCCCTGCGGCGATGCGCGCCAGTAAAGACTTATTGCGCGAAGTGGGCAACGGCGCCCTCACCCCGGCACTGCGCCGCTATTGCGAAAACGCCATCGCGCGGATTCGCGTGAGCACCGAGGGCCAGGAAGGCTTGCGATCTTTCCTGCAAAAACGCCCACCCAGTTGGCAAGCACAGGAGCCGCGCTCATGAGCACACTGACCACCGTACTGGTGGCCAACCGCGGCGAAATTGCCTGCCGCGTGATGCGCACCGCCAAGGCCATGGGCCTGACCACGGTGGCCGTGCACAGCGCCATCGACCGCGATGCGCGCCATACCCGCGAAGCGGACATTCGTGTCGACTTGGGCGGCAGCAAAGCCAGTGAAAGTTATCTGCAAATCGACAAGCTGATCGCCGCCGCCCAGTCCAGTGGCGCCCAGGCGATACATCCGGGTTATGGGTTTCTGTCGGAAAACGCCGACTTCGCGCGCGCGATCGAAGCGGCGGGCCTGATTTTTCTCGGCCCGCCCGCCTCGGCCATTGATGCCATGGGCAGCAAATCGGCGGCCAAGGCGTTGATGGAAAAAGCCGGTGTACCGCTGGTGCCGGGTTATCACGGCGAAGCCCAGGACCTGGAAACCTTCCGTGATGCCTGCGAGCGAGTCGGCTACCCGGTGCTGCTCAAGGCCACGGCCGGCGGCGGCGGCAAGGGCATGAAGGTGGTCGAGGACGTCAGCCAACTGGCCGAGGCATTGGCATCGGCCCAGCGTGAGGCGCTGTCGTCCTTCGGCAATGGGCAGATGCTGGTAGAGAAATATCTGCTCAAGCCGCGCCATGTCGAGATCCAGGTATTTGCCGACCAGTACGGCCACTGTCTGTACCTGAATGAGCGTGACTGCTCGATTCAGCGTCGCCATCAGAAAGTCGTGGAGGAGTCACCAGCGCCGGGCTTGAGTGTTGAACAGCGCAAAGCCATGGGCGAAGCCGCAGTGCGCGCAGCCCAGGCCATCGGTTATGTCGGCGCGGGCACGGTGGAGTTCTTGCTGGACGCGCGCGGCGAGTTTTTCTTTATGGAGATGAACACGCGGCTACAGGTAGAGCATCCGGTGACCGAGGCGATTACCGGCCTCGATCTGGTGGCGTGGCAGATCCGTGTTGCCCAGGGCGAGCCGCTGCCGATCACGCAAGAACAGGTGCCGCTGATCGGTCACGCGATTGAAGTGCGCCTGTATGCCGAAGACCCCGCCAATGATTTCCTCCCGGCCACCGGGCACTTGGCGTTGTACCGTGAATCGGCGCCAGGCCCTGGCCGCCGTGTGGACAGCGGCGTGGAGCAAGGCGACGACGTTTCGCCGTTCTACGACCCGATGCTCGGCAAGCTGATCGCCTGGGGCGAAGACCGTGAACAGGCGCGACTGCGCTTATTGGCGATGCTCAATGAATTTGCCGTCGGCGGACTCAAGACTAACTTGGGTTTTTTGCGACGAATAATCGGCCATCCGGCATTCGCGGCAGCGCAGTTGGATACCGGATTTATTCCCCGCTATCAGGATGCGCTGTTACCGCTTCCGGGCGAATTGAGCGATGAGTTTTGGCAGGCGGCGGGTGCAGCGTTTATGCAGAGCTTGCCTAACGATGATGGGCCGTGGGCGGATACGCGAGGTTTTCGTGCAGGGCTGCCTGCAGAGGTTTCGCTGCATTTGAGCTGCAATGGTCAGGATCGTCTGGTGAGGTTGGATGGCGGCGCCGCGCAGTTGCGGGGCGAGCAGTTGGTGATCGAACACAACGGTGTGCGGCGTGCCCACCTGGCAGTTCGCAGCGCAGGCAGCGTGTACCTGCGCTGGAGCGGCGAGATGCACACCGTAAGCCTGTTCGACCCGATTGCAGCGGTCGAAGCCAACCAATCCCATCAAGGTGGCCTTACGGCGCCCATGAACGGCAGCATCGTACGGGTGCTGGTGGAGGTCGGCCAAGCTGTCGAAGCCGGTACGCAATTGGTGGTGCTTGAGGCGATGAAGATGGAACACAGCATCCGCGCGCCCCAGGCCGGGGTGGTCAAGGCGTTGTTCTGCCAGGAAGGCGAAATGGTTGCTGAAGGCAGCGCCTTGGTCGAGCTAGACACAGCGGATTAGAACTTCGCGGTGGCTTGCACGACAACGCCGAGGATTCGGCAATCGTCGCTGAACAGCAGCTTCGGATAGGTCGGATTGAGCGGTACCAGGTAGAGCTGGCCGCTCTCTTCCATTAACTGGCGAAAGGTCGCCTGGGTACTATCGGCCCATTGGGCGACGACCAGTTTGCCGGGCTCGGCTTCGATGGCCGGGTCCACCAGGATCATCATGCCGGCGCCAATGCTCAGGCCGCTGGGAGCGGTCATGGCATCTCCCGTCACGGGTAGCCAGAAAGCGTCGCCCCGGGCGTGGTAATCCGTCAGCTCGAACCGTGCGGCACCGTAGGTTGGGCGTTCTTCACGTACTTCGCAGACACCTTTCCAATCACTGACCGGGTAGCGGAAATACGGGTTGTAGTGTTGTTCCAGTGCTGTCGCGTCATCGGCTTTCTCGCGAATTTCCAGCGCGACCTCCAAGTACCCCAGCCCCAACTCGGCGAGCACCCGATTCATATCCGCGAGGCTAGGCACACGGCGCTTGTTGAGCCAATGGCCCACACCGCCCTGGGACATGCCCAAGCGTTCGGCCAGTTCATCCTGCGTGACCTTGCGGTCTTTCATGTTGGCTTTGACCAACGCTATCCAGTTATCCATGGGCCGAGACAATACGTTGCGTAGTTGCTACGACAATAAACAGTTTGTAGTAATCCATCAAATGACATAAATACGATCCGTATTATTATCGATGGCAGGTTTTAGACATCCACTCAGAGTACCCACCCTCATGACGACCCGCCCGTATTACCTGCCCAACACCTCTGAAACCGACGAACTGTTGGTGATGCGCAACAGCGGCGCCGCCCAGCGCGCACTCGACTATTACTTGAAAGAGGATGTTTCGACGCCAATCGCGGACGCGTCATTTTTCGACATTAAGCCCGGTATTAGCCACGAGGACGCACTGGTTCACGCTTCCGACCTGCTGCGCAGCGCGGCGGCAGCGGCGTACGAATCGGCAAGCAGCCGTCAGGGCAACCAACGGGATCTGGCGTTTTCAGTGGTGTATTTGATTGATATGGCAAAGGCGATGGTGGAGCAGACATTGCAAGTGCCAGAGGGTCAGGCAAACACTTGACCGGCACACAGCGAAAATATTTCTATCTCAGGGATAAAAACATTTGACTCGCAAATGATAATGATTATTATTGTTGGCAGCTGATCGCGAGATCAGTCGATAGACCAAGGGACCTTAGGTCGGACTCTTGGAATATCTCCTCATCAGGCTAATCACGGTTTTTGACCCGGCTCTTTGGCCGGGTCTTTTTTTGCCAGTTTTCCTGGCATGGCTTCAGGCTAATGAAGACTGTGTGTTGCTCGATGGCGCGCATGGTAGCAAAAGACCATCGCCAAAAGAAAGCCGAACCAACGCTCTAGACCGGATCTTTGCGAAATAGCGCTTGAGAATCAATCTCATAGATTCTAAGCTGCTGCGGCGTCAAGGACGACGCCCCCTCCCCCTCTGCAACAATTTCGCATCAGAATTGCGCCTGAGTCCTTGTAAGATATCTGCCACAACTCTCCTACTCAGGCGACCCGACTATGACTGTGGCCTTGACCTCCATCAAGATCAGTACCGACTTCGACAGCGGCAATATCCAAGTCCTGGATGCCAGCGACGCCTACCAGTTGCTGCTTGCGATCAAACCCGATACCCGCAGTGCGCATTTCCAATGGTTCCACTTTAAGGCCGAAGGTATGCACGTGGGTCACACCCACACCTTTCGCCTGAGCAATGCGAGTCAGTCCTCTTACAAAAACGCTTGGAGCGGCTACAGCGCGGTAGCGTCTTACGACCATATCAACTGGTTCCGCGTCCCCACGCGTTTTGATGGCGAAACATTGCACATCAGCCTGGAAACCCGTGAAAAACAAGCCTGGATCGCCTACTTCGAACCCTACAGCCGTGAGCGTCACGACTGGCTGATCGACCTGGCCTTGAACCGCGCTGGCACCGAGTTACTGGCAACAGGCAAAAGCGTCGAAGGCCGCGACATCCAACTGCTGCGCCGCGGTAAAGGTGGTGAGGGCCGACGCAACGTCTGGATCATCGCCCAGCAACACCCCGGCGAACACATGGCCGAATGGTTGATGGAAGGCATCATCGAACGCCTGCAGCAGGACGGTGACGCCGAGTTGAAAAAGCTTCTGTCCGTCGCAGACCTGTACTTGATACCTAATATGAACCCTGACGGTGCCTTCCACGGCCACTTGCGCACCAACGCCATGGGCCAGGACCTCAACCGCGCCTGGCAGAGCGCCAGCCAGGAGATCAGTCCAGAAGTACTGTTCGCCCAACAGCAGATGGAAAAATACGGCGTTGACCTGTTCCTCGATATCCACGGCGACGAAGAAATCCCCTACGTGTTCACCGCCGGCTGCGAAGGCAACCCAGGCTACACCACGCGCCTGGAAGTGCTGGAGAAACACTTCCGCGGCCACTTGAGCGCGCTGACCCGTGACTTCCAGACCACCCACGGCTACACCCGTGACCTGCCGGGCGAAGCCAACATGACGCTGGCCTGCAATGCCGTCGGCGAGAAATATGACTGCCTGTCACTGACCCTGGAAATGCCGTTCAAAGACAACGATGACGCGCCCAACCCAAAGACCGGCTGGTCGGGTGAGCGCTCCAAGCAGTTGGGCAAGGATGTGTTAAGCAGCGTCGCCGATATCGTTGGCATCTTGCGCTGATGGCTGTGTGGCGAGCGAGTTTGCTCGCCACACAGCCCTGGCATCAGCCCTTGGTGCCAGTCATGCTTTGCAGCACGCCGTCACGGCGAATCAACCCGTGGAATAGTGCCGCCGCCAGGTGCAATAGCACCGTTAGAAACAACAGATAGGCCAGGTACCCATGCGCTTTGCGCAACAGCGCAAACAACGGCGCATTTGCCCCCACCAACGCCGGCAGCTGCACTGAACTACTAAGCATCACCGGATCACCGGCTGCCGAAATCATCGCCCAGCCCAGCAGCGGCAACACCAGCATCAACGCGTACAACACTAAGTGCGACGCCTTGGCTGCCAGCACTTGCCACAATGGCAAATCGACAGGCAGCGGCGGTTGCCGGGTGGAAAAGCGCACCGCCAACCGCACGATCACCAACGCCAGAATCGCAATACCCAACGGCTTGTGCAGGTGAATCAGCCACTCGTGGCGCTCCGACACCGACGCCACCATGCCCGCGCCGATAAACAACATGGCGATGATCATCAAGGCCATCAACCAATGCAGCAGGCGGGCCAACAGCGCGAAAAACCGTGGTTGAGCATTCATGGTTTCGACTCCTGAGGGGCACTGTGCAGTGGGCTGACTTCACCGGCGCGGCGCACGTACGAACTGGCATAGGCTGCCGAACGCGCCGCCAGCAGCGGATCGTTGGAAGCTTGAATACCACTGGGCAAAATCAGTGGGTCAAAGTTGATGTCGCGGCAATCACCGTCCGCTTGCGGCTGACTGCTTTGCAGCACCAGGGTACCGGCGTTCAGCACCTTGTGTTCACCGGCCCAGGCCTTGCTCGCATCGTCCAAAGGGTCGCCGGGGTTGGCCAGGGTCATGTTCAGTTGCCAACGCAGCGGGCCGGAAGCCAGGCGCTGTACCAGGTCTTTTTCGAGGAAGTCGCTGCCCGATGGCGCGGTGTCGCCGGCCGCATCTTGGTCTTGTGGCACCACGCCCCAACGCACCGCCTGACGCTTGCCATCCGCGCTCACCAAATAAAACGCATTGATGCCGTTGTAGGTTTCAGTCGCATAACTGGCCGACGGCTTGGCTGTCTTGACCCACGCCAGAAACGGCGCCGTCTCCGGGTGCGCGGCAAAAAACGCTGGCATGCCCGCCGGGTTCGGCTTGCCGGTGGCCGGGTCCGGCGCACCCGCCTTGAGCATCTGGTAAAACGCCTCAGGCGTGCCCACCGGGAACACCGGCATGCTGTTCATCCCCGTGCGCCATTGCTGGCCGTTGGCCTGGCTGAACTGCAGGGCGAAACTGCGGATAGGCACACTGCTGTCCGGCGCATAGGGGTTGCCGCTGGGTAAAGCAAACCGACCGATCACCGGGGTTTTCGCCGCGCTGAACACCTGGGCACTGGAATACGCACGCACCTCGGGGCTGCTCTCGAAGTAACCCGCCACGCATACGCCCTTGGCATGGTTACGGCGCAAGCCCGGGTGCACGCCATTATTGGTTTCAAGGGCGTTGACCAGGGTCTTGGGCTGCAGGCGCTGTGGGTCGAGCATACCGTTGACGTAGGCAAACGCCCCGGCAACAACAGCAACCACCGCACCGATACCAGCAAGCCGTGCGATCAGGCTCGGCGTGCTGAGCGGAGGACGGGGCGGTGATGAGTGATCTACCATGAAAAGCTCCAGCACAGAGGGAAAAGAGCTATGAGACGAATCTCACGTAGGTTTATTCCTCCTTCGCTGTAGTTATTTTCACAGCTGATCCCGTTTGTGCTTTATTTTCTCCTACGACTGATTGAATAAGGCCTGGCGCTTGTTCAGAAAAGCATTCATGCCCTCCTGCTGATCGGGTGTCGCAAACAAGCCATGAAACAGTCGGCGCTCCAGGCGTACCCCATCGCGCAAACCCACTTCAAGAGCCTGCCCCACGGCCTCACGCGCGGCTCGGGTGGCGGTGCGGGAAAACCCGGCAATCTGCGTCGCCACCGCCAGCGTCTGCTCCAGCAACGTCGCCGCCGGGTACACCCGTGACACAAGTCCTGCCTGCTCCGCCTCCTGGGCCGTCATCCGCCGGCCGGTCAACACCAGGTCCATCGCTTTGGCCTTGCCGATCAGCCCGGTCAAGCGCTGGGTCGCGCCCATGCCCGGGATCACGCCCAGCTTGATTTCCGGCTGGGCGAACGTGGCGCTGTCGGCGGCAAAAATCATGTCGCACATCAGCGCCAGCTCACATCCTCCGCCATAGGCGTAACCGGCCACGGCGGCAATGGAGGGCGTACGCAGGTTAGTGAACGCCTCCCACCCGCAGAAATAATCTTCGTTGAGCATGTCCAGGTACGACTTGCCGCTCATTTCCTTGATATCTGCCCCGGCCGCAAAATACTCGGCAGTGCCAGTGAGCACAAAGCAACCGACCTCCGGGTCTTGGTCCAAGGCCGTTAAAGCGGTGACAAGCTGCGCCATCAACGCTGAACTCAATGCGTTTTTGACCACAGGGCGATTCAACCGAAGCAACACCACCCGGCCATGACGCTCGATCATTACATTCATAGAAACCTCCAAATATTGATGTGCTGAACCCGCGTGTTACCTCACGAATCCCAGATCGCGCCATAGGCCGGTATGCCCCTGGCTTCCATCTCTTCCACCACACGCCGCGTCAAGCCCTGATTGGCAATGCAGATCACCGCCTCTGCGCCGAACACCTGCACCGCGCCGTAAGCCAGTTGCACAAGGTCGGGCTTACCGCGCTCATCGGTGTCCCAGATCAACGCGTTCGGCTGTGCCCGCAGAATCTCGTCCACCAATGCATCACCGTAGGTCGCCCTCGGGCTGCGGGTAGACCAGATCAGTTGGATCGGCACCTTGGCTGCCAATAGGTGCGGCATCACAGGGCCGATACCGCTGCCGGTCGCCACGTACACCACCGACGTGAACAACGTCTCCACACGGGCCACTCCGGCAGTGGTAATGCCCTTGACCCACACGTGGTTGGGCAAGTCCTCGATGAAACGCCCCGTCCAATCCCCGGCCCTGGAAATGATCAAGCGAAACCCGGCCTCGTTCGGTGCTGGGATATTGGCAAACGAATGCCACTCCAGCAGCGGGTGCCGACTGATCGCCGTGGATGAGCCGGCAAACGGTGTGGTGTGAGCGAAGCGGGTAACGACCGCGTGCCCGGAAGGCCGCGTATGTTCAACCGCTACTTTGCGCAGGCGTAGCCATGGCAGCGCGATGCTCAAGGTCAGTAGCACCAGTATCCAGAACGAGCCGCTGAGCAATAGCTGCGCCCCATCCTCCATCGACGCCAGCAGCGTCAGCCCCCAGAACACCAGCAGTACAGACCACCCGGCAAAACGGTGAACCCGTTCGAAACCGTTGTGAAACCGACCTCGAACCCATGGATGAGCCATGATCACCATCAACAGCAACAGGCCTAGCAGCAGCCCGGCCATCCACATCCAGGCCGACGAAACGCTACCCGGGTGCTGCAGATACCGTACGCCTTGAACACCGAGCATCGCTGCGAACCAGGCGGTCGCGGCCAATGCCGAGCCGCTGTGCAGACCACCGATGTGGTAGACCTTCGCCGCGCTGCGGCGGATACGCAACGGCCAACACAGCGGTATACGCGTTGCCAACCAGAACAGCGCATTGATCAGGTATTGCTGGCGAATCACAATGGCAACCGACAGGTTGATCAACACCATGTCCGCGAGCCTCTCAACGGTGAGGGCGTGAACGTCCACAGCCAGCAGCACAAACGCGTTGCCCATCAGCACCAGCGCCAACAGACGGTTGTAGTAAGAGAACATCGGCAGTGACGTCCAGCGGCGCCAAAGCGCGGGCTTGGGCGGCACAACGGTACGGGTCAGCGCATCAATCATGGCCGGGGCCCTCAGTTATGAGCGCCAACAACGCCACGTGCCGCTCCCGAGCCCGCTGCAGCAATAGACCCTTGTCGATCTTGCCCCTGGCGGTCAGTGGAAAATGCTCCATCGCATAGATCGACGACGGCACGCAGTAGTAGGCCAGGCGTTCCTGGCACCGGGCTCGGCACGACTGAACGTCAGCACTGGCCGGCGAAACAAAGGCCACCAGGTTGCGGCTGTCCAGCTTCAACGTGACCGCCCGCGTGCAGCCATCGCCGGCCTCCAGGGCGGCGGACACGGCGTCCAGCTCCACACGAAACCCGCGAACCTTTACCTGATCATCGACCCGCCCCAAATGTTCAAGCTGCCCCTCAGTCGTCCAGCGCCCCAGGTCCCGCGTACGAAACATCATCGCGTCACCGCCCATAAAGGGGTCCGGGCGGTAGCGCTCGTCAGTCAGCTCAGCATTATTTAAGTAGCCGACCGTTACCCCTGCGCCGCCGGCCCACATTTCACCGGTTTCACCCAGTTCACAGGCACGGCCGTGTTCATTGAGCACATACACGGTGTTATTGGGCGTGGGCTTGCCGATGGTCAATAGCGTGCCAGGCACGTGCCGATGCAGCGTATTGACGATCGTGGTTTCGGTGGGGCCGCAACCGTTGTAGAACGCGCAGTGTTCGGCCCAATGCTCGGCGAGCGCCTGGGAACAGGGCTCTCCCGCCACCGCGACGACCTTGAGGTCAGGGCATTGCTCAGGGTCAAGCGTCGACAGTATCGAGGGCGTTGCGATCAATACGTCGCACTGTGCAGCGGTTTGCGCAATATCTTGACCTCGAATCAGCAGGGTCGCACCGTGTGCCAAGCAACCGAGTATTTCCCAGGCTGCCATGTCAAACCCGATATTGAGGACCTGCCCCACATTACGACCCGGTGCCATGCCCATCCGCCCCGGCTCCGTCAACAGGATGTTGCACACGTTGCGGTGACTGACACACACGCCGTTGGGCCGCCCGGTCGTGCCGGAGGTGAACAGCACGAAACACAGATCATCGGTGTCAGTTGCGGCGAACACCTGATTGTTGTCCTGGGCGATCCAGGGCTCTTCGGCCAGAAACGTGTCCAGGCCCAGACAGCGATGGGCTGCATCAGCCGGTATACGCTCGGCCAGGCTCGACAGGCTCAGAATCACGGGGCTGGACAGCGACTCCAGCACCATGCTCAGTTGCAGTGTCGGTACGATTCTGGCGTCCTGAGGGACATACGCGGCGCCCACCTTCAGCACCGCCAAAAGCCCTACCAGCATGGGAATCGAACGCTCGACGAACAGCGCCACCGTGTCGCCGCGCTTCACGCCCTGCTCTACCAGGCGCACGGCCAAGCGATTGGCTTGACGGTTGAGCTGTTCATAGCTGATACGCTGGCCCGCCCACACTGCAGCGATGGCTTGCGGCGCCCGTGCCGCTTGCCCCTCAATGGCGTGGTGCACAGTGTCGCAGGCGGGCTCGGCCGTAGGGCCACACCCCCATTGTTCAAACACAACTCGCTGCGCGGCAGGCAAATGAGCCAGAGCAGCTCGGGAAAAGAACTGTTTATCGATCGGAGAAAATGTCATGCATACACCCTCATCAATTAACTGCCGAAGTGGTTCCCGGCTGTTACGAGGGTTGATTGAGGTAGGGGAGTGGCATTACAGGGCCGCTCGCATTGCAGATTTTCCCTATACAAAAGCGCAACATTCGTACTGCTGTTGATGGAATAAGCTACGTCGGCCAGCGTCTTCCTCTGCACAATCGATCAGAACCCACGCCCATGCACGAGCTCGACGAACAGTTACGTGAACTCATCCCCAGGATGCGACGGTTTGCCGTGTCCCTGACGCGTAACGCCAGCAGCGCCGACGACCTGGTGCAGTCGACCCTTGAACGGGCGATCATCCGTTGGGCCGATAAACGCATCGAAGGTGATCTGCGTGCCTGGCTGTTCTCTATCCTCTACCGACAGTTCCTCGACGCCCACCGCCGCGGTCGGCGCTATGCACGCATGCTCGATTACTTTACCGGCCGTGACGACGCGCAACCTTCGGTGGAGCGCACGGTGATGGCTCAGTCGACCTTGCAAGCCTTCGATAAACTCAACACCGAGCAGCGCGCCCTGCTGCTCTGGGTGTCTGTCGAAGGGTTAAGCTACAAGGAGGTTGCCGTTATCCTCGAGGTGCCCGTCGGCACCGTCATGTCGCGCCTGTCTCGGGCGCGCCAGGCCTTGCGTCAACTCAGCGACGGCGAAATTGCCAGCCCTGCCCTGCGGATACTCAAATGATCAGCCTGCCCCCCAGCGAACGCGATTTGCATGCCTACGTCGATCACCAACTGTTGGAGAGCGATCGCCACGTGCTTGAAACCTACTTGGCGGCCCACCCCGACGTCGCAGCCCAAGTGCATGCCTGGCAACAGGATGCGCAAGCGCTGCGCGCATCATTGAGCGGGGCGTTGCAACAACCGCCCAACCCCGAATTGGACCCGACGCTGATTCGCCAGCGCATCAAGCATCAGTCGCGCCGCCACTTCGCGAGCGCCGCCGTGCTACTGATCGCAGTCAGCCTAGGCGGCATCGGCGGCTGGCACGCCCGCGAAGCCACCCAGCCGGCAATGTTGCCGATGGCCGATGCGATGCAAGCGTTCCGCCTTTTTGCGCAGGACGGCATTATGCCGGCCGACTACAACGCCCAGGACAGCAGCACCATGCAGGCCTGGCTCGACCGCTACTTCAACCAGGCTCATCGCCTGCCCGACTTGAGCCAGGCGGGCTTCAAGCCGGTCAGCGGGCGTTTGCTCACCACTGAGCAAGGCGCTGCCGCCATGGTGCTGTACGAAGACCCGCAAGGGCGGCGCATGAGTTTCTACATCCGCCCGCCAGGCCCGGAGAACGGTTTTCTGCCGCGTGGCAGCCGCAGTGCCGACGGCTTGCAGGCCGAATACTGGTCTGGCAGTGGCTACAACTACGCGATGGTCAGCCCGGTGGGTCAGCTGACCCCGCAGACGATGAAGTTCTAAAAGCCCACGTCCAGCACGACGTTGTCGATGTAGGTGCCGCCTGGCGGTGTGGTCTGGTCGCTGTAGACCTTGGCGTTGTAGTTGAACACTTGGCTGCCGGTGCCCAAGCCATTGCCAGGGTTGACCTCAGCCGTGGAGCTCGCCCGCCGCGCCGCGCCCACACTGCCCCAGCGCGTGGTGCCGGCGCTCTTGAAAATGTCGTACGCGAGAAAATTACTCCCGGACACCATCTGCCGACGGCCGCCCACACTCACCGGGTTTTGCCCATCGCTGAGGCCAACGGTGTAGGCGCTGCCTTTGGTGCAAGCCACGCTGGCCTGGCCGCTGACGGTGGTGAATGCACTGACCACCGGCGCACTGCCAAACGCGATCGGCGGTGTGGTGATCTGGCAATCATTGACCACGGTCATGCTCACCGTCAGCGTGGTAGTGCCGCTGTTGACCTCACGGCCCAGGCATATGCCGCCAAGGCCAATGCCCGAGCAATAGTTCCAGTTCCAGAACACACTCAGGGTTTCGCTGTACACACCGGCGGCGACGTTACTGCCGAGGGTGGTGGCGAAATAAAGCGGCATAACTTTTGTGCCGGGCCCGAACACCAGCCCCAGGGACGCGGCAATACCGCCACTGCCACCAAAGTCGAACGCGGTGCCGCGCGTCATCGGGAACGCGGTGGTGTTGTTGGCGTAGATCGTATAGTTGATAACGTCCCCGGTCGGCCCGACCAAGCCCCCTTGCGCTGAGCCGCTGATGGTCGCGTAGAAATGGTCATTGGAGGTCAAGACCGACAGCAGCGCTGGCGTGCAGCTCAAGCCACCATTGGTGGTTGAGCTGGGCTGGGAGGTGGTACGTACCGTCATCGAACTCACCGTTGTGCCAAAACTGGCCGGTACCGTGGCGACCACCGAACACACGGCCTGTACCTGTGCAGACATACCCAAACTTGCCAACGGCAACCACCGTAACAGCCATTCCTTAACCCGCACACGCACACTCCCTAGGTCATTGGCACACCAGTGGCCCGATCAACGGCACCTGCTCCTGCGTGGTGTCCAGTTCAAACGTCGCCTGGCAGGTTTGGCCGTCACCGACCGAGACTTGCAAGGTGTTATGCGCCGCCAGGTTTTCCAGGTAGACCAGGCCGTCCCAGCCGACTACCGCCAGCGCGCCACTTTGCTCATGGCGTACCTGGCTGCCCAGAGACAAATCCTGATGCTGGGTATCGACCAACGTGATGCTCGCCGCGAGCACCCGGCGCACCGGGAACTCCAACAAGTAGCCACTGCCCCGGCGCACGGCGACCCGTTGTTCGACATTCGGCACTTGCACGTTGGACGGCAAGTTCAGCGGGTCGATCTCGTATTTGGCGCGGTAGTAGGCGCTGGTCCACGGCACCAGCAAGTGCCCGTTGCGGTCGGTTTCGCCGACCACCTGGTTCTCATAGCGCACCGGCACGCCACCCACGCCATCGGTGCTCACGACCACGAATGCATCGTCGACGCGGTTGGCGGCGAACACGTGGTGGTCCATCCACACCAGCGAGCCACTGGCATCCGCCCAACGGGTGTGCGCATCGCTGTTGCCATACACGCCCGCCTGCAATTGCACCGACTGCAGGCGCCAGGTCAGGTCGGCCTGACGATAAGCCGGTCCATCGCCGCTGGCGTACCCCAGGTTGAAGCCCACACCGCCCTGGGCGGGTACGGCACGGCTGTAGTTGACCCGCTGCTGGCTCTGCCCGGTTTTGCTGCGCTCACTGCCCACGCTGAGGCTGCCGTACACGTCGAAGGGCATCACCACTTGCGCCTGCACCGCCCAACTGCTGTCGCCAACCTCATGGTTGGCCGACAGGTAAAAACTGCTGTTGCGCCACAGTGATTTGCTCCAGGTCATATTCACCAAGCGCGTGCGCGAGTCATCCGCCGCCTGCACATCAAAATAGCCCACGCCCAGGCTGCCGAAATCATCCAGGTTCAAGCTCAGGGTGGCCTGCTGGCTGCGCTTGCTGAGGCTGGCATAGGGTGTGTCGACCAAGCTCAGGTCGGCGTACTCATCGCGCCGCTCCACCCGCTGGTAAGACAGGCTGTAACGCTGGTTGCTGTATTGATAGCCCAGGCTTAGTTGCTGGCCGGCGCGGCCGTCGAACTGGCTTTGGCTGACGGCGGTGTTGAGCACACCGAAGTTACCCACGCGCAGGTTGCCACCCACACCGCCCAAAGCCAAGTCACCCGAGGCTTCGGCGTGGCTTTCCAGGGTGAACGCGTCCGACAGTCCATAACGAAAGGTGCCGCTGGCCACGCCGGGGCCGTAGCCGAAATCGCGCACGGTGTAGTCGCGGCGCAGGTTACCGGCGGCCACCGAAAAGTCCGATAAGCCCTTCTGCAGCAGGGTGCTGGTGACATAGAACGGCACCGTGGTCGACACCTGTCGGCCGAGGGCGTCAGTGGTCACCACCACCGCCTCCCCCGCGCCGTTAATAAACGGCACGTTGGTCAGCGTGTACGGCCCCGGCTGCAGGTTGGCACTGCTGGATTTGTAACCGTTGATAAACAGGTCCACCGACGACGGCACCGCCGCCTCCCCGGCAAACTGTGGCAAGGGGTAGGTGACCAAGTCGGGGCGCACGCCAAAGTCGCGCGACACCTGCACCCCGCCCAGGCGCACCGACGTGTTCCAGGGCAACGCGCCGCTGATCACATCGCCCGCTTCATAGGTCAACAGGCGTTCGTCGTCGGAAAACCGCCAAGTGGTGTCATAGCGCCGATAGCCATTGTCCGGGCTGCTGCCGATTGTCTCCCGGCCCATGGTGGTGCGGTATTGGCCGGTGTTGGACAACGTGCCCCAGGTGTCGAAGAGCCTGACTTCGTTGAAGATGCCGAGGTAGGTGCCCGCGTCATCGGTGTCATTAAGGTAGGCGTCATAGTTGAGCAGCGCGCCGAAACTGGTCAGCGCATGGGTGCGCGGGTAGTTATCACGATTGCCGATAAACTGCTCCGGCAACCAGGCGGGCGGCACCGTGAGCATCAGGCGCTGGCCCTGGCTGTCGTAATCGGTGTGCAGGCCCGGCAGGTTTTCCAGCGCGACCTCGGTGGGCACATCACCCGGCAGCTTCATACCGATTTCCTGCAACACCGAGGCTGGCATAAACAGCTGCCCGGCGCGTTGATTAACGGCGACCACACGGCCGGTGTCACGCTGGTTGACCACCAGTTCCAGGAATAACTGTGCATCGGCAACAGCCTCCAGACTGCCGGGAGGGGGCGGCAATGGCGCCGCCACGCCTGGCGCCACAAACACCAGGCCAGACAGGCCACTCATCACCCACACCGACCGCCATAGACATCGAGCCCTCTCGCGGCTCACCAAGGCTTTGTGTCCTTCAATGGACATCTCCATCCGTTAACACCCGGGGCTGCTCCCTGCCCTATCGCACTGTTTTATCGACCTGGTGCGAGGCTCTCCAGTTGCGTTGCACCATTGACGCGGACCTGCAAGGGCTGATCCGCCGGCAGCCCGTCCGGCACCGGCCAGCGCATGGTCGCGCCCGGCAGCACATAGCCCATCAAGCCTTCCACCAGCGGCCGAGGTTGGCCGCCCTGCTTGAACGTGGCATCGGTCAAGCGCGCGTGGACGGCGCCCTGGTTGCGCATTTCGACGTAATTACGCCCACCCACGCTGACTTTTTTCCAGCTCAGGTCCGGCTTGCCGGCCCCCTTTGGGTCGCGGTCGCGGGTGCCGTCGACCTTGCTCCAAAGGCCTGGGCCATAGGCAAACAACGGCACCGAATAACGCATCTGGAACCGCACCGCGGCGGCGGTCTTGCCATCGGCAGGGGCTGCGGGGGGCGTGGCCGATGGGATCTCATCGATGATGATGCGATAGGCCAATTCCTGGCCCGGCGGCACGTCCTTGGTGCGGGTCAAACGCACCAACTGTTTCTGCCCCGGCTCGATTTTCGCCACCGGCGGGCTGCCGATCACGTCGCGCTGGTTCTGGTACTGCTCATCAAAGCCGCTCTGGGTCCAGGCGAACACACGGATTTGCAGGTTGGCGGTCTCCGTGCCACGGTTTTCCAACCACAAAGCGCTGGCCTGTTGATCGGCCTCCAGCACCGGGTCAATCGGCCAGATCAGCACCGAGCTGGCCGCCTGGGCCTGCCCTGCCGTCAACGCCAATAACGCGCTCAAACCCGCTGCCCACCCAAGCCGGGAAGCTGCATACATAAGTCTCACTCCTCATTGCCAATCGCCTTACCACGACAGCTGCACCTGCAACGTGTCGCTGTACGTCCCCCCAGGCGTATTACCCGGTAACTGCACTCGCCCATAAATCGGCAAGGTGATACTGGCCGCGTTGCTGTAGGCCACGCTGACGCTTTGGCTGATCCCCAGGTTCTGGCTGAACGCCGCGTCCTGAAACAGCTGATAGGCCACTTGGGCGCTGCCGCTACTGAGCTGCATCCGCCGACCACTGTTGTTATGCAAACCGCCGTCGACACTCATGTTCAGCGCGACACCCGGTGTACATTGCAAGGTCACGCCACCGGTGAGCGCGACCGACGCCGTGCTGGTCGCCAGTGCCGAATACGTGCCGAACGCCAGGCTGCCGTAGTTCGTGCCACCACCGACCACCAGGCACCCGGGCGTGATCGTCGCGCTGACCTGGAACGATTGACTGGTCACCGCCAACAGCGACACCGGCATGCCCCAGCCGATGCACACCGCCAACGCCCACACTGCCCGGCTCATGGCACTTAGAACGTCAGGGTCACGTTAACCGTGTCGGTATACGTACCGGCGGGCAGCCCGGCCTTGCCATTGGCCTTCCCGTAAATATTCACGGCCTGGGCCACCCCGGTACTCGGCGCCAGGTTGATCACACCACCGATGGCCAGCAAATTCGAATGGCCGCTGTCGGTGTAGAGGTCGTACGGCACGTAGTTGGCAACGCCGTCGTACAGCGCTCGTGCACCGCCAGTGGACTTGCCGTCATTGGCGCCAGCCGACACGGTCAGCGTCGGCGAGGTACCCGCCGAACACAGAATCGACAATGCCCCGCCACCGCCGCCCAGCACTTGCCCGTCGGCCTCGGTGAACAGGCTATTGGCCGTACCAAAGTTCAAGTTACCGAAGCTCATCCCGCCGGTTGCCGCCGCTCCATTGACCTGGCAACTGCTGGTCAGCACCAGGCTCGCGCTGACCGTGCCGGCCACGGTGGCCGCCTGCGCACCCGATATCCACGCCAGCGCCATCAATGGAAAAACCGCTTTCGATACACGTGCATGCATGATGTTCATCCTCATGGTTTACCAATCCAGAGTCACCGTCAGGGTGTCTGTGTAGATGCCGGCCGGTAGGGCCTTGGTATTCGCCACCACCAAGCCGAATACCGGGATCGGTACTTGTGTGCCCTTGGTCACGACGAAATTGCGTTGCTGGCCGATGCTGTAGGCGCTGCGGCCCAACGGGTCGGCGGATAGCCGATAGGGAATGGTGTGGCGGCCGTTGCTCAGCCGTCGAGTAGCGCCGTCGCCATTGGCGCCGCCGTCGATGGTCACGGTGAAGCTGCTGACCACCGAGGGGTTGCACGACACCGACAGCGGCGCCTTGCTGCCGTCAGTAACGCCAGCGCCCAAAGGGTTGTTCCACGTAGGCCCTTGGCTGCCGAAATCGAGTATCGCGGTGCCACCCGTAGGGCTGACCGGTGCGCGCTCAACGTTTTTACTCACCTCGCAGCTCGCAGTAATCACTAAGCGTGCGTGCACCTGCCCGTTCACCGCGCCCGCCTGGGCGTCGTCCGCCAGCAGCAACAGGCCGCCCATCGCCGCGAGGGCCCAGCCCCGGCTTACCATGTGACCGTGACCTTGAGCAGGTCGGTGTAACGGCCAACGGCGGGGATGTTTTTGAGCGGTTCGATGCGCGCATAAAGCGGTAAGTCGACCGAGCCGGAGTCTGGGACGCGCCCGCTGAGGGGAATGTCCACCGGCAACGGGATCAACCGGGCGGCGTCGGCGTAGATACGATAGGGAATGGGTTTACTCGAAGGCGTTGCGGCGCTCAGGTAGCGCACTTCGCCGACGCCGCCATGCAGGCCGCCGTCCACGCGCATTTGATAAGGGGTGTCGGGGTTGCATTCCAGGCGTGGCTGGCGCTGGCTGATCAGCGCCGCACTCAAGGGACCGGCCGGGTCATCCAGACGTGGGCCGCTGCCGAAATCCAAAACGCCGAGCTGCTCGATGCCTGCGCTGCGGGTGGTGCCCACCAGTTGGCAGCCCCGTTGCACGTCGATGCGCACCTCCACCTGAAGCTGCGCGCCGCAAACCGTGTTACAGAGCATGGCGCCCATCACTGCCAAAACTGCTCGTCCCTTCACAGCCCCAATTCCTTATACAGGGGTGACAACTGTGTATGAGGTTAGCCATTTAAAGAAAAACTGCCAGTTTGGACAGGATTGCCCCCCACGCCATACCTTTGCGAGATAGCTGGCGGCCCCTTCTCTATTGGTCAAATCGCGGCGAGCGCCCTACAGTAAGCGACCACGCACTACAGAGTGACCCGCATTGGCCGTGCTCTCCTTAATCCAGCGCTTGCTTGGCAAAAGACTGACGTAAAGAGCGCCTCGCCCATCCCGGCGTTTTTTGCACACAAGGCCAAACAACAGGGTTACACCCTGAGTGCCGGGCAAACCCAGGCAATCGCCGCCCTTGCCCGCCAGACCCAGCAACTGCTCGCCGGCCAGCCCACGCGCAGCCTGTACCTGCACGGCCCGGTCGGGCGGGGCAAAAGCTGGCTGCTCGATGGTTTTTCCCAGGCGCTGCCGATTGCCGAGAAGCAGCGCTTTATCAATCTGGTAGACGTGCTCTAGATCAGGACAAACGCCTGACCCTGATCGGCCAACAACCGTTGGCACACGCCCTGGCAGGCCAAGCCATTGACCTTGCCCGTACTGCCAGTCGCCTGCACCAATTGCAAACCGTCTGCCCGCAACAAGCGCCTCACCCGGTATCATGAGCGCCTTTTACGCCCTCTTGCCGAGTGACCGCGCCGTTCATGAATACCCTCGCCCAACTCAAGGCCGGCCAATTGGCCGGTATCACGCGCCTGGACCTATCCTGCGGGCTGACCGAATTCCCCAGGGAAATCTTCGAACTGGCCGATTCGCTGGAAATTCTCAACCTCACGGGCAACGCCCTGAGCAGCCTGCCGGACGACCTGCATCGGCTCTCGCGTTTGCGCGTGCTGTTCTGTTCGGACAACGCCTTTACCGAGCTGCCAGCATGCCTGGGCCAGTGCGCCAAACTGAGCATGATCGGCTTCAAGGCTAACCAGATCAGCCACGTGCCCGCCGCCGCATTGCCGCCGCAACTGCGCTGGTTGATCCTCACCGATAACCGCATCAGCCAGTTGCCCAGCGAATTGGGCGAGCGGCCACTGCTGCAAAAGCTGATGCTGGCCGGCAACCAACTGACGGACCTGCCGCAAAGCCTGGCCAACTGCAAAAACCTGGAGTTGATTCGTATCGCCTCCAATCGCCTGACCCAACTGCCGGACTGGCTGCTGACACTGCCGAGCCTGACGTGGCTGGCCTATGCCGGTAACCCGGTGGAAATGGCGGTAGAGGTGGTCGCTGATGACGTGACGCCCAATATTCCCTGGTCGGAACTGACGCTGGGCGAAGTGCTCGGCGAAGGCGCCTCGGGGGTCATTCGCAAGGCGTTGTGGAAGCCGCAGGCGTTGCCTGTCGCGGTCAAACTGTACAAAGGCACGATCACCAGCGACGGTTCACCGCTGCATGAAATGCAAGCCTGCATCGCCGCCGGCCTGCACCCCAACCTGATCAAGGTAGAGGGCCGTGTGGTGGGGCACCCCGATGACCAGGCTGCGCTGGTGATGGACCTGATCGACCCGAGCTACCGCAACCTCGCGGCCTTGCCGAGCCTGGCATCGTGCACCCGCGATGTCTACGCGCCGAACACGCGTTTCAGCATTGACGTGGCCTTGCGCATGGCACGTGGCATCGCCTCGGTGGCGGCGCACTTACACCGGCACGGCATCACCCATGGCGATTTGTACGGCCACAATATTTTGTGGAGCGCGGCGGGAGATTGCTTGCTCGGGGACTTTGGCGCGGCGTCGTTCCATGCGACGGCGGACACCCTGCAAACCAGGGCATTGCAGCGCATTGAAGTGCGCGCGTTTGGGGTGTTGCTGGGGGAATTGTTGGAGCGCATCGAGACCGAGATCAATGACGATGTACTGATAGACCTGCAGAAACGCTGCTGCCAACCGGATGTGTTAGCGCGACCGGGCTTCGAAGAAATCGAAGCGCTGCTGAGGTCTGTGCCAAACCACTAAACCAATGTGGGAGCGGGCTTGCTCGCGAATGCGGGAAGTCAGTCAGCTGATCTGGCGACTGACACACTGCATTCGCGAGCAAGCCCGCTCCCACATTTTTACTGCATTTATTCAGCGATCAATCAGCCGGCCAGACCAACGAACATATCCTGCACGTCATCGTGGTTGTCCAGGCCCTCCAGGAAGGCTTCGACTTCAGCCATCTGCTCATCGGTCAACCCGCTCACCGGGTTCTTCGAAAGATAGCCAAGCTTGGCTGACAACACGGTGAAACCCTGCTCCGGCAGCGCTTTTTGCACGGCATCGAGGTCAGTGGTTTCGGTGATGAACAAGGTGGAGCCTTCTTCTTCACCGTCTTCGAAATCCTGGGCGCCCGCTTCAATGGCGGCCATTTCCGGATCAGCGTCAGGGCTGTCCGGCGAAGCCTCGATCAGACCGACATGGTTGAAGTCCCACGCCACAGAGCCGGAAGCACCCAATTGGCCCTTGCGGAACGCTACGCGGATTTCCGCCACGGTACGGTTGATGTTGTCGGTCACGCATTCGACGATCAGCGGCACCTGATGCGGAGCGAAGCCCTCGTAGGTCACGCGGTGGTACTGCACGGTTTCACCCAACAGGCCGGCGCCTTTCTTGATGGCCCGCTCCAGGGTTTCCTTGGGCATCGAGGCTTTTTTGGCCTGCTCCACCACCAGACGCAAGTGGGCGTTGGTCGCGGTGTCGGCACCGTTGCGGGCGGCGATGGTGATTTCTTTCACTAGCTTGCCGAAGATCTTGCCCTTGGCATTGGATGCCGCTTCTTTATGTTTGACTTTCCACTGTGCGCCCATGACTCACTCTCTTCCTATCCATAGCGCCGAGACGTCTACTGGCCGGCGCTTTGGGGGCAGAGTTTATAGCGCAAAAACCCATCGTTCCACCAAAAAACCGTCAAGACGCCAACTCGAAAAACGCCTGGATCAAGCGCAATGAGCGGCGTCGCTCCATGCAACCGAGCATATGCCGATTAACCAGCCCGTCGCCCTGAATCGCAACGGCCTTGACCCGTGGGTCCGGGCTGACCTCCATTGACGAGACCACACCCACACCCAGCTCAGCGGCGACGGCTTCGGTCACTGCTTCGCGGCTGTCCAGCTCCAGCAACACCTTGGGTTGCACTTTGGCCTCGCGGCAAGCGTCGTCGAAGGTGCGACGGGTAATCGAACCAGGCTCGCGCAACACCATGATCACGTCATTCAACTGGTCCAGACGGATGCCCTTAGGCCACTGCGCCCATGGGTGGCCGGCAGGCACCAACGCGCAGATACGCGACTCACTCAGCGGTTGCAGGTGCAGGCCGTTGCGCGGCTGCACCTCGGTGAGCACCGCCACGTCCGCGTGCTCGGACAACAACGCCGCCAGGGTTTCCTGGGCATTGCCCAGCCGCAAGTTGACAGTAATGCCAGGATAGCGGGCGCGCAGGCTGGCGATCATCGGCATTACCAGGTGCGGGCCGTCCGCCGCGACTTCCAAGCGCCCGGTGAGCAACTGACGGTTGGCCTCCAGCAGCGTCTGCGCCTCGTCCACCAGGCCGAAGATCGCCCGGGTGATCGCCGCCAGGCGTGTGCCCTCCTCGGTCAGCTCAACGCGCCGGGCTGTGCGGCGCAACAGCGGGATCTGATAGTGCTCCTCCAGAGCCTTGATATGCCCGGTCACAGCCGGCTGGCTGATAAACAGCCGCGCTGCTGCTCGGGTAAAGCTGCCCTCGCGGGCCACCGCATCGAATGCACGCAGTTGGAACAAGTTCATAGCTATCGGCCTCACTGATAGCTTGCATAACAACAAACAATTTGATTGATGACAAGCCAAACTGCAATTTAGGCGCCATAGATTTAACCAATGCCCGCGAGGACCTCAGATGACCACCACAGCGCCGATCCTACTCACACCCGGCCCACTGACCACGTCCGCCCGCACGCGGCAGGCGATGATGGTGGATTGGGGTTCATGGGACGAGCGCTTCAACCAACTCACCGCCAGTGTCTGCGAGCAACTGCTGGCGATCCTCAACGCCAGCGACAGCCATGAGTGTGTGCCGTTGCAAGGCAGCGGCACCTTCGCGGTCGAAGCGGCCATCGGCACGCTGGTCCCGCGTGACGGCAAGGTGCTGGTGCTGATCAACGGCGCCTACGGCAAGCGCCTGGCCAGGATTTGCGAAGTGCTCGGCCGCGACTTCAGCACCTTCGAAACCGCCGAAGATGAACCCACCGCCGCCGCCGATGTGGACCGCCTACTGCACGCCGACCCGGCCATTTCCCATGTGGCGCTGATCCACTGTGAAACCAGCACCGGCATTCTCAACCCACTGTCGCAGATCGCCGACGTGGTTAAAAACCACGGTAAGCGCCTGATCATCGACGCCATGAGTTCCTTCGGCGCACTGCCGATCAATGCCCGCGAGGTGCCGTTCGACGCGCTGATCGCGGCGTCGGGTAAATGCCTGGAAGGCGTGCCAGGCATGGGTTTTGTGTTTGCCGATAAACAAGCGCTGGCCGCAGCCAAAGGCAACTGCCACTCCCTGGCGATGGACCTGTTCGACCAACACAGCTACATGGCCAAGACCGGCCAATGGCGCTTCACCCCACCAACCCATGTGGTCGCAGCCCTGCATGAAGCCCTGCTGCAATACGTTGAGGAAGGCGGCCTGACCGCGCGCCATCAACGCTACGCCCGCAACTGCCAGGCATTGCTCGACGGTATGGCCGAACTTGGCCTGCGCAGTTTCCTGCCCTCGGCGATCCAGGCCCCGATCATCGTCACCTTCCATGCCCCACAAGACCCGCACTACCAGTTCAAGGCGTTCTATGAACGGGTCAAGGCCAAGGGTTTCATCCTGTATCCCGGCAAATTGACTGAAGTAGACACCTTTCGCGTGGGCTGCATCGGGCATGTCGACGCGGCCGAGATGCGCGCCGCCGTCGCGGCCATCGCCCAGGCGCTGCACTCGATGCACATCAACCTTTCATCTTTTGGATCTCAGCCATGAACTACCAAACCCCCAACACCTTGCAGGCCGTCATCCTCGACTGGGCCGGCACCGTGGTCGACTTCGGCTCCTTCGCTCCCACACAGATCTTTGTCGAAGCCTTCGCCGAGTTCGACGTACAAGTCTCCATCGAAGAAGCCCGTGGCCCGATGGGCATGGGCAAGTGGGACCATATCCGCACACTCTGCAATCAACCGCAGGTGGCCGAGCGTTACCGCAAAGCGTTCGGCCGCACGCCGACGGACGACGACGTGACCGCCCTCTATCAACGCTTCATGCCGCTGCAGATCGAAAAAATTGCCGAGCACTCGGCGTTGATCCCCGGCGCCCTCGATACCATCGCTCGGCTGCGTGTGCAAGGCATCAAGATCGGCTCCTGCTCCGGCTACCCCAAGCAAGTCATGGACAAGGTGGTCGCCCTGGCCGCTATCAACGGCTACAGCGCCGACCACGTGGTTGCCACCGACGAAGTACCCAACGGCCGCCCGTGGCCGGCCCAAGCCCTGGCCAACGTGATCGCACTGGGCGTCGATGATGTGGCGGCCTGCGTGAAGGTCGACGACACCGTGCCAGGCATCCTCGAAGGACGCCGCGCCGGAATGTGGACCGTCGCTCTCACCTGCTCGGGCAACGCCCTGGGCCTGACCTACGAGCAATTTCGTGCACTGGACGCCAGCACCTTGAACAGCGAGCGCAAGCGCATCGAAAAGAGCTTCGAAGGCTCGCGCCCGCACTACCTGATCGACACCCTCAACGACCTGCCCGCCGTCATCACGGACATCAACCAGCGCCTGGCCCGCGGTGAAATGCCGCAAAGCCACTGATCGAGGTCAAAACACCCGCACTTACGCCAGGCAAATCGCTCAAAACCAGCATACAGTTAAGGAACTCCGTCACCTAGAACGGAGGTATGCCCTGATGAGTGAGGAAGAAAGCGATGCCGTGGAAAAATTCCGATACGCGCTACAGCAGCATGTCGATTGCATTGCACTGGTTGATGGTGGTGCTGCTGGCGGTGGTTTACGCCTGCATTGAGTTTCGCGGGGTCTTCCCCAAGGGCAGTGGCGGACGTACGTTGATTGTGGAAATGCACTTCATGTTCGGCCTCACCGTGTTTGTATTGGTGTGGCTGCGCCTGTTTGCCCGCAGCCTGGGCGTTGCGCCGAAGATCCTGCCAGCGCCGCCGAGATGGCAGGCGTTGCTGGCAACATTGATGCATGTAGCGTTGTACGTGTTCATGATTGGCATGCCGATTTTCGGCTGGCTGATCGTGAGTGCGCAGGGCCATTCTGTGATGTTTTACGGGATCGAGTTGCCGCCCCTGATTGGCGAAAACAAAGACCTGTCCAAGCAGATCAAAGAATGGCACGAGCTAGGAGGCGCCATCGGTTACTGGCTGATCGGCTTGCATGCCGTGGCCGGCCTGTACCACCATTACTTCATGCGCGATAACACCGTGTTACGCATGATGCCCAAGCGCTAGCCCTCTCTGCTCCGGCGGCCTTGCAGGCCGCCGGTATGCACGAAGATCAAGCGAGTGGCGGGCGCGAAGCGTCCGGCCTCGATCTGTTGCTTCAACGCCAGCAAGGCCTTGGCGGTGTAAAGCGGCTCCAAGAGCAGGCCGCATGCCTGTTCCGTTACTTGGATAAAGTTGAGCAGTAACGGGTCGACCTTGGCAAAGCCGCCTCGGCTCGCGTCCAGAAGCTCATAACCGTCCTGCACGATGGCCTGCACATTCTGCGCAACGCCGTGATCATCCGGCACCGCCAAGGCGCCGAACACCGGATGCACGCCCGCCTCTGCCAGCGCCAACCCGGCCAGCGTGGTACCGGTGCCCGCTGCCAACCACCACGCGTCGTAATCAGCCCAACCGAGCGTGTTCATCTGTTCGCGCACCTGCCCGACCAGCACCCCGCACCCTATTGCGCCAGCCCGTCCACCGCCGCCTTCTGGCACGGGATAGAGATGGGGATACTTTTCGCGCCACGGCAGCCAGAAACCGGCGTCATGACGCGCGCGATAACCGCCATAACCCAGCCAGTGCAGTTGCATGCCGAAGGCTTTCAGGTCAAGAACGGTGGGCGTGTCTTGAGGATGGCCACGCAACAGGCCGACGGTGGGGAAATCAAAACGTTTGCCGGCCGCCGCCAGCGCGTGCAGATGGTTGGAGTGAGCGCCACCCAGGCTGATTATCCCATCGGCACCGGCCTGTTGCGCGTCGGCCAGGTGTCGGGTGAGTTTGAACCACTTGTTGCCGCTGATCAGTGGGTCGATACGGTCCAGCCGCAGCACGGCCAACTCGACCCCGTTTAACCAATCCAATTGCAAGGGTTCAAGTGGAGCGCGGGGAAGCCAGTCGAAAGGACCCATCAGCAAGCATCTGAATAAAAAGGGGGAGATAGTCTACCACCGCCCCCTTCGTCGCCTTACAGCTCAGCAGCCAGACGCGAGCCCTGGTTGATGGCACGCTTGGCATCCAGCTCGGCCGCCACATCGGCGCCGCCGATCAGGTGCACGTTCTGGCCCGCGGCAACCAGACCGTCCTGCAGTTCGCGCAACGGGTCTTGCCCCGCGCAGATGACGATGTTGTCCACCGCCAACAGTTGCGGCTCACCCTCGGCGCCGATGCGAATATGCAGGCCTTGATCATCGATCTTCAGGTATTCGACGCTGTTGAGCATCTGTACCCGCTTGTTCTTCAGGCCCGTGCGGTGAATCCAACCGGTAGTCTTGCCCAGGCCATCGCCGACCTTGGAGGTCTTGCGTTGCAGCAGGAACACTTCACGCGCCGGCGTATGGGGTGCAGGCTTGATGCCGGCCACGCCACCACGGGCTTGCAGTTGCGTGTCGATGCCCCACTCTTTCCAGAACGCATCGCGGTCCAGGCTGGTGGAAACACCTTCGTGCACGAGGAACTCGGACACATCGAAACCGATGCCGCCAGCGCCAATCACGGCCACGCGTTTGCCCACCGGCTTGCGCTCAAGAATCACGTCCAGGTAGCTCAGCACCTTGGCGTTGTCGATACCCGCAATGGCCGGGGTACGCGGCGCAATGCCGGTGGCCAGAATGATTTCGTCGTAACCGCCCGCCGCCAGTTGCGCGACATCTACGCGGGTGTTGAGGCACAGCTCGACGTGGGTGGTCTGCAATTTTCGCTTGAAGTAGCGCAGGGTTTCGAAGAACTCTTCTTTGCCCGGTATGCGCTTGGCGATGTTGAACTGACCGCCGATCTCGCTGGCGGAGTCGAACAAGGTCACTTGGTGGCCCCGCTCTGCCGCCACAGTAGCCGCCGCCAGGCCGGCGGGGCCGGCGCCGACCACAGCGATTTTCTTGATCTGCTTAACTGGCAGGTAATTCAGTTCGGTTTCGTAGCAAGCCCGCGGGTTGACCAGGCAGGTGGTCAGCTTGCCGCCAAACGTATGGTCCAGGCAGGCCTGGTTGCAGCCGATACAGGTGTTGATTTCATCCGCGCGGCCCGCAGCGGCCTTATTGACGAACTCCGGGTCGGCGAGAAACGGCCGTGCCATCGAGACCATGTCGGCATCGCCTTCGGCGAGAATCTGCTCGGCAATTTCCGGGGTGTTGATGCGGTTGGTGGTGATCAGCGGAATCTGCACCGCACCACGCAGCTTGGCGGTGACTTTGCTGAAAGCGCCACGCGGCACTTTGGTGGCGATGGTCGGGATGCGCGCTTCGTGCCAGCCGATACCGGTGTTGATGATCGTCGCACCAGCCTGTTCAATCGCCTTGGCCAATTGCACAATCTCTTCCCAGGTGCTGCCACCTTCGACCAGGTCGAGCATCGACAGGCGGAAGATAATGATGAAGTTCGGGCCTACGGCTTCGCGTACGCGACGCACGATTTCTACCGCCAGGCGCATACGGTTTTCATAGCTGCCACCCCACCGGTCAGTGCGGTGGTTGGTGTGGGCGGCGAGGAACTGGTTAATGAAATAGCCTTCGGAGCCCATTATTTCCACGCCATCGTACTCGGCGACCTGGGCCAGCAGCGAGCACGTGACAAAATCCTGGATCTGCTTCTCGATGCCTTCCTCATCCAGCGCCTTGGGCTTGAACGGGTTGATCGGCGCCTGGATCGCGCTCGGTGCGACTTGCTTCGGGCTGTAGGCATACCGACCGGCATGAAGGATCTGCATGCAGATCTTGCCGCCAGCTTCGTGTACGGCCTGGGTGACGATCTTGTGTTTCTGCGCCTCTTCGTCGGTGGTCAGCTTGGCTGCACCGGCGTATACGCCGCCTTCGTCATTCGGGCCAATGCCGCCGGTGACCATCAGGCCGACACCGCCACGGGCGCGTTCGGCAAAATACGCGGCCATGCGTTCGAAGCCGCCGGGTTTTTCTTCCAGGCCCGTATGCATCGAGCCCATCAGGGTGCGGTTGCGCAAAGTGGTAAAACCCAGGTCCAACGGGGCCAGCAGGTGCGGGTAGGCAGCAGCGGTCATGGTACAGCTCCACAACGGATCATCACGGGACGTGGAAGGCTCGAATGGCCTGCCATCGGTTTATGTCCCACAGACTAAGAGGCGATGGACGACCGCTCAATGACTGAAACTGACAAGTTATTGATCCAAATGCACAGCACCCCTTGGCAAGCCGGTGCATGAGCCCTACCCTAGTCGGCGAACCCAGCACACGGTCTGTTGTCTGTTGCCCCATGCGTAAACTTCTAGCCTTCACCCTCGTCATGGCCCTGGTTGCCGCCGTTTCTGCCTATCTGGTCTGGACCCAGGAGCGCCCCGTGGCGCATTACCTGTCGGACCTGCGCATCACCTTGGCCGTCAACGAAGGCCAACCTGCCGATCGCGGCAACTTGCTGGGTATCCAGCCGGAGCTGTTTCCCGCTGATTACCAGAGCCTGGAACGCCTGCACCTGAAGCTTGCGGCCTACCTGCAAAAGGCTAGGGATCAGGGGCTGATCAATGAAAAAACTATCGTGGTGCTGCCGGAACACATCGGCACGTGGCTGATGCTCAGCGGCGAGAAGAACGAGCTGTACCAGGCGGTCCATCTGAAAGATGCGATGAATTGGCTGTCGGCCAGCAACCCGTTGCAATTCGCCCGGGCGTGGATCAGCGCCACGGGCGATGACCGTATGGACGACGCATACCTGCGTATGAAAGCCCCCGACATGGCCCGAGACTATCAGGTACTGTTCGGCGGTCTGGCCAAAGAATTTGGCGTGACGCTGGTGGCCGGCTCTATTGCCCTGCCCAACCCGAGTGTCGAACAGGGGCAACTGCATATTGGCCATGGCGCGCTGTACAACGCCAGCCTGGTGTTTGGTGCTGACGGCTTGCCGGTGGGCCAGCCACAACGCCAGTTCTATCCGATCTACGATGAGCGGGGCTTTATCCAGCCGGGCGACGAAAACATTGTCAGCGTGGTCGACACCCCGGCCGGGCGCCTGGGCATTCTGATCGGCAGCGACAGTTGGTACCCGGACAACTACCGCAAACTCAACGAGCAAGGCGCACAATTGGTCGCCGTGCCGGCGTTTGTGACCGGCCGCGAGACGTGGGACCGCCCATGGCGCGGTTTCAAAAGCGTTTCAACCCCGCCCGAAATCAGCCTCAAACCCGAAGAACTCAGCGAAGGCGAAGCCTGGCACCGTCTCACCCTGATCAGCCAACAGCCGATTAGTAAGGCAACGGCGGGCATGAGCGTATTCCTGCGCGGGCAATTCTGGGATTTAGGCACGGCTGGGCACAGCTTTCTCAGCAGCAACGGGCAAGTCAATGCAGACAGCGGCGCCCGTGGCGCGCGGCTGCTGAATATCTGGCTGTAGCACCTTGAAGCCGGTGCGCCTTGGCGATCTATCGGTGGGCTTCGTGCACACCCTGGCGGACGCTATTCAAAGCCACGGCCTGGACCCGCAACCGTTGCTGTTGCAATACGGCCTGGACGCGGCGCGCCTGGCTGAAGCCGGCGCACGCCTGTCGATCCCGCGCTATATGCGCCTGGGCCACGCCGCCATCCAACTGACCGGCGACCCGAGCCTGGGGCTGCGCATGGGCCAGCTCAGCCGTTTAAGCCAGGCCGGTCTTGCGGGTGTTACCGCCGCACAAGCACCCAACGTGCGTGAAGCCGCGCGTACGCTGACACGTTTTGAAGCGCTGTACGGCGCCAACTATCGCGGGCAGTCGAGCTTTCACGAGGACGCCGACGGTGCGTGGCTGCGGTTCTACTCCATCAGCCCGTACAACGCTTATAACCGCTTCGTGGTGGATTCGATTATCGCCGGCTGGTTGCAGCAATTGTCCAGCCTGGCCCAACAACCGCTGCAGGCGCAGCGCATCGACATCGAATTCGAAGCGCCGCAGTACAGCGAACAGTACAGCGTGTTGGGCGACAGCCCGGTGAACTTCGGCGCCGAGGCCAATCAACTGCGCCTGAGCCAGCAAACCCTGGCGATGCGTAACCCGCAGCATTGCCCGAGCACCTGGCAGCTGTTGCTAAAGTTGTGTGAAGCGGAGTTGGAACAATTGACCCGCACCCGCAGCCTGCGCGAGCGCATTACCCGTTTGCTCGGGCCGATGCTCAATGGTGGTCGGGAACCCGACCTGGAAGAAGTGGCGGCACGCTTGAAGCTGCCTACCTGGACGCTGCGCCGCAAACTGGCCGAGGAAGGTACTCAGTTTCGCGCGATTCTCAACGATACCCGTCGCGATCTGGCCATGACCTACATTCGCGACACGGAACTGGCGTTCGGCGAGATCGCCTACTTGCTAGGTTTTGCCTCAGCCCAGGCCTTTCAACGGGCGTTCAGGCGGTGGAACAACCAGACCCCAGGGGAATTTCGCCGCAGTCAGCGGCATTCCGCCTGAAGTCGGTCTTACAGCTCGGTGGCATCATCGACCGGATCCAGCGGATCCAATTCAAACGCGTGGTACTCAAGCAGTTCTTCTTGGTATTCGTCCATGGTGGACTCCTTGTTGGTTTATAGCAGCTGCCAATAAATGACCTGCACAGCCAGCCTAAAGTGCCGTGATGACGAAAAAATGTCGACGCCGTGACGTTCCTGCACTTCAAGATAAAACGTAGCAGCGCTGAACGGATTTAGCACCAAGAGCTTTGAGGGGGGCGCCCGCACCTCAGCGCACTGGCGGTGTTGAACCGCTGGCGTGTGGGCAATCGGTCGCGAAGGCGCCCGTGGCGGCTTGAGCCGCTACGGGATGAAGGTCGAAAAAACCAACCCCGTAGCGGTCAACGTTACTGCGAAGGGGTTGGCAGGGGCGGAATCGCCTCTGTGGGCGCCGGCAGGTTTGGATTGGTCGGCGCAGGGGCAGGATCAGCTGCAGGCTCTGCTTTCGGCGCAATCGGTGCCGCCTCCGGGGACGGGGCAACCGGCTCCGAAGCGGCAGGCGTTGCCGGTGTTTCCGTTGGCGCCTCAACCTTTTCGGCAACCGGCGCCGCTTTCGGTTCCGGCACGCCCAGCTCCGCCTTTGGCGTCTCTGGAATATGCGCTGCCTTCTTCACTTCTTGCGGCAGGAATACATCCACGAGCGAGAAGTAACGCTCATAAAACTTTGGCGCCGAAACCGTCTCGCTCGCCACTTTCACCATCGAGTCATCGGTGGAGCCAATCGGCATCGACACCGAGCCCAACACACCCACACCGAGGCTTGCGGAGTTGTTGACCTTTTTCAACGCGTAGCGATCCTGCAAGGCGTTGGCAAACATCGTCGAGTGGTTATTGCCTTTGCCATCATCGGCGCACACGACGTTGAAACTGATCTGCAGGTGGGTTTCGCCGGTCTGCTGGAAACTCTTGTTACCCACGACCAGCTTTGGATCACTGCTGGTGATGATGTAGCCCTGGCTCAACAGCGCGCGCCGCGCAGCCTCGCAGGCAGCCGCGTCGCTGACCGGGTAATCACGGGAGAACGTGCCGGAGTCGTCGAAATTCTCATGTTCGTAAATGGCGGTCTTGGGTGACGAGCAGCCCGCGGCGCCCGCCAGCACCAGCGCCAGCCCTAGGCTACGCAAGTGAAATGATGTCGACATCGAAAATCCTGAGGAAAACGGTCAGGGCGGTATTGTGCAACAGAACGGGGTCCTGGCGCGCGCATTCCTGTCGGTAAAACGTCACAGCCTTACAGGACGGGGCCTGCTGTCCATAAAAAAGCCCCCGGTCCTTTCAGACCGAGGGCTTTTTAGTCAAAGCACCATCAGAACTTCTTGATGTCAGCCTTGGTTTCCAATTGCTTGCGGTACGCAGCAAAGTCTTGCTGGCCAATACGCGAAGCGAGGAAGCGGCGGTATTGCGCCTTTTCTTCGTCCGTTGGCGCAGCCGCTTCGTTGACACCATTCAAGCGCACAATTACCAGGCTACCGTCAGCCAGGGTCACCGTGGTGAAGGTCGGCTTGTCCTTGGCCGCCGGCTTAGGCATGCGGAACAGGGCTTGCAGCACGGCCGGGTCAATCGTTTCCTGGCTACGGGTAGCCGCCTCAGTGACTTTCCAGGCCTGGCCATCGATCGGCTGGCTCAACGGGGTCTTGCCGTCGCGCAGGCTGGCGATCAACTCGTCAGCGTGAGCCTTGGCTGCCGCGCTGGCGCGCTCCTTGGTCATCTGCGCACGGATCGCGGCAGAGACGCTTTCCAGTGGCAGTTGCGTCGGCTTCAGATGCTCTTTGGCACGCAGCACGATGATGGTTTCAGGGTCCAGCTCAATGGCGGTGCTGTTGGCACCCTCATCGAGTACTTCCGGGCTGAACGCTGCAGTGACTACGGCGCGATTTGCAGTTACGCCTTCGCCACCCTCACGGCCGAACGGCGCCGAGGTGTGCACGGTCAGCTTCAGGTCAGAGGCTGGCTGGGCCAGATCGGAAGCTTCGAAGGCGGCATCTTCCAATTGCTTGGAGGCGTCGACGAAGCGCTGCTCAACCTGCTGGGTCTTCAGCTCGCGGGTCAGTTTGTCTTTCAAGCTGGCAAACGATGGCACTTGAGGTGCCTCAACGCCCAAAAGCTTGATCAAGTGCCAACCGAAGGTGGTGCGTACCGGAGCCGAAACCTGGTCTTTGTTCAACGCGTACAGAGCAGTTTCGAAGTCTGGATCGTAGACGCCAGGACCGGCAAAACCGAGGTCGCCGCCATTATTGGCCGAGCCTGGATCCTGGGAGAACTCCTTGGCCAGGGCTTCAAACTTTTCACCCTTGGCCAGGCGCGCCTGGATTTCTTCGATCTTGGCCTTGGCTTGCGCGTCGGTAGTCTTGTCGTTGACTTCAATCAGAATGTGCGCAGCACGACGCTGTTCAGCGAGGTTGGCGGTTTCTTTCTGATAGGCAGCCTGCAGTTCATCGTCCTTAACGGTAACCTGGTCGAAGAAGGACGACTTCTTCAGTTCCAGATAGTCGATAACCACCTGGTCCGGGGTCATGAACTCTTTGGCGTGCTGCTCGTAGTAAGCCTTGACGTCGTCGTCGGTGAGCTTCACCGCCGCAGGGTTGGCCTTGATGTTGACGGTGGCGAAATCGCGGGTCTGTTTCTCCAGACGCGCGAATGCCAATACCTCGGCGTCGGTGACGAAACCGCTGCCGGCGAGACCTGCGCGAACCTGGCCGATCAGCATTTCCTGGGTCAGCATCTGACGGAACTGCATACGGCTATAGCCCAGCTGACGGATCACCTGGTCAAAGCGTTCGGCGCTGAACTTGCCGTCCACCTGGAATTCCGGCGTCTGCAGGATCACCTGGTCGAGCGCCGCTTCCGAGAAGCCGAACTTGGAATCAGCAGCACCTTGCAGCAACAGTTTGCGATCAATCAGCCCTTTAAGGGCCGCATCGCGCAGCAGTTTTTCGTCCAGCAAAGAAGCATCGAAATCCTTGCCCAGCTGTTGCATCAGCTGGCGACGTTGCATGTCGACGGCCTGGCTCAATTCGGTTTGGGTGATCTCTTCACCGTTAACCTTGGCCACGTCCTGCTTGTTGTTGGTCGAAGCCTGAAAAATAGCCTCGATACCGGTGAACGCCATCAATGCGACGATGATCCCGATAATAGTTTTGGCAATCCAGCCTTGTGAATTGTCCCTGATATTCTGCAGCATGCGTCCCCCAGAAACGGTTGATCTTCAAGAATTAGGCAACCGTGGAGCGTGGGTAGAGTCCGGATAGAAGAAAGGCGCATCCGAGGATGCGCCTTCTCGTAACTGGCGGAGCGGACGGGGGTTTGAACCCACACCCCCGGCGTGGCGACCCGATGGATACTTGGGTCAGCTGCCGCTCCGCTGCCAGGCCAGACCTTCGTCTGACCCGGGTAGGCAAGGCTTGAGCGAAGCTTAGTTAACGGCTTCTTTCAGGGCCTTACCAGCTTTGAAACCTGGTTTTTTGGCAGCAGCGATTTGCAGTGCTTTGCCAGTCTGTGGGTTACGGCCAGTGCGAGCTGGGCGGTCAGTCACAGAGAAAGTACCGAAGCCTACCAGCACTACTGAGTCGCCGGCCTTCAGAGCGCCAGTGACGGATTCGATTACTGCGTCCAGCGCACGGCCAGCAGCAGCTTTCGGGATATCAGCGGATGCGGCGATAGCATCAATCAGTTCCGACTTGTTCACTCTAAGTCCCCTTATATATCTATTGAGTATGATTCTAAGTTTTTTGGTGAAAGCAAAAACCAGTGCTGGATAGCCTACAGACACTTAAGAGCCGCTTTATAACAAGGGCTCTAAAAAGCTGTCAAGGAAGCCATCCGGCTTAATCGCATTAATGCGTGCTAATTCTTTCCTTGGAATCAGACTCGCGTTTTTCATCCTTCGCGACAATCTCCGGAGCCACATCCGGCAAGGGCTCCGGCGCGTATTGCAGCGCAATTTGCAGGACCTCGTCAATCCATTTAACCGGTTTAATCTGAAGATCCTGCTTGATGTTGTCAGGAATCTCCTTCAAGTCGCGAACATTCTCTTCTGGAATGATCACCGTCTTGATTCCGCCTCGGTGTGCTGCGAGCAATTTCTCTTTCAGACCACCGATGGCCAATACCTGACCACGCAGGGTAATTTCACCGGTCATTGCTACATCGGCTCGCACAGGAATGCCAGTCAATGCCGACACCAGGGCCGTACACATGCCTACGCCAGCGCTAGGGCCGTCTTTCGGAGTAGCCCCTTCCGGCATATGGATGTGCGTGTCATGCTTCTCGTGGAAGTCCAGGGGGATCCCCAAGCTCCTGGCGCGGCTACGCACCACGGTCTGTGCGGCGGTGATCGATTCGACCATCACATCGCCCAAAGAACCGGTCTTGATCAGTTGGCCTTTGCCCGGAATTACCGCGGCCTCGATGGTCAGCAATTCGCCGCCCACCTGGGTCCATGCCAGGCCAGTCACCTGCCCTACTTGATCCTGTTGTTCAGCCAAGCCATAACGGAATTTTTTCACACCCAAAAAGTGTTCCAGGGCGTCAGCACCCACTTTCACCGAGAAGCGTTTTTCCAGTGCGTGCTCTTTGACGGCCTTGCGGCAAATCTTCGCGATTTGCCGCTCGAGGCCCCGTACACCGGCCTCGCGGGTGTAGTAGCGCACGATGTCACGGATCGCTTCGACCTCAAATTCGATCTCGCTTTTTTTCAGGCCATTGGCCGAAATCTGCTTGGGCGCGAGGTATTTGACGGCGATATTGATCTTCTCGTCTTCGGTGTAACCGGGCAGACGAATCACCTCCATCCGATCCAGCAAGGCGGGTGGAATGTTCATGGAGTTGGAGGTGCACAGGAACATTACGTCGGACAAGTCGTAGTCGACCTCCAAGTAATGGTCGTTGAAATTATGGTTCTGCTCAGGATCGAGCACTTCAAGCAACGCCGAGGCTGGATCGCCACGCATGTCGCTGCCCATCTTGTCGATTTCATCGAGCAGGAACAGTGGGTTGCGTACCCCCACTTTTGTCATCTTTTGAATCAATCTTCCTGGCATCGAACCGATGTAAGTCCGGCGATGACCACGAATTTCCGCTTCATCACGCACACCACCGAGGGCCATGCGCACGAATTTACGGTTAGTGGCGCTGGCGATGGACTCCGCCAGGGACGTTTTACCGACACCTGGAGGACCGACCAGGCACAGCACTGGGCCACGGATTTTCTTCACACGCTTCTGCACGGCGAGGTATTCGAGGATGCGTTCTTTGACTTCCTCGAGGCCGTAGTGGTCGGCATCAAGGATATCTTCAGCACGGGCCAGGTCCAGGCGCACTTTGGTCTGGGCCTTCCACGGCACCTGCACCAACCAATCGATGTAGGAGCGAACCACAGTGGCTTCGGCCGACATCGGCGACATTTGCTTGAGCTTGTTCAGCTCCGCGGTAGCCTTGGTCAGGGCGTCTTTCGGCAGGCCAGCGGCATCGATGCGCTTCTTCAGCTCTTCGATTTCGTTGTGGCCTTCCTCGCTGTCGCCGAGTTCTTTCTGAATGGCCTTCATCTGCTCATTCAGGTAGTACTCGCGCTGACTGCGCTCCATCTGTTTCTTCACTCGACCACGGATACGCTTCTCAACCTGTAGCAGGTCGATTTCGCCATCCAGCAGTGCCAGCACGTGTTCGACACGGGCCGACAGGTCGATGATTTCAAGGATGTCTTGCTTCTGCTCGATTTTCAGCGCCATGTGCGCAGCCATGGTATCGACCAGGCGACTCGGCTCATCAATACTATTGAGAGAAGACAGGACTTCAGCCGGGACTTTCTTGCCCAACTGCACATACTGCTCGAATTGCGAGAGCAGGCTGCGCACAAATACTTCGGATTCGCGCTCAGGGGCTTCGACTTCGTCGATCAGCGCCACTTCAGCGCGCAGGTGGCCATCCACCTCCATGAAACGTTCCACTGCGCCACGCTGCTCGCCCTCCACCAACACCTTGACGGTGCCGTCGGGCAGCTTGAGCAATTGCAGGACAGTGGCAATGGTACCGACCCGATACAGGGCTTCTTCGCCTGGATCATCATCAGCTGGATTCTTCTGGGCCAACAGCAGGATCTGCTTGTCGCCCGTCATCGCGGCCTCGAGGGCTTCGATAGACTTCTCGCGCCCCACGAACAGCGGGATAACCATGTGCGGATAGACGACGACATCACGCAACGGCAGGAGAGGCAATTCGATGGTTGTCTTCATGATTTCGCCTCTATGACAGTTAAAAAGTAAGCTTGAAAACAAGATGGGGGCTACATGCAAAAAAAACAAGCTCAATGCCAGCACTTAAACGCATGAATAAACGCGAAATAAAAAGCTGTTTGAAAAAAAAACGCTAAATAAGAAGGGGCCCCGAAAGGCCCCTTGCTTGTAGTGCGACAGCTAAACGCTTACGCGTCTGGAGCAGCCTTGGCAGTCGGCTCGCTGTTTTCGTAGATATACAGTGGCTTGGACTTGCCCTCGATAACACTTTCGTCGATCACCACTTTACTCACCTCAGACTGCGAGGGGATTTCGTACATGGTGTCGAGCAACACGCCTTCGAGGATCGAGCGCAAACCACGCGCACCCGTCTTGCGCTCCAGTGCCCGCTTGGCCACTGACTTGAGTGCGTCGGTACGGAATTCGAGGTCTACACCTTCCATCTCGAACAACTTGGCGTATTGCTTGGTCAGGGCGTTTTTCGGCTCGGTGAGGATCTGAATCAAAGCAGCCTCATCCAGCTCGTCCAACGTGGCCAGGACCGGCAGACGGCCAACGAATTCAGGGATCAGACCGAACTTGACCAGATCGTCAGGCTCGACTTCACGCAGGGACTCGCCCACCTTCTTGCCTTCTTCCTTACTGCGCACTTCCGCACCGAAACCGATGCCGCCACGCGTGGAACGCTGCTGAATAACCTTCTCCAGACCGGAGAATGCACCGCCACAGATGAACAGGATGTTGCGCGTATCAACCTGAAGGAATTCCTGCTGCGGGTGCTTGCGGCCGCCTTGTGGCGGTACAGAAGCAACCGTGCCTTCGATCAGCTTCAACAGAGCCTGCTGCACGCCTTCACCAGAAACGTCCCGGGTGATCGACGGGTTGTCGGACTTGCGCGAAATCTTGTCGATTTCGTCGATGTAGACAATACCCATCTGGGCCTTCTCTACGTCGTAATCGCACTTCTGCAGCAGTTTCTGAATGATGTTCTCGACGTCTTCACCAACATAACCAGCCTCGGTGAGGGTGGTGGCGTCAGCGATAGTGAACGGAACGTTCAGCAGGCGAGCGAGGGTTTCTGCAAGCAAGGTTTTACCCGAGCCTGTAGGACCAATCAGCAAGATGTTGCTCTTGCCGAGCTCTACTTCGTCGCCTTTTTTGTCACGCTGGTTCAAGCGCTTGTAGTGGTTGTACACCGCTACGGCCAGAACCTTCTTTGCACGCTCTTGACCAATCACATACTGATCAAGGATGCCGCTGATTTCTTTAGGCGAAGGCAATTTATGCGCGCTGCTCTCGGCCTGGGCTTCCTGCACCTCCTCGCGGATGATGTCATTGCACAGGTCGACGCACTCGTCACAAATAAACACCGAGGGGCCGGCAATCAATTTGCGTACTTCATGCTGGCTTTTGCCGCAGAAGGAGCAATAGAGCAGCTTGCCGTTGTCCTCGCCGTTGCGGGTGTCAGTCATTCGTTCGATCCAAATCCGATAGGCTTGCAACACAAGATGAAGGCTTACGCGGGCTTTTTCAAGCCCGCCGGTGGTCGGACATGCCGACCAGCCCTATTTTGAGGTGCTTATATTAAGCGGGGCGCTTTTCGATCACTGCATCGATCAACCCATAGGCGCGCGCTGCTTCTGCACTCATGAAGTTGTCACGATTGGTATCGCGCTCGATTTCTTCCAGGGTGTGCCCGCTGTGCTTGGCCATCAACGTGTTGAGGCGCTCACGAATGAACAGGATTTCCTTGGCGTGAATTTCAATATCCGACGCCTGCCCCTGGAAGCCGCCCAGCGGCTGGTGAATCATCACACGTGAGTTAGGCAGGCAGTAACGCTTGCCCTCAGCACCCGCGGTGAGCAGGAACGCACCCATGCTGCAGGCCTGACCAATACAGGTGGTCGACACGTTTGGCTTGATAAACTGCATGGTGTCGTAGATCGACATACCAGCGGTTACCGAACCGCCCGGGGAGTTAATGTAAAGATGGATGTCCTTGTCCGGGTTTTCCGCTTCAAGGAACAGCAGTTGCGCGCAGATCAGGTTGGCCATGTAGTCCTCTACAGGGCCGACCAGAAAGATCACTCGTTCCTTGAGCAGGCGCGAGTAGATGTCATAGGCGCGTTCGCCACGAGCAGATTGCTCGACAACCATCGGGACCAGGCCGCCAGCGGCCTGGATATCAGAGTTCTGCTGAATATAGGAATTACGGAACATGCTCTGCAGTTACTCCCAAATAGTCATGTCTTGAAAACGCATAAGCCAGCGCGAGGCTGGCTTATGGTTGTATTTCGAACGAGTTGGACAATCAGTCGGCTTGTGCTGCTTCCGCCGGTTTGACTGCTTCTTCGTAAGAGACCGCTTTGTCGGTCACCTTAGCCTTCTGCAGAACAGTATCCACAACTTGTTCTTCCAGCACAACCGAACGTACTTCGTTCAGCTGCTGGTCGTTCTTGTAGTACCAAGCCACAACCTGCTCAGGTTCCTGGTAGGCCGAAGCCATTTCCTGGATCATTTCGCGAACGCGATCTTCGTCAGGCTTGAGGTCGAACTGCTTGACCACTTCAGCCACGACCAAACCCAGCACAACGCGACGCTTGGCTTGCTCTTCGAACAGCTCGGCCGGCAGCTGGTCAGGCTTGATGTTGCCACCAAACTGTTGAACCGCTTGAACGCGCAGGCGATCCACTTCGTTGGACAGCAGAGCCTTAGGCACTTCGATCGGGTTGGCAGCCAGCAGACCGTCCATAACCTGATTCTTTACTTTGGACTTGATGGCCTGACGCAGCTCACGCTCCATGTTCTTGCGAACTTCGGTGCGGAAGCCTTCGATACCGGTTTCCTTGATACCGAATTGAGCAAAGAATTCTTCGTTCAGTTCTGGCAGCTTAGGCTCGGAGACACTGTTGACCGTCACGGTGAACTCGGCGGCCTTGCCGGCCAGGTCCAGGTTCTGGTAGTCCGCTGGGAACGTCAGGTTCAGAACGCGCTCATCGCCGGCTTTGGCGCCAACCAGGCCGTCTTCGAAGCCTGGGATCATGCGGTTGGAACCCAGCACCAGCTGAGTGCCCTTAGCGGAGCCGCCAGCGAATACTTCGCCGTCAACCTTGCCAACGAAATCGATGTTCAGTTGGTCTTCGGTCTGGGCAGCACGATCGGCCACTTCGAAACGAGTGTTCTGCTTGCGCAGGACTTCCAGCATGTTGTCCAGGTCGGCATCAGCCACGTCAGCGCTCAGGCGCTCTACCGCGATATCTTCGAAACCGGCAACGGTGAATTCAGGGAACACTTCGAAAGTAGCGACGTATTCCAGGTCTTTGCCAGCTTCCAGAGACTTAGGCTCGATCGAAGGCGAGCCAGCCGGGTTCAGCTTGTGCTCGACAACCGCTTCGTAGAACGAAGCCTGGATCACATCGCCTACAGCCTCCTGACGCGCATCGGCACCAAAACGACGCTTGATTTCACTCATCGGCACTTTGCCTGGACGGAAACCAGCGATCTTGGCCTTTTGGGCAGTCTGCTGCAGACGCTTGTTGACCGCAGTCTCAATACGCTCTGCCGGCACGGTGATGCTCAGGCGGCGCTCGATAGCAGTAGTATTTTCAACAGAAACTTGCATGGATATTCCTCGTTGCACAGACGTTAGCCGGCCGTTTCCGACCCCAGAATCAAGGGCATGCATTCTAGTGGGTCAAACTCAAGAAGTCACCCTACTGAAAACGGGTGGAAAAACAGCAGGCCATTTATAGGTTCAAGTGCGCACATGCACCTCATCCCGTTAGCAAATACAGCTCATCACGCCAGGGCTCTGCATCAACCCTTCTATATATAGAAGGGCAGGACGCACATCCTTGGCGACCGGCCTTGCAGGCAAGACCGGAGGGCGCGGCGGCAGCATCGAGAAACACAAATACGACGAAACGCCCCACCCTGGAAACTCAAAACACTTAAACAAAAACGGCACAGTCCTTTTTCAGGTACTGCGCCGTTATTCGCTATTAAATAGCTGTACTGACCCCGTTATAGCTTCGGATCAGTTCTACACGCTCAAAACCGGCAACGATTCTAACGCCAAGGCATTGAGAATGCTTGTTTTTTCTTGGCGTCAAGATAAGCCCCCTATAGAGGACCAGAAGTTTCTGACAAAAAAAAGCGCCAGATCATTGATCTGGCGCTTTTCTGAATATGGGGTGGACGAAGGGGATCGAACCCTCGACAACGGGAGTCACAATCCCGTGCTCTACCAACTGAGCTACGCCCACCATATTGCATTAACAAAGAACTAAAACAGCCTCTTTGCTGAACCTTGCACCACCTCATGGCAGTACAACATTTTAATTGGTGCGGATGAAGAGACTCGAACTCTTACGCCTCGCGGCGCTGGAACCTAAATCCAGTGTGTCTACCAATTCCACCACATCCGCGCTTGAAGCTCTTAAAGCAAAGGCGCCAGACGATTAGCCTGGCGCCTTTAAAATATGGGGTGGACGAAGGGGATCGAACCCTCGACAACGGGAGTCACAATCCCGTGCTCTACCAACTGAGCTACGCCCACCATATAGCGCTACTTGTGCCAAAGCTGCCTAATGGCGCACCCGGCAGGACTCGAACCTGCGACCATCCGCTTAGAAGGCGGATGCTCTATCCAGCTGAGCTACGGGCGCCTTATTAATCTGTACTCTTTGACGATTACAAACTAAATGCTTTCAGCGTTGCAGTACAACAATTCTGCTCTGCCTTCTTAACCAGTGCTAGGCTGTGCCCGACAAGTGCGACGAATAGTATAGAGGGCCTTGATACTCGTCAAATCTTTTTTGAAAAAAACTGATTTTATTTAAGGGGTTAGGGCAATTTGCAGACCAAGCGCCTTTGCCCTCACGTCATGGCGTGCGAGAATGCGCGCACTTTTCTTCCCCCTCTCGATGGTTAATCACGCGTAATGACTGCACAACTTATCGACGGCAAATCAATCGCCGCCAGCCTGCGCCAGCAGATCGCCAAACGCGTCACCGAGCGTCGCCAGCAAGGCTTGCGCACGCCTGGCCTCGCGGTGATCCTGGTCGGCAGCGATCCTGCCTCTCAGGTTTATGTCTCGCACAAGCGTAAAGACTGTGAAGAGGTCGGCTTTATTTCCAAAGCCTACGACTTGGCTGAAGGCACCACCCAGCAGGCCCTGACCGAACTGATCGATAGCCTCAACGACGATCCGGCCATCGACGGCATCCTGCTCCAACTGCCGCTGCCTGAACACCTGGACGCGTCGAAATTGCTCGAACGCATCCGCCCGGACAAAGACGTCGACGGCTTCCACCCTTATAACGTCGGCCGCCTGGCCCAGCGTATTCCGCTGCTGCGCCCTTGCACCCCGAAGGGCATCATGACCCTGCTGGAAAGCACTGGCGTCGATCTGTATGGCCTAGATGCCGTAGTCGTCGGCGCATCGAACATCGTCGGTCGCCCCATGGCCATGGAACTGCTGCTGGCCGGCTGCACCGTGACCGTCACGCATCGTTTCACCAAGGACCTGGCCGGCCACGTTGGCAGTGCCGACCTGGTAGTGGTTGCCGCTGGCAAACCAGGCCTGGTCAAAGGTGAGTGGATTAAAGAAGGCGCTATCGTCATCGACGTGGGCATCAACCGCCAGGAAGACGGCAAGCTGGTGGGCGACGTCGTGTACGACACTGCCCTGCCCCGTGCCGGCTGGATCACTCCAGTGCCAGGCGGTGTCGGCCCGATGACTCGCGCCTGCCTGCTGGAGAACACGCTGTACGCCGCAGAAACCCTGCACGATTAATAACCAGCGGTACTGAAAAAGCCCTGCCTTATCGCGGGGCTTTTTATTGCTCGGAAAAAAACTGTTTTTTCTTAGTTTTTAAGCACTTTCGTCCGGTTCTAGAAGAACATTCGACAGTTGTTCATCCATACTCCTAAAATGTAACGGCATTTATCATATAACCCGTCTCCCCACGGTATTTCCTTACTATTTAGCGAGTTCATCCGCGTGAAAATTCGTCTCTCTATCGTCAGCCTATTTTTTGCATTCACCGGCACCTTTGCGCACGCCGCCGAAACCACCCTAGCCCCGCGTGATACCTCCAAACTGCAAATCGCTTCCGGCAGCGCCATGCTGGTCGATTTGCAGACCAACAAAGTCATTTACTCCAGCAACCCCGACGTGGTTGTGCCTATCGCCTCCGTGAGCAAATTGATGACCGGCCTGATCGTGCTGGAAGCCAAGCAGAACATGGACGAATACATCGATATCAACATCAAAGACACGCCGGAAATGAAAGGCGTGTTCTCCCGCGTGAAAATCGGCAGCGAAATGCCGCGCAAGGAAATGCTGCTGATCGCCCTGATGTCCTCGGAAAACCGAGCAGCCGCCAGCCTGGCCCACCATTACCCGGGCGGCTATCCAGCCTTTATCGCGGCGATGAACGCCAAGGCCAAGGCGCTGGGAATGACCAGCACGCACTATGTCGAGCCTACCGGCTTGTCGATTCACAACGTGTCCACCGCCCGTGACTTGAGCAAGCTGCTGGCCTATGCGCGCAAATTTCCGATGCTGAGCCAGTTGAGCACCACCAAGGAAAAGACCGTGGCCTTCCGAAAGCCCAACTACACCTTGGGTTTCTCCAACACCGACCACCTGATCAACCGCGCCACTTGGGATATCAAGTTGACCAAGACCGGTTTCACCAATCAGGCTGGCCACTGCCTGGTGCTGGTGACCAGTATGGGCAACCGCCCGGTGTCGCTGGTGATTCTGGATGCTTTCGGCAAATTCACCCACTTTGCCGACGCTGGCCGTATTCGCAACTGGGTCGAGACCGGCAAGAGCGGCTCGGTGCCTGACGTTGCGCTGCGCTACAAGGCCGACAAGAATTTGAAGAGCCGCTCGAATGCGGCAGAAGTGCGTCGCTAAAACAACACAGCAGGTCTTAATCTGGGAGGGGGCTTGCTCCCTCACACCTTTATTTGCGCTCTGCCAACACCTTGAGCGCCTGCGCCGCCGCCTGCTCCTGGCCGGCTTGGGCAGTCGCGTTCGCCGCATCCCGCCAGCGCTGCACATCTATATTCACCGGCAACTGGCTCGGGCGCTGAGTCAGGATTGCCCAGTTTCCTGCGCTCTTCCACGCCGACTCAAAGTCGCTAAAGCTCATCAACAGCCGCCGTTCCAGACCTGAGCGCAACAGCACCGTACTTTTCTGCTGATTGAACCCCACCACCACTACATAGCGCGTGCCGGACCAGAAGCTTGGGTTGATCCGCGCCATCACCGGGTAGCCCGCCGCCACCTGTGCCAGTACCGCGGTCAACTTGGCGTCCACTGGGTACACCATCAGCCCGTATTCACGTGCCAGCACTTGCATATTGCGCTCAAGGTCCGCCTCGCCGCCTGGCAGGTGCAGGGGCTTATCGAGCAAACCAGGTGTCATGACAATGCCTTGTTGCGACAGCATGCTGGCTAACGCCGAGGGGCCACTCAGGTAAGCCTCGTTGCGAAAGGTCGGCACGCCGTTGAGTTCGACGCGCTCCGGCAGGCCCGCCAGTTTCGAGGGATGCCCGGAACAGGCGGCGAGCCCCAGGATGCAGGCCATTAGCAAGGAGGTTTTAACGTTCGACCGTAACCGCAATTTTTTACTCTCTTGATCAACTGCCGGTAAGGGCCCTGATCATAGGATGCTCTGCAGGGCGGGTATAGCCCGAGGCGTCAGTAAAATGCGCTGAATAGAGCAAACAAGTTGGATGGACTCGACCATTGGTCAATAGCAGGCAACCGTCAGCTAGCTAGACTGTCCATTGAGAAGACTGTGTGTGCCCCCTGCCGGGCGAAAGGAGGCCAGAATGAGCCTTGCAACAACGATTTTCCTGTTGATCTGCGGTTGGCTGGCAGTCGCCGGCGCCATGTTGTGGGGGGTCATGCGCGTGACCCGTCGGCACCATCACCCCCACCTCAAAACCACTGTACCGGCCAAGCACCCCAAGGTCGCAGTGCACCACGCCTAACCAGGCATGCAATTGAAGTCTTGGGTCGCTGCGACTTCCTTGCCGTGACCGTCCTTGAGGACGGCACGCACGGTGGTGCCCAAGCTCGACTCGATCAGGGTGTAGTGTTCACCGGCCTGGAAGTGCTTGTACTCGACCCGCCCCTGGCAGTCCTGCTGGTTATCGTCACCTGGCTCTTCCTCGAATAACGTCACGTCGAGGCGGTGATCGCCCGGCATCACTTCAAAAAAACGCCCGTCGTCCACGCGTTTACCGTCTACACGCTCGGCCATCAGGTCGTTCGGCGCTTCCTCTTTCAAACCAATCCACGCTTCGCCAGGGTCCGCCTTGGGGATGGGGCCGGCGCATGCCGACATCAACAAAACAGCGCCAAGCGCGGGAATCAGTAACAGCGAATTAAGTGATTTAAGTGGCATGGCATGGCTCCAAAGGACATCCGTAAAAAACGCTGGACCGATCTGAAATGTGTCGCGCCGGATGGATGACAAGCTTGGAGAGCCGCCCTATGTAGAACCAATGAATACATATGAAACGATCTTCAGCCGTTGACTAAATGTTCCTTCACCTGGCTGAAAGGTGCGTGTTAGGTGGGTCGGGCAAGACTGCCGGGGTTTGCAATTCTGCTCCCTCGGAGGTTCACGCATGCTCGGGCTGGTAAAGACCGCACTGCAAAAGCCGTACACGTTTATCGTGTTGGCACTATTCATTTGTATCGTCGGGCCGATGGCGGCCCTGAAAACCCCTACGGATGTTTTCCCTGATATCGGCATCCCTGTAGTCGCGGTGGTCTGGCAGTACAACGGTCTGTCGCCAGACGCCATGGCCGGCCGGGTGATCTACACCTATGAACGCTCCCTGAGCACCACCGTCAACGACATCGAACACATCGAATCGCAATCGCTGCCCGGCATGGGCATCGTCAAGATCTTCTTCCAACCCGGCGTGGATATCCGCACCGCCAACGCGCAAGTGACCGCCGTGTCACAAACCGTCCTCAAGCAGATGCCACCCGGCATCACGCCACCACTGATCCTCAACTACAGCGCCTCCACGGTGCCGATCCTGCAGATGGCGTTCTCCAGTCCCAGCCTCTCGGAAGCCAAGATCCGCGACCTGGTGCAGAACAACATCCGTCTGCCGCTGAGCGCCCTGCCCGGCCTGGCCATGCCCACGCCCATGGGCGGCAAGCAGCGCCAGATCACCCTCGACCTCGACCCACAAGCCTTGGCTGCCAAAGGCCTCTCGGCACAGGACGTGAGCAACGCCCTGGCCCTGCAGAACCAGATTATTCCGGTGGGCACCGCCAAGCTCGGCCACAACGAATACACGATTCTGCTCAACAACAGCCCCAAGGCGATCGATCAGCTCAACGACCTGCCGATCAAGACCGTCGACGGCGCGCTGATCACCATCGGCCAGGTGGCCCACGTGCGGGACGGCTCGCCGCCGCAAACCAACATCGTACGCGTCGATGGCCACCGCGCAGTGCTGATGCCGGCGCTGAAGAACGGCAGTATCTCGACCCTGTCGATCATCGACGGCATCCGCCAGATGTTGCCGCGCATCAACGAAACCCTGCCGCCGTCGCTGAAGACATCATTGCTGGGCGACGCCTCGGTGTTCGTCAAGCAATCGGTGGGCAGCGTGGCCCAGGAAGGCATCATCGCCGCGCTGTTGACCAGTGCGATGATCCTGCTGTTCCTCGGCAGCTGGCGTTCGACGCTGATCATCGCCGCGTCGATTCCGCTGGCCGTGCTGTCGGCCATCGCACTGTTGGCGGTCACAGGGCAAACCCTCAACGTCATGACCCTTGGTGGGCTGGCGTTAGCGGTGGGGATTCTGGTGGACGATGCCACGGTGACCATCGAAAACATCAACTGGCACCTGGAACAAGGTAAGGCGGTGAAGACCGCGATCCTCGACGGCGCCGCACAAATCGTCGGCCCGGCGTTCGTCTCGCTGTTGTGCATCTGCATCGTGTTTGTACCGATGTTCCTGCTGCAGGGCATCGCCGGTTACCTGTTCCGGCCGATGGCCCTCGCGGTGATGTTTGCCATGGCCAGCTCGTTCATCCTCTCGCGCACCTTGGTGCCGACGCTGGCGATGTTCCTGCTCAAGCCGCACACACCCGAGCCTGGCGCCGGGCATCATCCGGAAGATGAATTCATCAACCACCACGAGGGTGAGCAGCACAAAAAACCACGCAATGCCGTGCTGCAATCGGTGCTGAATTTTCAGCAAGGCTTCGAGCGCCACTTCTCGAATATCCGCGACACCTACCATGGCTTGCTGATGCTCGCGCTGAGCAACCGCAAGCGCTTTATCCTCGGCTTCCTGACCTGCGTACTCGCCTCGTTCCTACTGCTGCCGAGCCTAGGTCAGGACTTCTTCCCGGCCACCGACGCCGGCGCCCTCGCCCTTCACGTACGCTTGCCGCTCGGCACGCGCATTGAAGAAAGCGCCGCCGCCTTCGACCGCATTGAAGCGCGGATTCGCGAAGTGATCCCCGCCGAAGAGCTCGACACCATCGTCGATAACATCGGCATTCCGCTCAGCGGCATCGACATGGCCTACAACAGCAGCGGCACCATCGGCCCGCAGGATGGCGATATACAAGTCACGCTGAAAAAGGACCACGCGCCCACCGCCGACTACGTAAAAAAACTGCGTGAAGCCTTGCCGGGAAGCTTCCCCGGCAGCCACTTCGCGTTCCTACCGGCGGACATCAGCAGCCAGATCCTCAACTTCGGCGCCCCAGCCCCGCTCGACGTAAAAATCTCCGGGCGCAGTGATGCAGAAAACCGCGCCTATGCGGTAGAACTTGAGCGTCGCCTGCAACACGTACCGGGCATTGCCGACCTACGCATCCAGCAGTCCACCGGCTACCCATCGTTGCAAGTTAACGTCGACCGCATGCGCGCTAATGGCCTGGGCATCACCGAGCGTGATGTCACCAACAGCATGGTCGCCTCCCTCGCTGGCAGCTCGCAAACCGCGCCGGCCTTTTGGCTCAACCCAGCGAATGGGGTGTCGTATTCCATCGTCGCCGCGACTCCGCAATACCGCCTGGACAGCCTGCCGTCACTGGAAGCCTTGCCGGTTACCGGTGCCGATGGCCAGTCGCAAATCCTCGGCGGTGTGGCCACCATCGCTCGTGTGCAAAGCCCGGCGGTGGTAACCCACTACAACATCGAACCGACCCTGGACCTGTACGCCAACGTGCAAGGCCGCGACCTCGGCGGCGTGGCCCGCGACGTGCAAAAAGTCTTGGATGACACCGCCTCCATGCGCCCCAAAGGCGCGGTCATCAGCCTGCACGGGCAGATCGATGCGCTGCACGAAGCCTTCAGTGGTTTGAGCTTCGGCTTGCTCGGCGCGGTGGTGCTGATCTACCTGCTGATCGTGGTCAACTTCCAGTCGTGGACCGACCCGTTTGTGATCATCAGCGCCTTGCCAGCAGCGCTGGCAGGGATCGTGTGGATGCTGTTCCTCAGCGGCACCTCGCTGTCGGTTCCAGCACTGACCGGGGCCATCTTGTGCATGGGCGTGGCCACTGCCAACTCGATCCTGGTGGTGAGCTTCTGCCGTGAACGCCTGGCCGAACATGGCGATGCATTGAAGGCCGCGGTGGAGGCCGGTTACACGCGCTTTCGGCCGGTGTGCATGACGGCTTTGGCGATGATCATCGGCATGCTGCCGCTGGCAATTTCCGAGGAGCAGAACGCCCCGCTTGGCCGCGCCGTTATCGGTGGCTTGATCTTCGCCACCGTCGCCACTTTGTTGTTTGTTCCCGTGGTCTTCAGCCTGGTCCACGGTCGTCACCCTACTCGCGCAGTTGCTGGAGAAACTTCACATGTCGTCTGATCACAACCCCTCGCGCAAGCGTCTGATACTCATGGGTGTCGGTGGCCTGACACTGGCCGCCCTGTTGGTCGCCAGCGGCCTGCATGCCCGCACGATGCACGAACAGTCGGTCACCGCCTGGACCGAAAACGCCGCCATCGCGCAAGTGATGGTGTTCCAACCGAAACAAAACGTCGCTGGCGACACTTTGCGCCTGCCTGCGCACCTTGAGGCCTGGAGCAAGGCGCCGATTCACGCCCGGGTCAGCGGCTACTTGAAAGACTGGAAAGCTGACATCGGTACCCAGGTCAAAGCCGGGCAAACCCTTGCCGAAATCGACAGCCCGGACCTCGACCAGCAACTGGCGCAGACCCATGCGCACCTAGTGCAGGAACAGGCCAATGCGCGCTTGGCCGAGACCACCGCCACACGCTGGCAAAACCTGCTGGCCAGCCACTCGGTGTCGCGTCAGGCCGCGGATGAAAAAACCTCAAACGCCGCCGCTGCCAAGGCCAATGCCGAAGCAGCCGCCGCCGACTATGCGCGGCTGTCGGCGCTGGAAAGCTACAAAACCATTCGCGCGCCATTCGCCGGTACCATCACCGCGCGCAACACCGATATCGGACAGCTGATCAAAGCCGACTCCGACAGTGACCCGGAACTGTTCAACATCGCCGACACTCACCAGCTGCGCCTGTACGTGCCGGTGCCGCAGAATTACGCGGCGGTCATCCACCCCGATCTCGAAGCCGAGCTGACTGTGCCGGAACACCCCGGCGAGCACTTTAAGGCGCGCCTGATCGGCGACTCCACCGCCATCGACCGCCGCTCCGGCACCCTGCTCGCGCAATTCGTCGTCGACAATCCCAACGGCGAATTGCTGCCGGGTGATTACGCCGAAGCCACGTTGCCGATTCCGGCGGATACCCACGGCGTGAGCATCCCGGCCAGTGCGCTGATCTTCCGCGCCCAAGGCACCCAAGTCGCGGTGCTGGACGCGCAGAACCACGTGCACCTGCAAGACATCCATATCGGCCTCGACCTCGGCGAGCGCCTGGTCATCGACCAAGGTTTGAAACCCGCCGACCGTGTGGTCGACAACCCGCCAGACGCCCTGCGCGAAGGCGACCCTGTGCAACTGGCCGATGCCGGAGGTGCGCATGCGCCCAAGGCCTAAACCCCTCGCGGCGTTGATGCTGCTGGCCTTGCAGGGTTGCTCGCTGGCGCCCACTTACACGGTGCCATCGGTCGACCTGCCGGCCGGCTATCGCGAACAGACCAGCGATGGCCCGTGGCACAGTGCGCAACCGTCCGATCAACTGGCGCCCGAATGGTGGAAGCTCTACAACGATTCGCGCCTCAATGACCTGCAACAACAGCTGCTCAAGGCCAACCCGGACCTCGCGGCGGCACTGGCGCACTTCGATGCGTCCCAGGCGTATGCCAGCCAGTTACATGCCGGGTTATTCCCGCAGGTTACCGCCAGCGCGCAGCCATTACGCCAGCGGCAATCGAACGCGCGGCCGCTGCGAGGTGATACGCAGCCGTCGGTCTACAACAGCAATACGGCGGGCTTTTCGTTGAGCTACGACCTGGACCTGTGGGGCAAAATCCGCAACCAGGTCGCGGCCGGTGATGCCCAGGCGCAAGCCTCCAGGGATGACCTGGCGGTGGCGCGCCTGAGCCTGCAACATCGATTGGCGACGCTGTATGTGCAGCTCAATGGGCTGGATGCGCAGAGCCGGATTCTGAATCGCTCGCTGGATGATTTCAGCCAGGCATTGCAACTGACGCGTAGTCGTTATGAGGGCCAGATTGCCTCGGAGCTGGACCTGACCCGCGCGCAAAATCAACTGGCCGAAGCCAAGGCGCAACTGAACGAGGTGCGCGGCCAGCGCAACCTGACCGAGCATGCGATTGGTGAACTGATGGGTGTCGCAGCCAGCGACTTCACGCTGCCGGCGAGTCAGCAATTGATCACGTTGCCGGGGATTCCCTCTCAACTGCCGAGCCACCTGCTGCAACGTCGCCCGGACATTGCTGCGGCGGAACGCCGGGTGTTCGCAGCCAACGCGAATATCGGCGTGGCGAAAGCGGCGTGGTATCCGGATTTCAGTTTGACCGGGTTGATTGGCGGGCAGACGCAAGGGGTTGGCAATCTGCTGTCCGCTGGCAATCGGTATTGGGCACTGGGACCGTTGGCGAACTTGCCGATCTTCGAAGGCGGGCGTCTGAGTGCCAACGAGCGCCAGGCCAAAGCCGAGTTTGAAGAGGCTTCGGCGCAGTACCGTAGCCACGTGCTGAAAGCCGTGCGTGAGGTGGAAGACAACCTGGCGCAACTGCGCGACTTGCAGCAGGAAGCCCAGGATGAGCAAGCAGCGGTAGATGCCGCGCAGCACACGCAGTCACTGGCGATGAACAGCTACCAGGCGGGAGCCGTCAGTTACCTGGATGTAGTGACCGCGCAGACGGCGGCGTTGCAGGCTCAGAGGACGTTGCAAGCCGTGCAGACCCGGCAACTGCAGGCGAGTGTAGGGTTGGTGACGGCACTTGGCGGCGGCTGGCAACCCGGCGCCTGATAAATGTGGGAGGGACTTGCTCCCTCCCACATCAATACTGCGTTAGACACACAATGTATGAACAGCGCTGCCCCCCTGCGGGAGGGGGCTTGCTCCCGATGGCGACCTCTGAGACACATCCTGCCAAAAGCCTGTCGACCCTCCTCGTAACACCAGATCTAGCCTCTCAACACACACACTGAGAGAGGCCAAGGAATGCCTGAACTACCCGCTTCACACCGTTTGCGCATCGGTCGATTCAGCGAACCAAACCGTATCTACCTGATCACCACCAACACTCACGAACGCACACCGATATTCAGCGACTTCCACCTTGGTCGCTTGGTAGTCTGGCAATTGCGGGTCGCCCAGCACCAAGGGCTGGCAAACTCCCTGGCGTGGGTGATCATGCCGGACCATTTCCATTGGCTGCTGGAACTGCAAAAAGGCTCGCTGGCGGACCTGATGTGTCAGGTGAAGTCTAAAAGTACGCGAAACGTTAACGGCGTCACTGGGCGCAAGGGACGGCTTTGGCAGGAAAGCTTCCATGACCGGGCGCTACGCAAGGAAGACGACTTGGTGAAGATGGCCAGGTATGTGGTGGCCAATCCATTACGGGCGGGATTAGTGAAAAAGATTGGCGACTATCCGTTGTGGGATGCAATTTGGGTATAGGTCGAGACCGAGTCGCCGCTATCGGGAGCAAGCCCCCTCCCACATTTTTCTACGGCATTTCAGGCAGCCCGTGTGCCGCTGGCGATCATTGGGCAAGCCTGCTCCCACATTTTGATCACTATTCGACAGGACAAGGCAATCAATTGTGGGAGGGGGCTTGCTCCCGATGGCGTTGGGTCAGCTAGCTCAGCCGTAGCTGATACTCCGCTATCGGGAGCAAGCCCCCTCCCACATTTCTCTACGGCATTTCAGGCAGCCCGTGTGCCGCTGGCGATCATTAGGCAAGCCTGCTCCCACATTTTGATCACTATTCGACAGGACAAGGCGATCAATTGTGGGAGGGGGCTTGCTCCCGATGGCGTTGGGTCAGCTAGCTTAGCCGTAGCTGATACTCCGCTATCGGGAGCAAGCCCCCTCCCACATTTTTCTACGGCATTTCAGGCAGCCCATGTGCCGCTGGCGATCACTGGGCAGGCCCCCTCCCACATTTTCCTACGGCATTTCAGGCAGCCCGTTTGCCGCTGGCGATTGCCGCCGAAGCAGCCACCATCGCCCTTAACAACACCGCACACCCCGCCGCCAGATCATCCGGCGCGGCGTTCTCGATTTCGTTATGGCTGATGCCGCCTTCACAGGGCACAAAAATCATCCCGGCCGGGCCGAGTTCGGCGACGAAGATCGCGTCGTGCCCTGCCCCGCTGACGATGTCCATGTTCGACAGCCCCAACCCATTCGCCGCGTCACGCACAGCGTCCACACAGCCCTTGTCGAAATACAGCGGCGGGAAGTCGGCGGTGGATTCCATTTCAAAACTCAAGCCGTGCTTGGCACAGGTTTCGTCGATCACTTTGCGCACCTGGGCAATCATCGAATCCAGCCGTGCCGGTTCCAGATGACGGAAGTCCAGGGTCATGCGCACTTCGCCCGGGATGACGTTGCGCGAGCCGGGATAGGCTTGCAGGCAACCCACGGTGCCACACGCATGCGGCTGATGCCCCAATGCCGCCGCATTCACGGCCGCCACCACTGCCGCCGCGCCCACCAGAGCATCCTTGCGCAGGTGCATCGGCGTCGGCCCCGCATGGGCTTCAACGCCGCGCAGTTTGAGGTCGAACCACTTCTGCCCCAATGCCCCCAGCACCACGCCGATGGTTTTCTTCTCATCCTCAAGAATCGGGCCTTGTTCGATATGGGCCTCGAAATAGGCCCCGACCTTGTGCCCGCTCACCGGCCGCGTGCCCGCATAGCCAATCGCATTCAATGCATCGCCCACGCTGACTCCGTCCACATCGGCTTTGGCCAGGGTATCGGCCAGGGTGAATTTCTCGGCGAATACACCCGAGCCCATCATGCACGGCGGAAAGCGCGAGCCCTCCTCGTTGGTCCACACCACCACTTCCAGCGGCGCTTCGGTTTCGACCTTGAGGTCATTGAGGGTGCGCAGCACTTCCACACCCGCCAGCACGCCGAAGCACCCGTCGAACTTGCCGCCCGTAGGTTGGGTGTCGATATGGCTGCCGGTCATCACCGGTGGCAGGTTGGGATTGCGTCCCGGGCGGCGCGCGAAGATGTTGCCGATGCCGTCGACGGTCACGGTGCAACCGGCCTCCTCACACCACTGCACGAACAGATCGCGAGCCTTGCGATCAAGCTCGGTGAGGGCCAGGCGGCATACGCCGCCCTTGGGCGTGGCGCCGAGCTTGGCCAGGTCCATCAGGGATTGCCACAAGCGGTCGCGGTTGATGTGCTGATGGGTGGATTGCAGAACGTCCAGGGCAGCGTTCATGGGGATTTCCTCAGGCTATATTTCTTATAAATTGACTCGATTCCAGCACTGGAATGAGGTCATCCATGTGGTCGCGGGCTTGCTCGCGAATGCAGTCTGTCAGCGACTGATCTGCTGACTGACTCATCGCTTTCGCGAGCAAGCCCGCTCCCTCATTTGGCTTGCATTTCAACCTTTTACAGCGGTGTTTTCAGCGCCACCGGGCTGGCTCCACGCTTGGCATTCAAGCCGTAGTACAACAAGCCGCCCAACGCCGAACCGGTGAACCAGCCATAACTGTAGAACCAGCTGAACGCATCGCTGCCCAGCGACAGCAAGGTCAGCACCACCGGCACGCCGAAGGCGACAAAGCCGCTCCAGTTCCACGCCGGGTACACGCCGTCGCGGTACAGGCCAGCCAAGTCCAGCCGCTGTTTGCGGGTGATGAAGTAGTCCACCACCATAATCCCGGCAATCGGCCCCAGCAGGCTTGAGTAGCCCAGCAACCAGTTCGAATACACGGTCTCCAGGCTCACATCCGAGACGATAAGCCCAAGTTTTTTCGCCAGTTCATGACCCATCAACGCCAGCCCGACCAGGCCAGTGAGGATCACCGCAGTGTTGCGGTTGATCAGCTTGGGCGCGATGTTCTGGAAGTCGTTGGTCGGCGAAACGATGTTAGCGGCGGTGTTGGTAGACAAGGTGGCGATGATGATCAGCAGCATGGCGATGGCAACCCACACCGGGCTTTGGATATGCCCGATCAAGGTCACCGGGTCGGAGACGCTGACGCCCACCAGTTTCACCGACGCGGCAGTCATGATCACGCCGAGGGCGGCGAACAGGAACATGGTCAGTGGCAGCCCGAAGATCTGCCCGAGAATCTGGTCCTTCTGGCTTTTAGCGTAGCGGCTGAAGTCCGGAATATTCAGCGACAAGGTTGCCCAGAAGCCCACCATCGCGGTAAGCCCCGCCATGAAGTAACCGGCGAGGCTCGCACCTTCGGGCCGTTTGGGGGGAATCGCCATCAGCTCGCTGATCGATACATTCGGCATCGCCCACACCAGCAGGCCAATCCCCACCGCCACCAGCAGTGGCGCCGACAAGGTTTCCAGACGTTTGATCGACTCGGCGCCGCGCAGTACTACCCATAAATTCAGGGTCCAGAAGATCATGAAGCCGATCACTTCACCGGTGCCGCCGAGGGATTTCCAGCCGTCGAAAATCGAGCCAAGAAACAGGTGAATCGCCAGCCCGCCAAACATCGTCTGTATGCCAAACCAGCCGCACGCCACCAGCGCCCGAATCAGACATGGCACGTTGGAGCCAAGAATGCCAAAGGATGAGCGCAGCAATACTGGAAACGGAATGCCGTACTTGGTGCCGGGAAACGCGTTAAGGGTCAGCGGGATCAGCACCACGATATTGGCCAGCAAGATCGCCATCAGCGCCTCGCCCACCGACAACCCGAAGTACGCAGTCAGCACACCGCCGAGCGTGTAGGTGGGCACGCAGATCGACATGCCGACCCACAGCGCGGTGATGTGCCATTTGTTCCAGGTGCGTTCGTGCACCTTCGTCGGTGCCATGTCGTGGTTGTAGCGAGGGCTGTCGAGGACGTCGGGACCGGCGTCGAGTTCGTACAGGCCGTTGCGCTCAATGACTTGCGATCTGTTCTGTTGCATGGCCGCTCCACGGTTTTTTCGAATTATTTTTGCTCACCCAACGCTGAGTGCGGGGTGGCCGGAGTACCTCGTAAACAACATGACATCACGGGTCCGGCCAGCCGCCACTGCACTCAATAAGCGTGCCGACCATCCAACTTGAACCCGCACCGCATCTATAACTCGCTGATGTTTATCAGCTTTCCGATTGAGCCTTCGGTACTTAGCGCGTTACTCAGGCTAAATAGCGCGCAAGTTCCCGACCCCTCAGGACTCAATCTGGTGCACCACAATTATTTTTATTTAGCGGCCCCGTCAAGAGGCATATCTCAAGCGTCTGATTTGCAATAAGAAATGTTGCTCAGCGCATGAACCTGTCAAGTGCGTCAAAATGGTGAACGCCCGCTACATTTTGGTGATTTATCATTTTTATCGTTTTAAATCATGTAGTTAATCAACATACAAACTTAAGAAAAATCTTCTTGCTCATTCGAAAAACTCGGGCTAGTTTCTATTCCTGTCACCGATGACAGGTTTTAATCGACCATCGGCAAGCAGCATTACAACACTTAGAACTGGCACAAGCCGGTCAAGCCTGTGAGGAACTCGACATGTCGCTGTTGATCCGTGGCGCCACCGTTATTACCCATGATGAAAGTTACTGCGCCGATGTTTTATGCGCAGGCGGTCTCATTCGCGCTATTGGCACGGGGCTGGATGTTCCCGCCGGCACTGAAGTGCTCGACGGCAGCGGCCAATACCTCATGCCCGGCGGCATCGACCCCCACACCCATATGCAATTGCCCTTCATGGGCACCGTGGCCAGTGAAGACTTTTTCAGTGGCACGGCGGCGGGTCTGGCGGGCGGCACCACCTCGATCATCGACTTCGTGATTCCCAACCCGCAGCAGTCCTTGATGGAAGCCTTTCACCAGTGGCGCGGCTGGGCGCAGAAGTCCGCCTGCGACTACGGCTTTCACGTGGCGATCACCTGGTGGAGCGAGCAAGTGCGCGAGGAGATGGCTGAGCTGGTCAGCCACCACGGCATCAACAGCTTCAAGCATTTCATGGCCTACAAGAACGCGATCATGGCGGCTGACGACACCCTGGTCGCCAGCTTCGAACGCTGCCTGGAGTTGGGCGCAGTGCCCACCGTGCATGCGGAAAACGGCGAGCTGGTGTATCACCTGCAACGCAAGTTGATGGCCCAGGGCATCACCGGCCCGGAAGCGCATCCACTGTCGCGCCCGTCGCAGGTGGAAGGTGAGGCGGCCAGCCGCGCGATCCGCATCGCCGAGACAATCGGTACACCGCTGTACCTAGTGCACGTGTCAACCAAGGAAGCCCTGGACGAAATCACCTATGCCCGTGCCAAGGGCCAGCCGGTGTACGGCGAAGTGCTCGCCGGCCACTTGCTGCTGGACGACAGTGTCTACCAGCACCCCGACTGGCAAACCGCTGCAGGCTACGTGATGAGCCCGCCGTTCCGCCCGCGCGGGCACCAGGAAGCGCTGTGGCACGGCCTGCAATCGGGCAACCTGCACACCACCGCCACCGACCACTGCTGCTTTTGCGCTGAGCAAAAAGCCGCCGGGCGCGACGATTTCAGCAAGATCCCCAACGGCACGGCCGGTATCGAAGACCGCATGGCGCTGCTATGGGATGAAGGCGTGAACACCGGGCGCCTGTCGATGCAGGAATTCGTCGCGTTGACGTCGACCAATACCGCGAAAATTTTCAACCTCTACCCGCGCAAAGGTGCAATCCGTGTGGGGGCCGACGCTGATCTGGTGCTGTGGGACCCTCAAGGAACGCGCACGATTTCCGCCAAGACCCACCACCAGAAAGTCGACTTCAACATCTTCGAAGGCAAGACCGTGCGCGGCGTGCCGAGCCACACCATCAGCCAGGGCAAGCTGGTCTGGGCCGATGGCGACCTGCGCGCCGAACGCGGTGCCGGGCGATATGTAGAACGCCCCGCGTACCCATCGGTGTTTGAGCAGTTGAGCAAGCGGGCGGAGCATTCCAGGCCCACTGCCGTGAAACGCTGAGACCGCCAATCGCGGGCAAGCCCGCGCCCACATTTGATCGGGTTCACACATTCCAAAATGTGGGAGCTGGCTCGCCTGCGATGGCGCTAGCACAGACAACAAAGATGCCCGCTAGAGGCAATCCAAAAAAACCGTGAGGCCAAAACCGTGATCCAGACCCTGACCCACCTCCCCCATCCCCATGAAGATGGGCCGACACTTGCCAGCCATTTCACCGACCTGGCGCCGCCGCTCAACGCCCGCCAGGCGCAACTGGAAGCCTCGCGCTGCCTGTATTGCTACGACGCGCCGTGCGTGAATGCGTGCCCCAGCGAGATCGATATCCCGTCGTTCATCCGCAATATCCACACCGAGAACGTACAAGGCGCGGCGCAGAAAATCCTCTCGGCCAATATCCTCGGCGGCAGTTGCGCACGTGTTTGCCCCACCGAAATCCTGTGCCAGCAAGCCTGCGTGCGCAACAACGCCGAAGAATGCGCGCCGGTCTTGATCGGCCTGCTGCAACGTTACGCCATCGACAATGCGCACTTCAGCGAACACCCGTTCCAACGCGCTGCGCCGACCGGCAAACGCATCGCCGTGGTCGGCGCCGGGCCAGCGGGTTTGGCCTGCGCCCATCGTGCCGCTTTGCACGGTCACGAAGTGGTGATGTTCGAAGCCCGGCAGAAGGCCGGTGGCCTGAATGAATACGGGATCGCCAAATACAAACTGGTCGATGACTTCGCCCAGAAGGAGCTGGAGTTCCTCTTGCAGATCGGCGGCATCGAGATCCGCCACGGTCAGCGCCTGGGCGACAACCTCACCTTGAGCGAACTGCACCAGCAATTCGATTCGGTGTTCCTCGGCCTGGGCCTCGCCGCCAGCAAACAGCTCGGCTTGCCCCACGAGGACGCCCCTGGCCTGCTCGCCGCCACCGACTATATTCGCGAATTGCGCCAGGCCGATGACCTCTCGCAACTGCCTCTGGCCGACCGCTGTATCGTGCTCGGCGCGGGCAATACCGCCATCGACATGGCCGTGCAAATGGCTCGTCTCGGCGCGCGCGACGTGAACCTGGTGTATCGCCGCGGCCTTGCCGACATGGGCGCCACCCAGCATGAACAGGACATTGCCAAAGCCAATCAGGTGCGCCTATTAACCTGGGCCCAACCCGAAGAAGTATTGCTGGATGATCAAGGCTATGTGCGCGGCATGCGCTTTGCCCGCACACGCATGGAAAACGGCCGCCTGCACCCCACCGGTGAGACCTTCGAGCTGGCCGCCGATGCGATTTTCAAGGCCATCGGCCAAGGTTTCGATAACGAGGCCTTGCATGACCCACTGGCTCAACAACTGCACCGCGTGGGCGAACGCATCTTCGTCGATGAACACCTGCAAACCAGCATCCCAGGCATCTACGCCGGCGGCGATTGCGTCAGCCTCGGCCAGGACCTCACCGTGCAGGCGGTGCAACACGGCAAGCTGGCCGCCGAAGCCATGCACGCCCAACTCATGCTGAATGTGGAGGCTGCGTAATGGCCGATCTCTCGATTGTGTTCGCCGGTATCAAAGCCCCCAACCCATTCTGGCTGGCCTCAGCCCCGCCTACCGACAAGGCTTACAACGTGGTGCGCGCGTTCGAAGCCGGCTGGGGCGGCGTGGTGTGGAAAACCCTCGGTGAAGACCCGGCGGCGGTCAACGTGTCGTCACGCTACTCGGCGCACTACGGCGCCAACCGTGAAGTGCAGGGCATCAATAATATCGAGTTGATCACCGACCGCTCCCTGGAGATCAACCTGCGCGAAATCACCCAAGTGAAAAAAGACTGGCCCGACCGCGCGCTGATTGTGTCGCTGATGGTGCCGTGTGTTGAAGAATCCTGGAAAACCATCCTGCCGCTGGTGGAGGCCACCGGCTGCGACGGCATCGAGCTGAACTTCGGTTGCCCCCACGGCATGCCCGAGCGGGGGATGGGTGCGGCGGTTGGCCAAGTGCCCGAGTACGTGGAACAGGTGACGCGCTGGTGCAAGACGTATTGCTCGCTGCCGGTGATCGTCAAGCTCACGCCAAACATCACCGATATCCGCGTGGCGGCGCGCGCGGCGTATCGCGGTGGCGCGGATGCGGTGTCGCTGATTAACACCATCAACTCCATCACCAGTGTGGACCTGGAGCGCATGGTCGCCCTACCGATAGTCGGCACCCAAAGTACCCATGGCGGTTATTGCGGCTCAGCGGTGAAGCCGATCGCCTTGAACATGGTCGCGGAAATCGCTCGCGACCCACAGACCCAGGGCCTGCCCATCTGCGGGATTGGCGGTATCGGCAACTGGCGCGACGCGGCGGAATTCGTCGCGCTGGGCTGCGGCGCAGTGCAGGTGTGCACGGCGGCGATGCTGCATGGGTTTCGAATTGTGGAAGAGATGAAGGATGGTCTGTCGCGGTGGATGGACAGCCAAGGCTACGAAAGCTTGCAGGGATTTTCCGGGCGGGCAGTGGGCAATACCACGGACTGGAAGTACCTGGACATCAACTATCAGGTGATCGCCAAGATTGATCAGGCCGCATGTATTGGCTGCGGACGTTGCCATATTGCCTGTGAGGACACGTCGCACCAGGCCATCGCCAGCTTGAAACAGGCGGATGGCACGCACAAATACGAAGTGATTGACGATGAGTGCGTGGGCTGCAATTTGTGCCAGATCACCTGCCCGGTGGCCGATTGCATTGAGATGGTGCCGATAGAGACGGGTAAACCGTTTTTGAATTGGACGCAGGACCCGCGTAATCCTTACCGGGAGGCGGTTTAGCTTCTTGAACGGCCTTCGCGAGCAAGCCCCACATTCGACTGCATTTGCTTCAGACAAAACGCGGTCAACTGTGGGAGCGGGCTTGCTCGCGAAGGGGCCCTAAGCCTCACCACACCTCTTAAGGCTCCAACCCAATCCCCCGCAGAATCACCCCGGTCACCGTCTGGATCGCTTTCTCAAACTGCATATCCGACAACGGCTGGTGATCATTCAAAATTTTCACCTGGTGATCAAAGTCCGCATAGTGCTGAGTCGACGCCCAGATCATGTACAGCAGACTCGACGGCTCCACCGGCAAGATGCGTTTGTCCTCCACCCACTGGCGAATTTTCGCTTCCTTCATCTTGGCCCAGTCGTACAGGCTTTCATCCAGCGCCTCACCGAGAGTCGGCGCGCCGTGGATGATTTCATTGGCCCAGACTTTCGAGCCATACGGCCGCGTACGCGAGCGCTGCATCTTGGCGCGGATGTAGCTGCTGAGCACCACCCGTGGGTCATCGAAGGTTTCAAAACTCAGGGCATCCTGCTTCCACAGCTCCAGCAGGTCGAACAGCACCGCGCTGTACAGCTCGTTTTTGGTGGTGAAGTAGTAATGCAGGTTGGAGCGCGGCAGTTGCACTTCTTCAGCGATGTCGGCCATGGCAGTGCTGCCGTAGCCTTTTTCAGCGAAGATTTTCTCCGCCGCCAGCAGGATTTTTTCGACGTTGACCCGACGAATGCCGATCTTGTGATTGCTCATGAATGCTGGAACCCCACTCACTGTTAAGTGCATTAAACCTTGAATAAATCAAACCCTAACGGCTCTTTCTCCGCACGTTCCCCGCGAACGTGTGCGCCGCGAACGGTAGAGCGCCCTGTAAGGGCATCGCGTGAAGATTGTTCAGATTCCCAGCCCACCATCACACCATGAACCGCCGCATTAGGCCACACGCCGTCGTGATCACCTGCGCACGCGACGCGCCGAAGCGCCCGACTGCGCAGCACAGGGAGGCTTCTCTGAGCGCCGTCGATCAACAGATCCGGCATCGCCGCTATAAAGTCTGCTGCAATCCCCGGCCCCTTCCTGTGTGATCGCGCTATGATCGGTGAATCTGAACCGGACCCCCTGACTATGGCCGTTGACCTGCACGCCCTCTATCCAAAGCTGATCCACCTGATGCTCGACACGGTCTTCGTAGTCGACAGTGAGAACCTGATCGTCTTTGTGAGTGATGCCTGCGAAGCGCTGCTCGGTTACCGTGCCGACGAGTTGACCGGCACATCCATTACCCAGTACATGCACCCAGAGGACCTGGCGCGCACCCGCGCCTCGATTGTACGGGTCATGAATGGCAGGCCCCATGTCGACTTCCGCAACCGTTATATCCGCAAGGATGGCGACGTCGTGCACATCCTGTGGGCGGCGTTCTGGTCCGAAGAGGTCGGAGCGCGGATCGGTGTTGCGAGGGACGTAACCGCCCTCACCCAGGCTGAGGAAGAATTACGCTTCCTCGCCCATCATGATCCGCTGACGGCGCTCACTAACCGGTCACTGTTCAATGATGGGTTGGACTCAGCCCTGCAGGACGCCCAGCGTCACAACAGCACGCTGGCGTTGTTGTTTCTGGACGTCGATGACTTTAAGGGTATCAACGATGTCCATGGCCACGTCGTGGGCGATCGCGTGCTCTGCGTGATCGCACGGCGGCTGGAACGTTGCGTGCGTGAGAACGACTTAGTGGCTCGGATGGGCGGGGATGAATTTACGGTGCTGCTGACCGATATCCAACAACAAAGCGATGTTTGCGCGAAAGTGGCGCAGATACTCGCGGTCATGGCCGAGCCGCTGGGCGCTGAGTTTGGCGCGGTGAAAATGCCCTCCTGCAGTATTGGTGTGGCATTTTATCCGGCGGATGGTGAGGATGCCGATACCCTGCTCAGCCACGCAGACGGTGATATGTACCGAGTAAAAAGGCAGTAATTCGCCATTGAGTGAAGCTGCTTACGCGAAGCTTTCCACCAAAAAACAGATTGGTTAGGATCGCACTCCCCATGAAGGATCATTGCAATGACTATTCGACCTCGCGTGGCCGCCGACGACCCAGTGCTGGGCGCATTGTGGGAGCGCTCGGTACGAGCCACTCATGACTTCCTCCCCGAAGATGACATCCAACGCTTACTGCCCCTGGTACGCGACACCTATCTGCCCATGCCCGCACTCGATGTCTGGGTGTTCGAGGACAGTAATGGTGTCGCCGGGTTTATCGGTACTGGCGGGCACAACGTGGAAATGCTGTTTATCGACCCAGACCGCCGTGGCCAAGGTATCGGCCGCCAGTTGCTCGACCACGCCCGCGCCCGTCACGACACGCTGACGGTGGATGTAAACGAACAGAACCCGCAGGCCGTGGGCTTCTACCTGCACTATGGTTTTATCCAGGTTGCGCGCTCGCCGCTGGATGGCGAAGGCAAACCCTTTCCCTGCCTGCACATGGCCTTACCGACTCTCTAACCCTGAAGGTATTGAACAATGTTGATCAAGAAAACCCTGACCACGTTTACCCTACTGGCCTCCTTGCTGGGCGCCTCGGCGGCTTTTGCCCACGCTCACCTCAAAAGCTCGGAACCTGCTGCAGACAGCAGCGTCGCGGTGCCGAAAGACCTGCGCCTGACCTTCACCGAAGGTGTCGAAGCTACCTTCACCAAGGTGTCCCTGAGCAAGGACGGCACCGAAATCGCGGTCAAAGGCCTGGAAACCCCGGACGCCGACAAGAAAACCCTAGTGGTCACGCCTGCGGCACCACTGACCGCCGGCACCTACAAAGTGGAATGGCACGCGGTGTCGGTGGACACCCACAAGAGCGAAGGTACTTACAGCTTCAAGGTCGGCCAATAACCCATGGCGACCCTGCTGGTGCTGTGCCGCTTCCTGCATTTTATCGTCGTGCTGTTGATGTTCGGGGCCTACGTGTTCAGGCCCTGGCTATTGGGCGCTGAAGCGCAGCCGGCGCTGGACCGCCAACTGCTGCGCATCACCCGCGTGCTGACCTGGCTGGGGCTGATCTCCGGCCTGGCCTGGCTATTATTGACCACCGCCAGCATGGCAGGCAGCTGGGACGCGGCATTGCAACCGGCCACGGTGCAGTTGGTGCTGGGCAAAACCTTCTTCGGCCAGGTGTGGGCCTGGCATCTGTTGCTGAACCTGCTGCTGATGATCGTGCTGATCAAACCCTGGCCCGCGCTGCGCCTGCCTTTGATCGCCCTGCTGCTGGCGACATTGGCACCGGTCGGCCACGGCGCCATGCTCAACGGGTTGAGTGGGCAATTGCTGATCCTCAACCAAGTGGTGCACCTGGTGTGCGTCGGTGCCTGGCTCGGCGGGTTGTTGTTGCTGGTGTTGATCCTCAGGCAGCCACAACGGCATGCGCTGGAGCCAACCCTCAAGCGCTTCAGCGGCGTGGGTTATGGCTTGGTCACGGGGTTACTGGTGACCGGTTTGATCAATGTGCGCGTGTTGACCGGGCAGCTGTGGCCTACGCCCTTGTTCGACGGCTTTGCCCTGATCCTGTTGATCAAAGTGCTGCTGGTGCTGGGCATGTTGGCACTGGCATTGCTGAACCGGTTACGTACTGACCGCTGCGAAGAGCGCCGGGGCAGTTTGAAGGCCAGTGTGATGCTGGAGTGGGTATTGGGGGTTTGTGCAGTCGCCGCCGTTTCCCTGCTTGGCACCCTCCCGCCGATGGTCATGGCCAACTAAAGCGACAACGCGCTCAAGTCGAACTCGCTCCCACATTTTGATCCTCACTCGTCAGCAAGGACGTTGACAACCTGGGGATTCCCTAACGATACTTCCGGCAAGTCATACGATAACCTACAACAACAATGGACCCTTCATGACCGCCATCCCCACGACGCCCGTTCCATTTAACCGCCTGCTGCTCACCGGTGCCGCCGGTGGCCTGGGCAACGTTCTGCGCGAACGCCTGCGCCCTTATGCCCACGTACTGCGCCTTTCGGACATCGCTAGCATAGCCCCGGCGACCGATGCATCCGAAGAAGTGCAACCTTGTGATCTCGCCGATAAACACGCCGTGTACCACTTGGTGGAAGGCGTCGACGCGATCCTGCACTTTGGCGGTGTTTCGGTGGAGCGCGCCTTCGAGGAAGTACTGGGTGCCAACATCTGCGGTATTTTTCATATTTACGAGGCCGCCCGCCGTCATGGCGTGAAGCGCGTGATCTTCGCCAGCTCCAACCATGTGATCGGTTTCCATAAACAAGGTGAAAAGCTCGACGCCTACTCGCCGCGCCGCCCGGACAGCTACTATGGCTTGTCCAAGTCCTACGGCGAAGACATGGCGAGTTTCTACTTCGATCGCTACGGCATCGAGACCGTGAGCATCCGCATCGGCTCCTCGTTCCACAAACCGCAAAACCGCCGGATGATGCACACCTGGCTGAGCTTCGATGACCTCACCCAACTGCTCGAGCGTGCGCTATACACACCGAACGTCGGCCATACCGTTGTCTACGGCATGTCGGACAACCTCGATACCTGGTGGGACAACCGCTACGCCGCGCACCTGGGTTTCGCGCCCAAGGACAGCTCCGAAGTGTTCCGCGCCCAAGTCGAAACCCAGCCACCGGTCGCCGACGATGACCCGGCCAAGGTCTATCAGGGCGGGGCGTTCTGCGCCGCGGGGCCGTTCGGTGACTGAGTGCACAGCCACCCGAGGGAATGAGTGACCATGACGGCTGAATTGATCGTCGACGCCCGCAATGCCGTGGGCGAATCCCCGGTGTGGGTGCCCGAGGAGCACGCACTGTATTGGGTGGACATCCCCAACGGCGGCCTGCAACGCTGGAGCGCCACCACCGGCCATGTCAGCGCCTGGAAAGCCCCGCAGATGCTCGCCTGCATTGCCCGCACCACGGCGAGCAACTGGGTCGCTGGCATGGAAAGCGGTTTTTTCCAACTCACCCCGCACAACGACGCCAGCCTCGACACTACGCCCCTGGCCAGCGTCGAGCACCCACGCGCGGACATGCGCTTGAACGACGGACGTTGTGATCGCCAGGGCCGTTTCTGGGCCGGCAGCATGGTGCTGAACATGGGTTTGAATGCCGCCGAGGGCACGCTGTATCGCTATGCTTGCGGCGCCGCGCCGCATGCCCAGTTGAACGGTTTCATCACCCTGAATGGCCTGGCCTTCAGCCCCGACGGCCGCACGATGTATGCCTCGGACTCACACCCACTGGTGCAGCAGATCTGGGCCTTCGATTACGACATCGAAACCGGCACCCCGTCCAACCGCAGGGTGTTCGTCGATATGCATCCACTCCCCGGCCGCCCAGATGGCGCAGCAATCGACGCCGATGGCTGTTACTGGATCTGCGCCAACGACGCCGGGCTGATTCATCGCTTCACCCCCGACGGTCGCCTCGACCGCTCCCTCAACGTGCCGGTGAAAAAACCCAGCATGTGTGCTTTCGGCGGTAGTCGCCTGGACACGCTGTTCGTCACCTCGATCCGTGATGAACAAAGTGAACAGTCACTGTCCGGCGGCGTGTTCGCCCTCAACCCCGGGGTCCAAGGGCTGCCCGAACCCCACTTCATCCTCTAGCCGCGGCGCGGTGAGGATTGAACTCGAAGACAGCCTCACCCACCTCACACTTGCCGCGGCTGTAGGTGGCAGCATCGTCAACTGGACGGTGCGCGCCACCGGGCAGCCTCACCGATCCTCTGCCGATTCATGGTTCGGCCTGGCAACAGGCGTGGCAGGTGGTCAGCCAGACGGCGGCGTGGCATGGCCTGGGGTGCATCCCTATTTGCCGCGCAGACCGGGCACACGAAGGCCAATCAACCCAGCTCGACTTCACCCTGAAATACAGCCCGCACACATTTTGCCCTCTGCGGTGTCAGTGTCAGGGCGGGGAGTTTTTCAGACGCCCTGCCGTGTCGATACTCACCACCACCGACAACCCCGGCCGCAACCGCTCACTCTCGGCCTGATCCGGATCAACCGTAATCCGCACCGGCACGCGCTGGGCAATCTTCACAAAGTTACCGGTGGCGTTGTCCGCCTGCAACAGGCTGAACTCCGAGCCAGTCGCCGGGGAAATGTGCTGCACCGTACCGTGAAACCTGCGGTGGTTCAGCGCATCCACGGTGAAGGTCACCGGTTGGCCGACCCGCACGTTATCCATCTGGGTTTCTTTCATGTTGGCGATCACCCACAGCTGCGTCGGCACCAGCGCCATCAACTGCGCACCGGAGTTGACGTACGCACCGAGGCGCACGCCGATCTGCCCCAGTTGGCCGTCACGTGGCGCGATGATGCGCGTATTGGACAAGTCGATACGCGCCAGCTCCACCGCCGCCTCCGCACTCGCCACGGCGGCTTCCAATGAACCTCGATTGACGATCACCGTTTGCAGGTCCTGGCGGGCGATTTCAAGGTTGGCCTGGGCCTGGGCCACGGCGGCGATGGTCTGTGCATTGGCGGCGCGGGTCACGTCCAGCTCACGCTTGGACACCGAGCCATCACTGATCAGCTCTTCGTTACGGCGCAGGTCGGCGGTGCTTTTGCGCGCTTGGGCCTGGCTGTCTGCCAATGCGGCCTTACGCAGCTTGATGGTGGCTTCGGCGCTGTTGCGTTGCTGCACCACATTGGCCAGCGCGGCTTTCTGCACCGCCAGTTGCGCCAGCGCCTGGTCGAGGCGCTGCTTGTAGATACGATCATCGAGGCGTACCAGCAGGTCGCCAGCCTTGACGAACTGGAAGTCCTGCACCGGCACTTCATACACGTAGCCGGCAAGTTGCGGGCCGATAATCGTCACCTGGCCGCGCACCAGCGCGTTCTCGGTGGTTTCCACCGCACTGCTGAACGGCGGCAACTGCCAGGCATACAGCACGATCAGCACACCGACGATGGCAATCGCGGCAAAGCCCAAGGACGAGATAATGCGCACCCGCAGCGAACGCGGCTCGGTAACCGAGGCCCCCGGCGGTGTGGTGCCTTCCGGAGTGGAGGCGATGGCGTTGGTGGTGGTCGTAGTGCTGGTAGTCGGTTCGGTCATGAAGTAACGCCGCTGGGTTGAACGGGAGGGGCTGCCGCTTTGGTGGTGCTCATCAGCCACAGGCTACGGGTGAAAATCCAGAGCATGGTGAGGATCGCGATGATCGCAATCAGCATGAACACATCGTTGTAGGCCATCACATTCGCCTCACGCGTGGCCGCCGTGGCCAGGCTGCGAATGCCCATCAGGTTGCGCAGTTCCGGGTCGGCGATGATCCCGCCATACGCCGAACCGCCGCTCTGTACCCGCGCGGCCACACGCGGGTCGAGCAAGGTCAGGTGCTCGACGATCATGCTGGAGTGGTACTTCTCGCGCACGATCTGAAACGTCCCGAGCAACGCCGCGCCAATCAGGCCGCCGAGGTTCTGACAGATGCCGAACATCACCGAAAAACTCACCAGGTTGCGCGGGTTGGTGAGCACGTTGCGCGTGCCCAGCACCATGGTCGGGCCGAGAAAGAAGGTGCCGCCAAAGCCTAGCAGGAACTGGCTGATATAGAGGTTTTCCGGGCGGGTCAGGTTGCTGGAGAAGCTGTCCATCACCGAGCCGGTAGCCATCAACGCCAAGGAGATGATCAGCGGCATCAGCAGGTGCGCCGGGTTGATCGTCAGCGCACTGACCACCAGCCCGGCAATCGCCCCGGCCAGCATCACCACGTACAGCGTGTGCATCTGCTGGTAGCTCATGTTCAACATCTGCATGAACCCCACAGCGCCGGTGGACTGCTCTGACAGCACCATACGAATCAGCACCACCGCCAGCGCCAGGCGAATCATCACCCCACTGCCCAGCCAACGCGTCATCAGCAATGGGTTGGCACGGTTATGCTCGATGGCCAGGCCGGCCATGATCAACACCAGGGAACACGCCGAGGCTACGCCGATCCATGGCGCTTCCAACCACCAGTCGATACGCCCCAGGGACAGCACCGCACACAGCAGCGCGACGCCGGTGGCGAGAATGCCGAAGGTAAGGAAGTCGAGTTTTTCAAAGGTTTTGAAACGATCACCCGGCGGCAATTTGAGCAGGAACACGCAGCCCAGGCAGATCAGCGCCAGGCCCAGCTCAAACAAGTACAGCCCGCGCCATTCGGCAATTTGCAGCAAGTCTTCGGAGAACAGACGCGCCAGCGGCAGCGCCAACTGCGCAGTGCCAAGGCCCAGCACCAGCGCCTTCAAGCGCCACTTGGCCGGGAACGCCTGGATCATGTAGTACAAGCCCAGCGAACTCAGCGCCGCCCCCACCATGCCGTGAGCCGCCCGCACTGCAATCGCCGAACTCAAGTCGTTGACGAACAAATGGCCGAAGGTCACCAGCGCATACAGCACCAGAAACACCTCGGTGAACGCGCGCAGGCCGAACTGCTGGCGAAACTTCACCAGCAACAGGTTCATGCACACGTTGGTCATGACATAAGCAGCCGGCAGCCAGGCCATTTCTGCGGTGGTGGCACCCAGTGCGCCTTGCAAATATTGCAGGTTCGCGATCACCAATGCGTTGCCTAAGCCACCGGTAATCGCCACCAGGATGCCAACCAGCGCGAACAGCCAACGCTTGTGCGTGGGGTGCAGCGGCGTCGACGGCGAGCCAGGCAGGCTCGGCCGCTCGTGGGGTTGCCAGGTGTGGGGGGTGTATTTATCCATTAGGTGACCTTGATGAGCTGACGTGCAAGGCCGGTGAAGCCGTTACCCAGGGACTAGTAAACCTGAGCGGTCTTCATCTTGCCACATTGTGCGAGTGGAATTGACCTTGAAGCAGCCGAGCCGAGAACATCCTCATCAGTCGCGGAGAAACCGCTAGAGCGAAATTTGGTATAACCCTTATCTCAAATAACGCTAAAAAACTGTCAAGTCTCACAGGTTAATGTCTTCGCAAAACTTCGTATCCTTCTCTTAACGCAAACACACACCTGACAATCAAGTTGCGTATTTCTTTACCCGCTTCTTGTTAGGTCAACCAAAAGGATCGGATCATGGCAAAAGAAAATCCAGCGCTCCAAGGTGATTACTTCAGTGAGCCAATTAACGGTACTTACTACACGATATATATCGTTTTTGCAGACTATGATTCAGGCACAATTCAGGGAAGATGGGGCAAAGGGGCGTACTTAGGACACAGCCTTGGAGTATCTGGCTATCGTCGAGCTGATGACGGGCATACCACGGACATGACACTGAATTTTATTTTTGAGAAATGTGTTTTGCAGGCAACTGATTACAGCTACTCAAGGCTGAGTGGAGAGTTGATTAGCACTGTCACCAATCAGTCGCTAGGAACAATTGTTTTCAACAAGAGCAAAACAAACTGGACCAATGGTTAGCGCCAGGTTTGAGATATGATCTCGACGTCGGCCATATTCAGAAAAACCAATAACATCTTGGGGTGGGCGGGCTTTCACATACAAGCCCACCGGTTGATCATTCACTTAGGAGTCATTGAGTCATGTCAGTAAAACAAGATACACATCTGCAAGGCGCCTACATCTCCGAAACACTTGCTGACGGCTCTTACTTCACAGTAATTATAAGCCTTGCAGATTATGACGCAGGGACAATAAAAGGTAAGTGGGGCATGAACGCAGGACCGGCAAATGACCTTGGTAAGTCTGGCTATCATAGACTTGATCAAGGAACCGAAAGCAGTATCAATCTCGACTTCGGCACTATGAACTGTGTTTTGTTAGCACCTGACCATTCATATACGCGCCTTGCGGGAGTGCTTCACTTTAAAAACACGAATACCGTCAGCGATATAGTCTTTAAAAAAGCCAAATAAAGTAAGCAGGGACGCTTAGAGTTTACGGACAAACTTAACCTTTCAAACAACTGGCAGGGCTGGCGCACAGGTTCGATAATACAAGTTTCAGCCCGTCAGTTGATCACAATCCAACAAGAAAACGGGGAATGTGCCGTGGCGCAAAAGATTCGGAAAAATGGACTATTGGACTAGCCAACTAATCCAACGCGATTGCGCCTTCATTCTAAAGGACTACCTTGAGCATCATCCCAACAGCCACCAGCACACTCAGGCTGGCAAAGCCCACCTGCAAGGCGCGTGCGGGGATTATTGAGCACAGGCGCCGACCGGCCAACATCCCGACAATACTCGCGCCGACAAACACCCAGCCCATCGGTTCGATGCTCACACCGGCCTGCATCGACCCCGCCACGCCGATCAGCGAAATCAGGCTGATCACCATCAGTGAGGTGGCGACGATGCCGCGCATCTGCACATCGGTCAGTTGCTTGAACGCCGGCACGATCAGGAAGCCTCCGCCCACGCCGAGCAAGCCCGACACCGCGCCAGTCACCGCACCCAACGCCGCCAATGTGGCGCTGCACTTGGCAGTCCAGGCCAGGCGCCCGGTCTGCTGGTTGAGCATGCAGTTTTTCTGGCCCCAGGACGCGGCGCCATGGTCGCTGGGCCCGGCCTCGATCTTTTCGCGCTGCAACATGCGCCAGGCCACCAGCACCATCAAGGCGCTAAACAGGCCCATCAGCAAACTCTCCGGCAACTGGTGCGCGACAAACACCCCCAACGGCGAAAACAGCGCACCCAGCAAGGCGATCAACAGTGCCGCGCGATAACGCACCAGGCCATGGCGCAACCCATCGATGGCGCCGACCGCCGCTGCCGCCCCCACGGCGAGCAACGACACCGGCGCCGCCTGGGTCATGGTCAATCCCAACCCCAGCACCAACGCCGGCACCCCGAGGATGCCACCGCCGGCACCGGTCAGGCCCATGACCAGGCCCATCAATAAACCCAACAGACTTGCCATCAGCATTTAATCCACCTTGCTCAAGCGTGTCAGCCACTCGCGACCTTTAAGCATGCCGTTCCAGTAGAACCAAGGTAGCAACGTCGCCTTGAGGAACCACATCGAACGGCGCGCTTTGGTCGGGTCCAGTGGAAAGGTCGGCAGCAGTTTGCCGCCGTAGCCGAACTCGGCGAGCACCACCTTGCCCTTCTCCACCGTCAGCGGGCAGGAACCGTAGCCGTCGTACTTGAGCGGCAGCGGCGCCTGTTTGCGCAGAGCCAATAGGTTGTCGGCCACCACCACGATTTGCTTGCGCACGGCGGCGGCGGTCTTGGCATTGGTGGTGCCGCACACGTCACCCAGGCCGAAGATGTGCGGGTAGCGCAGGTGTTGAAGGCTGTGGGGGTTGACTTCGCACCAGCCAGCGGCGTCGGCCAGCGGGCTTTGGCGGATAAAGTCCGGGGAGACTTGCGGTGGAACCACGTGCAGCAGGTCGAAGGACTTTTCCTCGACGGTGACAGTGCCCTCGGCGTCCTTCACTTCAAACCACGCCTTGCGTGTCGGGCCATCAACCCTGATCAGGTTGGAATTGAACGCCAAGCGCACGTTGTACTTCTCGACGTATTTCATCAACGGCGGCACAAAGGTCGCCACGCCAAACAGCGCGGCACCGGCAAGATCAAACTCCACATCGATGTTGCGCAGGTTGCCTTGCTTGAGCCAGTGATCGCAGGACAGGTACATGGCTTTTTGCGGCGCACCCGCGCATTTGATCGGCATGGCCGGCTGGGTAAAGATCGCTTTGCCGCTTTTGAGTTGCTGCACCAGTTGCCAGGTGTAGGCGGCGTGTTCGTAGCTGTAGTTGGAGGTGACGCCGTGCTGGCCGAGGGCTTCTTGCAGGCCCTCGACCTTCTCCCAGGCCAGGCGCAGGCCGGGGCACACGATCAGGTTGTTCCAGGTGACACGCTGGCCGCTGTCGAGCACCAGGGTTTGCTCGTCAGGCAGCAGCTCGGTGACGGCGGCCTGCACCCAGGTGACGCCATTGGGCAGTACGTCGGCCAATGGGCGCCGGGTCTTTTTTACATCGTAGGCGCCGCCGCCGACCAGGGTCCAGGCCGGCTGGTAGCAGTGGTATTCGCTCGGTTCGATCAGGGTGATGTTCAAGTGCGGGTCGCGCTTGAGCAGGCTGGCCAGCAGGCCGATGCCTGCCGAGCCGCCGCCGATGACTACGATATCGCCACTGATGGTTGGGCCACAGTGTTGGTCACTCATGGTCAATCGCCTTTGTTAAATCTGCACACAAGGGTCGCTGCCGGATGGCGTCACGCCCAGCTTTTTATGACCGCGCCGCAGTACAGCCCGGACAGGGTTTTCATCACTTGAATCACTTCGTGGCTGGCCAGTCCGTAGAAAATGTATTTGCCTTCCCGACGGGTGGCGACCAACCCTTCGTCACGCAAGATGCCCAACTGTTGTGACAGCGTGGGCTGGCGTACGCCGGTCATGGTCTCAAGCTCGCCAACGTTGCGCTCGCCCAGGGTCAACTGGCACAGGATCAGCAGTCGGTCCTCGTTGGCCAATGCCTTGAGTAAGGAGCACGCCTTGGACGCCGATGCGCGCAACTGGGCGACTTCGCCCTCACTCAGAGTAGATTCCATTTGCTTCGGGTCCTTTCTGTCACTTAAGCTCAAAACATTATGTGTAAACATAAACTGATTGTAACGACTTTTTTCTTCATCGTTTTTCCTCAACAGGGACAGCCGCCATGCCAGCGTTGATTCAAGCTTTTCTGGACGAGGCATCGTCGACCTTCACCTACGTCGTCTACGAAGCCGACGGCGGCCCGTGTGCCATTGTCGACTCGGTGCTCAATTACGACCCGGCTTCCGGGCGCACAGATACAGCCCAAGCTGATAAAGTCATCGCCTTTGTGCGCGAACACGGCTTACAGGTGCAATGGTTGCTGGAAACCCACGCGCATGCTGATCACTTGTCCGCCGCGCCCTATCTGCGCCGCACGTTAGGCGGCAAGATCGCCATCGGCCAGGCGATCAGCAAGGTGCAGGGGGTGTTCAAAACCCTGTTCAACCTGGAGCCGGAATTTCGTGTGGACGGCTCGCAGTTCGACCATTTATTTGCGCCGGACGAGATCTTTCATATCGGCAATTTAAAAGCCCAGGCGCTGCATGTGCCCGGCCACACCCCGGCGGATATGGCCTACCTGATCGACGACCAGTTTATTTTGGTGGGTGACACCTTGTTCATGCCCGACGTGGGCACGGCGCGCTGCGATTTCCCGGGTGGCGATGCGCGGCAATTGTATGCGTCGATGCGCAAGTTGCTGGCTTTCCCGGCGCAAACCCAACTGTACGTATGCCATGACTATCCGCCCCAGGGCCGTGCGGCCAAGTGCCTGACCACCGTGGCGGAACAGCGTGCGGGGAATATTCATGTGCATGACGGGGTGGATGAGGGGGCGTTTGTAGCGATGCGCACCACCCGCGACGCCGGGTTGGGAATGCCGACACTGCTGCTGCCGGCGATCCAGGTCAATGTGCGGGCGGGGAATACGCCGCCGGCGGAGGAAAATGGTGTGGTCTACCTGAAAATTCCGCTCAATCAACTTTGAGCAGTCTAATCGAAATATGACCCTTTGGCGTGCGCAAGCCCTGACCACAATTCGTCGAGGTGCTTGAAGCCCCACGCATCAGCATTTTCCCGGCCGACAATTTTGTCGGGGTGCTTGACCAAGTTGACCACAACCTGAGTAATCGGCAAACGGGAACGCGTGGAAAAGAACACCTTCACGATCGGTGTCAGCAATGCACCTGGGTTTTGTTCGATGACCACGCCGATACGCCCACTCTCTAGTCGAACCAAGGCTCCGACCGGATAAATACCCATGCACCGCACAAACGCCTGAAACACCCGGGCGTCAAAATGGCCTTTCCATTCCGCCATTTTCTGTATGGCCTCGTCAGGCCCCCAGGCATGCTTGTAGGGGCGCTCTGAGGTGATTGCGTCGTACACGTCGCACACCGCGCCCATTTGCGCAAACAAGCTGATCTGGTCTTGCACCAGGCCGTGGGGGTAACCGCTGCCATCGCATTTTTCATGGTGGTGCAAGCACACATCGAGCACCAATGCGCTGATGTGCGGGCATTGGCGAAGCATGTCCGCGCCCTGTGCCGGGTGCAGACGCACCGAGGCGAACTCAAGCGCGGTCAACGTGCCGGGCTTACTCAGGATCGCTTCGGGAACCGCCATCTTGCCAACATCGTGGAACAGCCCTGCCAGCCCGGCCTCCTGGATCATGGCGGGCGCCAGATCCAGCTGGCGTGCCATAGCAATCATCAACCCACACACGGCCACCGAGTGCATGTAGGTGTATTCATCGGCGGTCTTCAAGCGGGCCAGGCTGATGAAGGCGTGAGGATGACGCAGCAGCGATTGAGAAATGTCCTCTACCAGCTCGGTGACGTGGGCGGGGTCAACCGCCCTGCCCATGCGCAACTCCCCAAACATTTCGATCACTGCGCGCTTGGCAACCCCACATAACTTTACCGCTCGGGCCACCTCCGCCTTCATCTCGTGACGGACCAGTACCGCTCGGGGCTTGACCACCACCGGAGACGACTTCAACGCGGCCGGGGCAATAGGCGCTAAGTCGCAGCCTTTGAGTGTGTCAATCCATACGCCTTGGACCGACGAATCGCGCAGGCGCCGCAGATCCTCAGCGCGGTTCAAGAGAAAGTGGCTTTTCCAAAAACCATGTTCAATCCAGGCGCCCTCGAGCTTATGGATGTACATGCCCAAGGTCACTTGCGACGCAGCAATGCGTTTCAACATAGGCCATGCCTCACGGGGCGCAGGTTCAGCGCTATCGAAAAACGGTCCAAACGAATACTCGGCAGCCAGTGGGTGTCAATTTCGACAGTCGACGCATAGGCAATTTCGACTTTTCCCCGTGTCATCCCCCCTTGGATTGATAGCAGCCTGCACTCAACGCCCAAACAAAGAACAGTAATAAAGTTTAACTTAAAGGATCTCACGGACACACCCGCTCGCCTCTTTTCGTAAACAACTTAGTTAAATGGCTCATAGCCATCATCGTACACAGTCGCGCGTGAAAAATACGTGATTCTTCACATGACTTTTATTACTAGAGCAACTAGCCGCCGAACGGTTATGTTAGTTAGCTTATAAACAACAGCCGCCCAACCTTACAAACGCTATAGGGTTAGTCGGCTTCAGCCTTATCGTTGAGCAGCGAATACATCGCATTACAAGACCGGTCACAGTTTCGCCCAACCGACTCCAGGTGGCGTTTCAAAGAGGTGCTTACTTGCGGCGACAGGTTACTTAGATTCTCGATCAGCGCGGCCATGTCCTCAAGCGCTGCGGCGATAGAAAGCTGAGTTAGATTAAAGTCGTAGAGCGCGCGGCATATTAATTGCTGAGTATCCATGACGTATCCCGCCCTTTAAAAATGGAGCTTAGCAGGTACAAGGAGCGACTCAGATAAAAGTCCACGTTATATTTACACGCGTCACTGTATAGCGCTGAGGCAGCGCCTCGCTGCGCTGCCGTCTTGCGCCGTTCAGACCATCAAACCACCGGCTGGCAGGGGTAGCGCCGTCTTGTAACGCACTTGTTTGAGGGCAAAACTGGAGCGGATATTGGCGACGCCCGGTACCTTGGTCAGAAAATCCATCATAAAGCGCTCCAGCGACTGGATGGTCGGCACCAGCACGCGGATCAGGTAGTCCGGGTCGCCAGCCATCAGGTAACACTCCATCACTTCTGGCCGGTCCGAGATCGCGCCTTCAAACTGCTGCAACGCCAGTTCATTCTGCTTTTCCAGGCTGACGTGGATGAACACGTTGACGTGCAGCCCGAGCAAATCCGCATCGAGCAGCGTGACTTGGTCACGTATCAGGCCCAACTCCTCCATCGCCTTGACCCGGTTGAAGCATGGCGTCGGGGACAAGTTGACCGAGCGGGCCAGGTCGGCGTTGGTGATGCGGGCGTTCTCCTGAAGTGCGTTGAGAATGCCGATATCGGTACGGTCCAGTTTGCGCATGAGACAAAATCACCTGCTTATTATGTTTATGCAGTTTTTTTATCCTCAAATGGTCGCGAGCGCAACGAAACAGAGATAAATATTCTTCTACGCCACGCCTATGATGTTTGTAGGACAGGATTTCTCCTACCCGGAGACTGACTGTCAGCTAGCGCGCCCACTACAAGAATTCACAAGATCGAGCGTAGAAAGCCATGAATCAGCTATATGCACCATTGCGCCTGCACGTTCCCGAACCCTCGGGCCGCCCAGGCTGCAAGACCGACTTTACCTACCTGCGTCTGACCGACGCCGGCCTGGTGCGCAAACCCGCCATCGATGTAGAACCCGCCGACACCGCCGACTTGGCAAAAGGTCTGATTCGCGTACTTGACGACCAGGGCCAGGCCCTTGGCCCGTGGGGCGAAGGCGTACCCGTCGAGATCCTGCGCAAGGGCATGCGCGCCATGCTCAAGACGCGCATCTTCGACAACCGCATGGTGGTCGCCCAGCGTCAGAAAAAAATGTCGTTCTACATGCAAAGCCTTGGCGAGGAAGCCATTGGCAGCGCCCAGGCCCTGGCCTTGAACATCGACGACATGTGCTTCCCCACCTATCGTCAGCAAAGCATCCTGATGGCCCGGGAAGTGCCACTGGTAGACCTGATCTGCCAACTGCTGTCCAACGAGCGCGACCCGCTCAAGGGTCGCCAACTGCCGATCATGTACTCGGTCAAAGACGCCGGTTTCTTCACCATTTCCGGCAACCTCGCCACCCAGTTCGTACAGGGTGTGGGCTGGGGCATGGCCTCGGCGATCAAAGGTGATACCAAGATTGCCTCGGCCTGGATCGGCGACGGTGCCACCGCTGAATCCGACTTCCACACCGCCCTCACCTTCGCTCATGTATACCGTGCGCCGGTGATTCTCAACGTGGTCAACAACCAGTGGGCCATCTCCACCTTCCAGGCCATCGCCGGCGGTGAAGCCACCACCTTCGCCGGACGCGGCGTCGGTTGCGGGATTGCCTCCCTGCGTGTGGACGGCAACGACTTTATCGCGGTGTACGCCGCCTCCGCCTGGGCTGCCGAGCGTGCGCGCCGCAACCTGGGGCCAACGTTGATCGAGTGGGTCACCTACCGCGCCGGTCCGCATTCTACTTCCGATGACCCGTCCAAATACCGCCCCGCCGATGACTGGAGCCACTTCCCGCTCGGCGACCCGATTGCCCGCCTCAAGCAGCACTTGATCAAGATTGGCCAGTGGTCCGAAGAGGAACACGCGGCGGTCAGTGCCGAACTTGAAGCCGAAGTGATTGCGGCGCAAAAACAAGCCGAACAGTACGGCACCCTTGCTGGCGGCCAGATTCCAAGCGCCGCGACCATGTTCGAAGACGTCTATAAAGAGATGCCGGAGCACTTGAAGCGCCAGCGTCAAGCGTTGGGGATCTGACCATGAACGATCACAACAACAGTATTGAACTGGAAACCGCCATGACCACCACCACCATGACCATGATCCAGGCCCTGCGCTCGGCCATGGATGTGATGCTTGAGCGTGACGATAACGTGGTGGTGTTCGGCCAAGACGTCGGCTACTTCGGCGGCGTGTTCCGTTGCACCGAAGGGCTGCAGAGCAAGTACGGCAGCTCGCGAGTGTTTGACGCACCGATCTCGGAAAGCGGCATCGTCGGCGTGGCGGTGGGCATGGGCGCTTACGGCTTGCGCCCGGTGGCGGAAATTCAGTTCGCCGACTATGTGTACCCGGCCACTGACCAGATCATTTCCGAAGCGGCGCGCCTGCGTTATCGCTCAGCCGGGCAGTTCACTGCGCCGCTGACCATGCGCATGCCCTGCGGCGGCGGTATCTATGGCGGCCAGACCCACAGCCAGAGTATCGAAGCAGTGTTCACCCAGGTCTGCGGCCTGCGCACGGTGATGCCGTCCAACCCGTATGACGCCAAGGGTTTGCTGATCGCCTCGATTGAAAACGATGACCCGGTGATCTTCCTCGAGCCCAAGCGCCTGTACAACGGCCCGTTTGATGGGCACCACGACCGCCCAGTAACCCCGTGGTCGAAACACCCGCAAGCGCAAGTGCCGGACGGTTACTACACCGTGCCGCTGGACGTGGCCGCCATCGTGCGCCCGGGCTCAGCCGTCACCGTGCTGACCTACGGCACTACGGTGTATGTGTCGCAAGTGGCCGCCGAAGAAACCGGCATCGACGCCGAAGTCATCGACCTGCGCAGCCTCTGGCCGCTGGACCTGGAAACCATCGTCACGTCGGTGAAAAAAACCGGCCGTTGCGTGGTGGTGCACGAAGCCACCCGCACCTGCGGCTTTGGCGCCGAGTTGGTAGCACTGGTGCAAGAGCATTGTTTCCATCACCTGGAAGCGCCGATCGAACGCGTCACCGGTTGGGACACCCCCTACCCGCACGCGCAGGAGTGGGCGTATTTCCCAGGGCCGTCCCGCGTGGGCGCGGCGTTGAAACGGGTTATGGAGGTCTGAATGGGCACGCACGTTATCAAGATGCCGGACATTGGCGAAGGCATCGCAGAAGTTGAACTGTCGGTATGGCACGTGAAGGTCGGCGACCTGGTGGTTGAAGACCAGGTGCTGGCGGATGTGATGACCGACAAGGCGATGGTGGACATTCCCTCGCCGGTGCACGGCAAAGTGATCTCCCTCGGCGGCGAGCCGGGTGAAGTCATGGCCGTGGGCAGTATTTTGATCAGCATTGAAGTAGAAGGCGCCGGTAACGCCAAAGATGCACCGCCAGTGGCTGAGCCTGTGAAGCCAGCCCCCGCGGTTGAAGCCAAACCGGCGCAGGTTGAAAGCAAGCCTGCGCCGGTTGTCACGAAGGCTCAGGCGCCTGTGGCGCGTGACGCCGACGAGCGCCCACTGGCGTCCCCGGCCGTGCGCAAACACGCGCTGGATGCTGGCATCCAGCTACGCCTGGTGCAGGGTTCTGGTCCGGCGGGCCGGATTCTGCACGAAGATTTGGAGGCTTTCTTGCTCCAGAGTCCGGCGCAAACTAAAACCGCTGCCAACCCCTACGCCGAACGCAACGATGAAGAACAGATCCCGGTGATTGGCATGCGCCGCAAGATCGCCCAGCGCATGCAAGACGCTACTCGGCGCGCCGCGCACTTCAGCTATGTGGAAGAAATCGACGTCACCGCCCTCGACGAGTTGCGCGTGCACCTTAATGAGAAACACGGCGCCACACGCGGCAAGCTGACGCTGCTGCCGTTTATCGTGCGCGCCATAGTCGTAGCGTTGCGCGACTTCCCGCAAATCAACGCACGCTATGACGACGAAGCCCAGGTCATCACCCGTCTCGGCGCGGTGCATGTGGGCGTCGCCACCCAGAGCGACGTGGGCCTGATGGTGCCGGTGGTGCGCCATGCCGAAGCCCGCAGCCTGTGGGGCAATGCCGAGGAAATCGCGCGTTTGGCCAGCGCCGCTCGCAATGGCAAGGCCAGCCGCGATGAGCTGTCGGGCTCGACCATCACCTTGACCAGCCTCGGCGCGTTGGGCGGCATCGTCAGCACGCCGGTGCTCAATCTGCCGGAAGTGGCCATCGTCGGCGTCAACCGCATTGTTGAGCGGCCGATGGTGATCAAGGGCCAGATCGTGATCCGCAAGATGATGAACCTCTCCAGCTCGTTCGATCACCGCGTGGTCGATGGCATGGACGCGGCGCAATTCATCCAGGCCATTCGCGGCCTGCTCGAACAACCCGCCAGCCTGTTTTTGGAGTAAGGCATGTCTGAGACATTGAACACCACGTTGCTGATTATCGGCGGCGGCCCTGGCGGTTATGTGGCGGCGATTCGCGCCGGTCAGCTGGGCATCCCGACCATTCTGGTGGAAGGCCAGGCGCTGGGCGGCACTTGCCTGAACATCGGCTGCATTCCCTCGAAAGCCTTGATCCATGTGGCCGAGCAGTTCCAGCAAACCGTGCACCATAGCCAGGGCTCGCCGCTGGGCATCGAAGTGGACGTGCCGACCCTGGACATCCGCAAAAGCGTGGAATGGAAAGACGGTATCGTTGATCACCTGACCACCGGCGTCGCCGCCCTGTTGAAAAAACACAAAGTGCAGGTGCTCCACGGCTGGGCCAAGGTGGTCGACGGCAAGACCGTCGACGTTGGCGACCAGCGCATCCAGTGCGAACACCTGCTGCTGGCTACCGGCTCGAAAAGCGTCAACCTGCCGATGCTGCCCATTGGCGGGCCGATCATCTCCTCCACCGAAGCGCTGGCACCCACCCGCATACCCAAACGCCTGGTTGTGGTGGGCGGCGGCTACATCGGTTTGGAGCTGGGTATTGCCTACCGCAAGCTCGGCGCCGACGTCAGTGTGGTCGAGGCGCAGGAACATATCCTGCCTGCCTATGACGCCGAGCTGACATTGCCCGTGGCCGAGTCCCTCAAGCAATTGGGCGTGAAGTTGTACCTCAAACACAGCGTCACCGGCTTCGAAAACAACAGCCTGCAAGTGCGTGATCCGAATGGCGACACCGTGTCGCTGGACACCGATCAGGTGCTGGTGGCTGTGGGCCGCAAACCCAACACCCAAGGCTGGAACCTCGAATCGCTGAACCTGGACATGAACGGTGCTGCGATCAAGATCGACAGCCATTGTCAAACCAGCATGCGCAACGTATGGGCGATCGGCGACCTGAGCGGCGAACCGATGTTGGCGCACCGGGCCATGGCCCAAGGCGAAATGGTGGCCGAACTGATCAGCGGTAAATCCCGCGAATTCAACCCGGCCGCGATTCCAGCAGTCTGTTTCACCGACCCGGAACTGGTGGTGGTCGGCAAAACCCCGGATGAAGCCAAGGCCGCGGGCCTGGACTGCATTGTGTCGAGCTTCCCGTTTGCGGCCAATGGCCGGGCGATGACCCTGGAGTCGAAAACCGGCTTCGTGCGTGTGGTCGCACGGCGTGACAATCACCTGATCGTCGGCTGGCAGGCCGTCGGCGTTGGCGTGTCCGAACTGTCCACCGCCTTTGGCCTGAGCCTGGAAATGGGCGCGCGCCTGGAAGACGTGGCCGGCACCATCCACGCCCACCCGACCCTCGGCGAAGCCGTACAAGAAGCGGCCTTAAGGGCCTTGGGTCACGCGCTGCACCTGTAAAACCGCAGCGAGGCCGACCCACCTGCTCCCACACCGGCCAATAATGCAGTATTGTTGCGCCCATCCAGAAAAAACCGACAAGCCTGCCTTCGACCAGGCGGTTGACCAGAGATAGAGGGTGTCATGGGTAACGAAAGCATCAATTGGGACAAGCTGGGTTTTGACTACATCAAGACCGACAAGCGGTTTCTCCAAGTCTGGAAAAACGGCGAATGGCAAGCTGGCACCCTGACCGACGACAACGTGCTGCACATCAGCGAGGGCTCCACGGCCCTGCACTATGGCCAGCAATGCTTTGAAGGCCTGAAGGCCTACCGTTGCAAGGACGGCTCGATCAACCTGTTCCGCCCGGACCAGAACGCCGCGCGCATGCAGCGCAGCTGTGCACGTTTGCTGATGCCGCATGTACCCACCGAAGACTTCATCGAAGCCTGCAAACAAGTGGTCAAGGCCAACGAGCGCTTCATCCCGCCGTATGGCAGCGGCGGCGCGCTGTACCTGCGCCCGTTCGTGATCGGCACCGGTGACAACATCGGCGTGCGTACCGCGCCGGAGTTCATTTTCTCGGTGTTCGCCATCCCGGTCGGTGCCTACTTCAAAGGCGGCCTGGTGCCACACAACTTCCAGATCTCCACCTTCGACCGCGCCGCGCCACAAGGCACCGGCGCCGCCAAAGTGGGTGGCAACTACGCCGCCAGCCTGATGCCGGGTGCCGAAGCGAAAAAATCCGGCTTCGCCGACGCAATCTACCTGGACCCGATGACCCATTCGAAAATCGAAGAAGTCGGCTCGGCCAACTTCTTCGGGATCACCCACGACAACCAGTTCATCACGCCGAAGTCACCTTCGGTACTGCCAGGCATCACCCGCCTGTCGCTGATCGAACTGGCCCAGTCGCGCCTGGGCATGAAAGTGGTCGAGGGCGAAGTGTTCATCGACAAACTGGATCAGTTCAAGGAAGCCGGCGCCTGCGGCACAGCCGCCGTGATCTCGCCCATCGGCGGCATCCAGTACAACGGCAAACTGCACGTATTTCACAGCGAAACCGAAGTCGGCCCGATCACCCAGCAGCTCTACAAAGAACTGACCGGCGTGCAGACCGGTGACGTCGAAGCGCCAGAAGGTTGGATCGTCAAGGTCTAAACCCAAACGCCAGCAACACCACAAAACCCATGTGGGAGCTGGCTTGCCTGCGATGGTGGTCTATCAGTGACTAAATAAGTTGACTGATACGCCGCCATCGCAGGCAAGCCGGCTCCCACAGTTGATTTGGGTGTTCTCACAAGTTCTTGGGGATATTCACGGCGATCTTCTTGCCCATACTAATCCTCGGCTCCACCCCATACCCCAACGCCTCATAAAACCCCGCCACCCCATCATTGCCGCTGGTGATCTGCAAATTGATCTTCATGCACCCCAAAGCAGTCAACGCCTGCTCGGCAAACCGCACCAGCGAGGAGCCCAGGCCATGACGCCGATAGTCAGCGTGCACCGCCACCGAATACAGCCAGCCTCGATGCCCGTCGTAGCCTGCGAGAATGGTGCCGATCACGGCTTTTTTATCCGTCGCCACAAAAAACAGCCCATCGTTGACCGCCAGCTTCTTATCAATTGCCAACGCCGGCAGGTTATGCGCGGTGTCATACCCAAACGCCTCCTGCCACAAGGCCACCACTTGCGCACGGTGCTGACGGTCGCGATACGACCCGATGGGGTGGCGGGATAACAACGCCTTCTCCATCACCAACGTGCGCTCGTTACCGTGGTAGACGTCACGCACCGTATGGAACCCCAGCTTGGTATAGAACGGCTCGGCGGTCAGCGAAGACGGCACACTTAATACTGTGACCCCGGCTTCACGGGCACGCAGTTCGATTTCAATCATCAGTAGCCGCCCAATGCCCTGCCCTTGCAGCGTCGGTTTCACAAACACCGAGCGCACTACATTGCCATCAAGTGCGGCAGTGGCGACGATCACCTGACCCTGAGTCGCCACCAGTACCACCCGCCGCTGTAGCAAGGCCTGCACGGCATCGGGGGTAAAGTTGCTCGCCACCCGCGCAATCACCTCCGCCGGGTAATCCCGCGCATTACTGCTGTGCAAGGCCGCCAGGATGACCTGGCTGATCCCCTCGGCATCGGCGGCCTGGGCGAGACGAACGGCGGTAGACATGATTCCTCCTGACGGACAGCGCTATAACAGCCCCAACAATACCAATGTGTGGCTTGCCTGCAATGGCGGTGTATCTGGCACAGAGGTATTAGCTGACCCAACGCCATCGCAGGCAAGCCAGCACCCACAGTAAATCTGTGCGCTCCATCGAGATCTTCCCCATGAACGAACTCCTCAACCTGCAAGGCTACGGCCAGCTGGAAGCCGCGACTGCGCTGACCTGAACACCGTCCGTCACTTTAGATCGTAGAGCATGGGAACGATCAAGGGTGGTGTTCAGTGTTGCTGCTTGAAACACCACGATGTTATACAGCGCTTACTTGTGATTGGCCGCGTCAAGGATGAACACCATCAAAACGTCATTATTGTTCTGCGCACTGCTTGCCAGCCTTCTCTCTCCTGCCGCTCAGGCAGCCCCACCCGGCAGCGACGCTTCAGCCACCTGGTTTAAGGTGGCCATAGGGATATTGTCGGGGGCTTCGTGTCAGAATCGCTTGGTGCCGGCAGAGCGAGAACGGTGTATTCGCAAAAACCGCGAACAGGCCTGTCGTGATTTCCCGGAGGGAATCGAGAAAGAGAACTGCTTGAAAGAGCTGCCTGGCGTTGCCAGCCAACCCACCCCTTCAGGCACAGGCACTCAACCTTCCGGCGCAGATTACGCACTGAAGAATGTGATGCCCACCAGCACTCAAGACTATCGCCCACCGGTTAAAACCGATGACCTGGATTCGCCGCTGAAGCAGTTCGTCAGCCCTGCGGCGCAAAGTCCCACCCCACGCACAAACTAACCGGTGGGAAGGTGCCCCGCGCCAATACGCTTACCGGGCCGCGTGCCGATCAGCTTAGCCTGGCCATCGCGCTGTTTGCCGGTACGCGCCTCACTGATCAACGCTGGAATCAGCTTACCCTCCGGCAGATTCTTCCAGAGCCGGCTCGGCAGGTGCCCTTCCATCACCTTGGGGTTCAGCCGCGCCGGGTTGAAGATATGGCTGTAGTAAGTCAGCCACATTGCGCTGTGAGGGTCGTCGATATTCTGCGCCAGTTGCCGCCACGCCTCGGGGCATTCGCGTTGATGAATCAACTGCCCACCGTCGTAATACACCCCATCCAGCGGTGTGGCGATCATCCAGCGATGACGGCCCATGCGCCCGATGAAGTGCTGGCTGGCTGACTTTAATATGTCGTGGGCCGGCTCATGCCAGGCCACGTATTCCGGCAGCTCAGGGCTAGCCTCTGCGGGCACGGCGATAAACCGCACAAATGCATGCAGATGATGGGCTTCGCGGCTCACCTGCTTGATCCGTCGCTGCAACTCGCTGCCCAACCTATCACCCGCGAGCATCGCCGTACGGTCGCCATGACTGACTCGCCACAACACCTCGTAAAGCAGACTCCAGCGCTGATCGCCGTGATAGCAAGCCGCCGACTCCAGCAGTTCCAACAAAGCTTTGGGAATCCGCGCCTGGAACGGCCCAAGCTGTTCAGGAATGGGCTCGTCGGTGGCAAACAGGTCCGCCACTTCCGCTTCGCCCCAGCTCACTTGACTAGGGTCGACCTGATGGCTGAGGAGCCAGCGCGCCTGCTCGCGCCAGGTGCTGAACAGGTTGTCGCATTCCAGGCTGATCATCCCCACAACCCCATTTGCTGTGGCTGCGGGCGATCGCGCAGTTGCTCACGCAGTAACACGCTGGTGCTTTCTGCCTGTTGTGGGTGGTAGTCGCTGGTGATGAAAAACGGCTTGGCCTTGGCCAGCACGCAGCGCATGCGCGCCAGGTCTTCGAAACGGATCTTGCGTTCGCGGCGCAGGTCCACCAGGCGCTGGGTGGTGCGCAGGCCGATGCCGGGAATACGCGCGATCAAGGTCGGTTCGGCGCGGTTCAAGTCCAGCGGAAACACCTCGCGGTGTTCCAAGGCCCAAGCCAACTTGGGGTCGATATCCAACGCCAGGTGGCCGGGCCCGTCGAATAGTTCGTTGGCACTGAAACCGTAACTGCGCAACAGAAAGTCCGCCTGATACAAGCGGTGCTCGCGCATCAGCGGCGGCGCGGCCAGGGGCACGCTTTTCGGGCTGTTGGGGATGGGGCTGAACGCCGAGTAATACACGCGGCGCAATTTGAAATTGCCGTACAACGCCTCGGCGCCGTGCAGGATGGTGCTGTCGTCAGTGTCATCGGCACCGACGATCATCTGCGTACTCTGCCCGGCCGGGGCGAAACGCGGGGCGCGCGGTTCGTTAAGAACAGTTTGCTCACCGGTGTAGATGGTTTGCATGGCTTGCTTGATCGAGACGATCTGCTTCTCCGGCGCCAGGGTTTGCAGGCTGGCATCGGTGGGCAGTTCGATATTCACGCTCAGCCGATCGGCATAACGCCCGGCTTCGGCGATCAGCGCCGGGTCGGCTTCGGGAATGGTTTTGAGGTGGATATAGCCGCGAAAGTCATGCTCTTCACGTAACAGTTTCGCCACCCGAACAAGCTGCTCCATGGTGTAGTCAGCCGAACGGATGATGCCGGAACTGAGAAACAGCCCGCTGACGCAATTACGCCGGTAGAAATCCAGGGTCAGGCTGACCACCTCCTCCGGGCTGAAACGCGCGCGGGGCACGTCGCTGGAGCGGCGGTTGACGCAGTATTGGCAGTCGTAGAGACAGAAATTAGTCAGCAACACCTTGAGCAGCGACACGCACCGGCCGTCCGGGGTGTAGCTGTGGCAGATGCCCATACCGTCAGTGGAACCTAACCCGGCCTTGCCCTCGGAGCTGCGCTTGGGCGCACCACTGCTGGCGCAGGAAGCGTCGTACTTGGCGGCGTCGGCGAGGATGCTGAGCTTTTCGATCAACTGCATGGAGGGCTACCGGTACTGGTTTTTTGTACAGTACCAGTAGCTCGATCTTGTTGCTAGTGCCGTTTGGAGGAACGCACTTCTGTGGCGAGGGAGCTGGCTCCCACTGGGCAGCGAAGCGAGCTCAAAATCTGCGGGTGCTACGCACCCGAGCGGGAACAAGCTCCTTCGCCACAACAAGCGCGCCCTTAGTGTGGTCGATCAGCTAGCAGTCGCGAGCAACACGTCCTGCACCGAACGCGCTTTGCCACGGTGACGGTCATGCTCATACAACGACGCCGCAATTTCATCCGCGCGAATCGGCAGTACCGACAGCAAGGTATCGCTCAAACCATGGCTGGCCTGGCTGAAGCCCTGGATGTAGATGCCGGCCTTGCAGCGCTCGTCGGTGACAATGCGATAGTCGCGCGCCACCTCGAAGTCGCCCATGTAGGCTTGCAGCGGCGAGAGCAACTCGCGGTGCATTTGGCGCTCGTAACCGGTGGCCAGGATCACTGCGTCGTAATGACTGACGCTGGTTTCGCCGTTGGCGTTGTTGCGCAGGACTAACTCGATGCCCAACGCACTGGCGGTGGCTTTCTCGACCACGGTCAGGGTGCGGAAGGCTTGGCGAGCGATACCAGAGACTTTCTGGCGGTAGAAAATGCCGTAGATGCGCTCGATAAGGTCCAGATCCACCACCGAATAATTAGTGTTCTGGTATTCAGCCACCAGGCGCTCGCGCTCAGCGCCAACTTGCTGGAACACCAGGTCGGTAAACGCTGGTGAAAACACTTCATTGACGAACGGGCTGTCATCGGCCGGCTTGAGCGCCGAACCGCGCAGGATCATGTCGACCTGCACCGATGGGAAGCTGTCGTTGAGGTCGATAAAAGCTTCAGCCGCGCTCTGGCCACCGCCGATGATTGCGATGCGCATCGCCTTACCTTCAACACACGGCTGCTGCGCCATACGCGCCAGGTACTGTGAATGGTGGAACACCCGGCCGTCGTCCTTCAGCGCTTCAAACGCTGGCGGCACACGCGGCGTGCCACCGGCGCTGACCACCACCGAACGGGTGGTGCGCACATGCTGCTCGCCCAACGCATCACGGGAGATCACCCGCAACGCTTCAACGTGCTGCTGTTGCAGAACCGGCTCGATGGCCAGTACGTCCTCACCGTAGCGCGCCTGGGCCTGGAACTGCCCGGCGACCCAACGCAAGTAGTCGTTGTACTCCATGCGGCATGGGTAAAAGGTGCCCAGGTTGATGAAGTCCACCAGACGGTCGTGGGCCTTGAGGTAGTTGACGAAGGAATAGGGGCTGGTGGGGTTGCGCAAGGTCACCAGGTCCTTGAGGAACGAGATCTGCAGTTCGCTCTGCGTCACCAGGGTATTGCCGTGCCAGCGGTAGTCGGCCTGCTTGTCGATAAACAGGACGTCCAGTTTGCCCTGGGCTTTTTCACGCTCCTGCAGGGCGATGGCCAGCGCCAGGTTCGAAGGGCCGAAACCGATACCGATCAGGTCGTGAACCGCGGGCGAAGCAATTGCCTGTGTCATTCCAGTGTCCTCTGGATAAGCCCCTTGGCGATGGGGCGGAAATACCGTCAAGACCTGCAAAACAGGTCATATGTTGATAGGAAACGAGGACAATGAAATAAAATTTAACTGATCGTTGATCAGTGCGCTTCCCACTCGCGCATACGCACCCGGCAATGCTTCATGGCGTTGACGATATGTTTTTCCACCAGGCTGCGGGAAATGCTCAGGCGCTCGGCGATTTGCAGGTGCGACAGGCCCTCGAGTTTGCGCAGCAGGAAACTGTCGCGGCAGGCCGCCGGCAGCTCGGCCAAAGCGCGCTCGAGCATTTCCAGGCGCTGGCCCTGATCATGGCTGGCATGCGGTGAACCGGGGGCAAAGCGCTCTTCGTTGTCCAGCACCTCCAGGGGCTCGGACTGGCGCAAGGCGTTACGGCGATGGCCGTCGATCACCAGATTCAGCGCTGTACGATACAAAAACGCCCGCGGTTGTTCGATGGGCGTGTCGCTTGCGCGCTCAAGCACTCGGACATAAGCGTCATGCACCACATCCTCGGCCACCTGACGGTTGCCCAGCTTGGCGTTGAGGAAACACACCAGCTCGCGATAGTAGTTTTCCAACATGACTCCCGACCGCCGGGGGAGGCGGCATCTAATCCTTGAGCGCTAAAGCAGGCAGGCCATGGATGATGGCAGTTTGAGTATGTGCAATTTATAGTAATTCTCATCTAGTTTTAAAGAAGTCTTGCATCAACACACGAATTTTTTATTCGACAGAGCTGTTACGGCGTGTGTAAACACCTAAATTCTCGGGCAATTTTCTCGTATAACAGTCAGCCCTCCGCCAATGCGGCCTCAATTTCCTGGCTGGAACACACGCATGAAACGCCCTCGCCCCGCCCGACGCGCACTGCTTGCTGTCGCGTGCCTGATCCCCATCATTGCGCTGGCCGTCTGGCAGATGCTGCCGCCAGGCCGCGATGGCCTGCCCACCGTCACCGTAACTCGCGGTAACATTGAAAACAGCGTCACCGCACTGGGCACTCTGCAACCGCGCCGGTATGTCGATGTGGGCGCCCAGGCGTCCGGGCAGATCCGCAAAATCCACGTGGAGGCCGGTGACCAGGTCCAGGAAGGCGAGCTGCTGGTAGAGATCGACCCTGCCACACAACAGGCCAAGCTTGACGCCAGCCGCTACTCCATCGAAAACCTCAAGGCCCAGTTACAGGAACAGAAAGCCCAGCACGAGCTCGCGCGCCAGAAATACCAGCGCCAGCAACGCCTGGCCGCCGGTAACGCCACCCGCGAGGAAGATGTACAAACCGCCAAGGCCGAACTGAGCGCAACCCAGGCGCGGGTCGACATGTTCCTGGCGCAGATTCGCCAGGCACAGGCCAACCTGCGCAGTGACGAGGCGGAGCTGGGCTACACACGCATCTACGCGCCCATGAGCGGCACCGTGGTGGCGGTGGACGCAAGGGTCGGCCAGACCCTTAACGCCCAGCAACAAACGCCGCTGATCCTGCGCATTGCCAAGTTATCGCCAATGACCGTGTGGGCCGAAGTGTCTGAAGCCGACATCGGCCACGTCAAACCGGGCATGACCGCCTATTTCACTACGCTCGCTGGCGGCAGCCGCCGTTGGACCAGCACCGTGCGCCAGATCCTGCCGATCCCCCCCAAGCCGCTGAACGAAACCAGCCAGGGCAATGGCAGCCCCAGCAGTACGAGCAAAACCGGGAGCGGCCGCGTCGTGCTGTACACCGTGCTGCTGGATGTCGACAACACTGACAACGCGCTGATGGCCGAAATGACCACTCAAGTGTTTTTTGTCGCCAGCCAGGTCAAGAACGCCCTCACCGTACCGGTCGCGGCGCTGCTCGGCAACCAAGACACCGATAGGCCGACCGCCCGCGTGGTGGCAAAAAACGGCGCCATCGAGGAACGCGAAATACACCTGGGTATCAGCGACCGCCTGCGGGTCGAAGTGCTGGACGGCCTGAACGAGGGCGATCACCTGTTGATCGGCCCGGCCAACGGCAATGGGGGTTGATTTGACCACCCCGCTGATCGAGCTCAAGAACATCCGCAAATCCTACGGCGGCGGCGACAGCCCGCAGGTCGACGTGCTACGTGGGATCGACCTGTCGATCCATGCCGGGGAATTTGTCGCCATTGTTGGCGTCTCCGGATCCGGAAAATCCACGCTGATGAATATCCTCGGTTGTCTCGACCGGCCCACCGTGGGCGAGTACCTGTTCGCCGGGGAAAACGTCGCGCACCTGGACAGCGACGCACTGGCTTGGCTGCGCCGCGAAGCCTTTGGCTTCGTGTTCCAAGGCTACCACTTGATCCCGTCGGGCTCGGCCCAGGAAAACGTCGAGATGCCGGCGATCTATGCAGGCATCAGCGCCGCCGAACGCCATGCCCGCGCCAAGGCCCTGCTCACGCGCCTGGGCCTGGCCGATCGCACCGGTAACCGTCCGCACCAGCTCTCCGGCGGCCAGCAACAACGCGTCTCGATTGCCCGCGCGCTGATGAATGGCGGCCACATCATCCTCGCCGACGAACCCACCGGCGCCCTCGACAGCCACAGCGGCGCCGAGGTGATGGTGCTGCTGGATGAACTGGCGAGCCAGGGTCACGTGGTCATCCTGATTACCCACGACCGCGAAGTCGCGGCGCACGCCAACCGCATCATCGAGATCAGCGACGGCCTGATCATCAGCGACTCGGCGCGCAGTGACACCCACGTGCCCGTCACGGCCACCAGTGACGCCCTGCAAGCCGTGGACCTGCGCCAGCGCCTGGCCGACGGCGCCGAACACAATGGCGCCTGGAAAGCCGAACTGCTGGACGCCGTGCAAGCCGCCTGGCGGGTGATGTGGATCAACCGCTTCCGCACCGCACTGACACTGCTGGGGATCATCATCGGCGTGGCGTCGGTGGTGGTGATGCTGGCGGTGGGCGAAGGCAGCAAACGCCAGGTCATGGCGCAGATGGCGGCGTTCGGCTCGAACATCATCTACTTGAGTGGCTTCTCGCCTAACCCGCGCACGCCGCAAGGTATCGTAACCCTCAATGATGTAGCCGCCTTGGCCACACTGCCCCAGGTCAAGCGCATCATGCCGGTAAACGGCACCTATGCCGGTGTGCGCTTCGGCAACGTCGACTACATGGCCTATGTGGGCGGTAACGACACCAACTTCCCGGCTATCTTCAACTGGCCAGTGGCCGAAGGCAGTTACTTCACCGAGGCCGACGAGCGTGCCGGGGCCACGGTAGCGGTAATCGGTCATCGCGTGCGCGAAAAGTTGTTCAAAGGCCAGGTAGACCCCATCGGCCAATACATCCTGATAGAAAACGTGCCCTTTCAGGTCATGGGTGTACTGGCGGAAAAGGGCTCCAGCTCCGGCTTGCAAGACAGCGACGACCGTATCGCAATCCCCTACACCGCCGCCAGCGTGCGCCTATTCGGAACCTATAACCCCGAATACGTGGTGATTGCCGCCAACGATGCGCGCAAAGTGCATGAGGCCGAACAAGCCATCGATCAACTGATGAAAAAGCTGCATAACGGCAAGCTCGATTACCACCTGACCAACGACGCGGCAATGATCCAGGCCGAGGCTCGCACGGCGAACACGTTGTCGTTGATGCTCGGGTCGATTGCAGCGATTTCCCTGTTGGTGGGCGGGATAGGCGTGATGAACATCATGCTGATGACCGTGCGCGAACGCACCCGCGAGATTGGTATTCGCATGGCCACCGGGGCACGCCAGCGCGACATTCTGCGCCAGTTCCTCACCGAGGCGGTGATGCTCTCGGTAGTCGGCGGCCTGTTCGGCATCGCCCTGGCACTGCTGGTCGGCGGCGTGCTGGTACTGGCCGAGGTGGCGGTGCAGTTCTCTCTGGTGGCGGTGCTTGGCGCGTTTGGCTGTGCGCTGGTCACCGGCGTCGTATTCGGCTTTATGCCGGCCCGTAAAGCTGCCCGGCTCGATCCGGTTAAGGCGTTGACCAGTGAATAAACGATACTCCCTGCTGGGCGTGTGCCTGCTGCTCAACGCTTGTACTGGCAACCCGCCGACCGTCGACAGCGGCATCACGCCGCCAGCCGCCTGGCAATACGCTGAGCGTGAGGCCGCACAAGCGGTCAACCAGCGTTGGTGGACGCACTTCGGCAGCCCGCAACTTAACCGCCTCATCGATCAGGCACGGCGCGACAGTTACGACATTGCCGCCGCCATGGCGCGGGTGCGCCAGGCCCAGGCCAGCGCGGTGATTGCCGGTGCGCCGTTGTTGCCGCAGGTGAATTTCAACCTCACCGCCAGCCGCGAGAAGCTGCTGCGTGGCAGCGGCAACTCGACCCTGGACGCCACCGAAAGCAATAAGACCGTCGATAGCTTTGGCGCCAACCTGACTGCCAGCTATGAAGTGGACTTCTGGGGCGGCCGCGCCGCCGCCCGCGACAGCGCCCTGCAAAGCCTGCGGGCCAGTGAATTCGACCGGGCCACCGTGGAGCTGACCCTGCTCAGCAACGTCGCCGACCGCTACGCGCAAACCCTGGCCGCACGCCAACGTGAACACATCGCCGAACTGAACCTGGCGAATGCGCGCAATGTGCTCAACCTGGTGCAAACCCGCTACGACGCCGGCGCCGCTACCGCCCTGGCGCTGGCACAACAAAAAAGCCTGGTGGCCAGCCAGCAACAGCAACTGCCGCTGATCCAGCAAGTGGCCGAAGAATCGCAGATTGCTCTCGCCGCCCTGCTCGGCCAGCCCGTACAAAGCCTGAATCTGAGCACCGAGCCGTTCCAGGCGCTGACCTGGCCGGCGATTGGCCCGGGCGTGCCCAGCCAACTGCTGAGCCGCCGCCCCGACCTGGCCCAGGCCGAAGCACAGCTGGCCGCGGCGAGTGCCGACGTCACGGTGGCGCGGGCGGCGATGCTACCCACGGTGACCTTGGGCGCGACGCTGGGCTCGGGCTCCAACAAGGCCGAAGACATTTTGCGCAGCCCGTTCTACAACCTGACCTCGGGCCTGGTCGCTCCGATTTTTAACAATGGCCGTTTAGGCGCCGAACGTGACAAAGCACGCGCCCGCGAGGACGAGCTGCTGCAAACCTATCGCGGCGCAATCATCAATGGCTTTGCCGACGTGGAGAAATCCCTCAGCGGCATCACGCGCTTGGACGAGCAGCGCCACTGGCAAAGCGAAGAATTGCAACAGGCCCAGACCGCCTTCCAGATCGCTGAAAGCCGCTATCAGGCAGGCGCAGAAGACTTGCTGACAGTGCTGGAAACCCAACGCACGCTGTACGCAGCCCAGGACATGAACGTGCAACTGCGGCTGTCACGCCTGCAAGCCAGCATTGCCATGTACAAAGCGTTGGGTGGCGGTTGGAATGCCGATTCCCGATGAAAAATCTCTAAACTCCTACACAGACCGTTTAATAAACCTACATTCATCTACCCCGGGTACTTGGTAAAAAGCCGTCCTCAAACGTCTGCCAGGTACCTCATGATGAAACCCAGCATTCTTGTAAAAAGCCTGGCCTGCCTCGGCCTCTGGCTGATAGCAGGCCGGGCGCTTGCCGAGCCCCTGATCGCGCCGACCGCGATTGACTGGTTGCTGGATTGCCCCTTCCCCGCGGTTCACCAACCAGACCCTGATGTGCTGGAACGCACTCAATGCGCCAGTGTGAGCGTGCCCCGCGACCATGCCGCGCCCAAGCGTGGGAACGTGCGCCTGAGCCTGACCCGTGTCGGCGCCAGGCACCCACTCAGCCGTGAGGGCGTGGTGTTCATCCAGCCCGGTGAACCACAAAAGGGCCAAGGCGCGACCTTCGGCATCCAACTGGTCGGCCGCTGGGAGTCTTATGCCACCCCGGCCTATCGGACGCTGGTGAACCGTTATGATGTCATCGAGCTGAGTCCGCGCGACCCGAGTCATGAAAACAGCGTCGAACAGGCTGCGCGAGATATGGAATTTGTACGCGCACAGCTGGGTGAGACACAGCTCAATTACCTTGGCAACGCTGATGCCACCCGCGTCGGCAGCCGGTATGCGGCACTGTTTCCCGAACACGTCGCACGCATGGTGTTGGTCAACGCCGGCCATGCTGAATCGGTTGCTTCCGGTGTCGAACAATTGCTGCTCAAACAGCCCACTCGGGCCAACGCCACCGGATGCGTCAACCGTTGGGTGGCTGATTTCCTGGTGTTTGGCAAACAGCCTCCCGCCTCTACCCGCTGCCTCGATCTCGGCAGTTGGGAATAACCCGCGCGTTTACGACCCTTTCGCGTCGAAAACGACACCCAGCGTTGACGCTCTCAGCCAATCGTTATTAAGTGCTATTAATCCGCATTAATAGGATCAATAGACCCGCATGCTCAGCCGACCGTTGCGACGCAAACGCCAAAAGCTCTCCGATGTGATTGTCGAGTCGGTCAAGCGCTCCATCGTCACCGATGCGCTCAAACCCGGCGACCGCCTGCCCACTGAGCGTGAACTGATGGAAAGCTTCCAGTGTTCCAAGGGCTCAGCCCGTGAAGCGCTAAAGGCCCTGGAGGTGGAAGGCCTGGTGAGCACGCGCACCGGCCCCAGTGGCGGCGCCTACTTGAACCAGGCCGGCACCGAGCCGGCCAGCCGTGCCTTGCGTAATTACCTGCATTTCCAGCATCTGGATGGCGAGCAGGTGTACCAACTGCGCAAAGTCATTGAGGTGGAACTGGCGGTGTCGGTGCTCGGGCGCTTGAGCGAAGACGACTATCAAGCCCTGCAAGACAACGTGGACTTTTGCAGCGCGCCGGAAGACAGCGAGGCTGGCCAGCGTGAACAGCGCCTGGCGGAGCTGGAGTTCCATAACCTGCTGGCCAAGGCCTGCCCCAACCCGCTGCTGAGTTTCATGGCGCAGTTCCTCAATGACTTGCTGCGCGACCTGGTGGTGCTGAAAAAAGCTTACAAGCCCAAACGCAAGCAGTTCGACGCGGCCAACCTCGACTACCACAAGCAGTTATTGAGCGCCTTTCGTGCGGGGGATGAACGCGCGGTGCGTAGCTTGATGCATGAACACATGTGCGATGCCGAACACCATATGACCGCGCTGGAAGGCGAAGTCAGCCCACACTTTCTATTGGAGTTCGACCATCGCCACTAAGAGCACCACAAACCCTGTGGGTGGGGGGCTTGCTCCCCATAGCAGTGGATCAGTCAACCGATGCAGTGACTGAAACTGAGTAATCGGGGCACGCCCCCTCGCACATTTGGACTGCATTCCAATCAATAGACCGCTTCACCTCAATAAAAAGGCCTGCCCACAGGCCCTTGCTCCACCGTATCGCCATTGCCGCTCCTGCCAATAACTAAACCAGGGAGTCACCCCATGCAGCGTCGTACGTTGTTGAAAGCCAGTCTCACCGCCGCCGCCGCGCTCAGCCTTCCGCTGAGCGTGCGCTCTGCAATCGCCGCCGAGCCCTTTACCTTTTACGGCCTCAAGTCCATGTCTGGCGCCTTTGCCAGTTATGGCAAGTTTGCCGACATGGGTTCGCGCCTGGCGGTGGCACAACACCCCGAGATTCTCGGACGTCCGCTGAACTACAAGGTGATCGACACCGAAGGCAACGCCGGCAAAGCGGTGCGCAAGGTACAGGAGGCCATCCAGCAGGACGGCGCGCGGTTCTTCCAGGGCTGCACGCTGTCATCCTCCGCGCTGGCCGTCGCTAAAGAAGTCGACAAGGTCGGCGGCGTGTTCATGACCCCCGTGGGCGCCGATGAAGTCACCGGCAAGGACTGCAACAACGCAACCTTCCGCTGGTCAGTGCCCACCTACGGCGCGATCCGCCAAACCATGGTGCCGCTGATCAAGCTGTTGCCGAACGCCAAACGCTGGTACACCATTACCCCGCAATACGTGTTCGGCGAAGCCTTGCTTGAGGGCGCGAAAAACGTGCTCAAGGAAAACGGCCTGGAGCACGTCGGCAACAGCTATCACTCCTTGCAGGAACAGGAATTCTCCGGTTACCTGACCAACGCCATCGCCGCCAAACCCGACGTACTGGTGTTGCTCAACTTCGGCAGCCAGTCGTCCAACACCCTGCGTCAGGCGGTAAACTTTGGCATCAAGGAGCGCATGAAAGTGCTGCTGGTGTGGTCCGCCGGCCTCGATCAATTCCAGGAGCTGGGCAGCGATGTGCTCGAAGGCGTGTACCTCGGCGCGCAGTACTGGCACCAGGTCGACAGCCCGCTCAACCGCGAGCTGGTCAAACTGACCCAGGCCAAATACGGCATCAACCCCACCTACCCGCTGGCCGCTGACTACATCAGCACCAAAGTGATGCTCGACAGCATCATCGCCACCGGCGGCTTCGACGGGCCGACGGTGGCCAATGCCATGCAGGGTTTGAGCTACGAAGGCCCGACCGGTAAGGAGTCGATCCGTGCCGGCGACCATCAGGTGATCAAGGATTACTACCTGATGATCGGCAAAGCCTCCGGCGACATGGCCGACAAGGACGACCTGGCCAAGGTACTCAGCGCCGGGCAATCGTTCCCGCCGGTCGAGGCAACGGGCTGCACGCCCGCCTGATTCCCTGACTATTGCACCGCAGGGCTGCGCGAGCAGCATCCTGCCGAGGGTTCCTGCATGCTTAATCTTTACCTGTTCCAGATTCTCAACGGCTTGGGGTTGGGGATGATCTACTTCCTGATTGCGGTCGGGTTGACGATCATTTTCGGCCTGCTCAACTTCGTCAACTTCGCCCACGGCGCGTTCTTCCTGCTGGGCGCCTACATCTGCTACACCGCCGTGAGCCTCACCGGCAACTTCTGGCTGGCGCTGCTGATCGCGCCGCTGGTGGTGGGCGCGCTGGCATGGGTGATCGAGCGCTTACTGATCCAGCGGATTTATCACTTGCCGCACATGTTCCAGATTCTGGTAACCCTGGGGATCGCGCTGATCATCCAGGAAGCCAGCGTGATGATCTGGGGCCCGGTGGGCAAAAGCGTCGCCGTGCCGGAACTGCTGCGCGGGGTGCTGGTGGTCGGCGATTTCGTTTATCCCTACTACCGCCTATTCCTCATCGTGTTTTCCGGGCTGGTGGGCCTGGGCCTGTGGCTGTTGCTGGAACGCACGCGCTTTGGCGCGCTGGTGCGGGCCGGCAGTGAAAGCACTGAAACCGTGTCGCTGCTGGGCACCAATATCTTGCGCCTGTTCTCCATGACCTTCGCCCTCGGCGTGGCCCTGGCCGGTGTCGCCGGCGTGTTGTTTGCGCCCTTGCGCGGCGCCCAGCCCTTCGTCGGCCCGGAGATTCTCGGCGTGGCCTTCGTAGTGGTAGTGATCGGCGGCATGGGTTCGTTCAGCGGTGCTCTGGTCGGCGGTCTACTGGTGGGCGTGGTGCAAAGTCTGATGACCACACTCTGGCCCCAAGGCGCGAGCCTGATGATCTACGGCGCAATGGCCGTGGTGATTCTGGTACGCCCTTACGGCCTGTTTGGGAGAGCCTGACATGAGCGAGAAAAACCCCCTGCCATTTGCTAAAACCCAGTCCAAAGCCATGTTGCTGTGGGTGCTGGCGGTGCTGATCGGCCTGCCGTTGATCTTGCCCTCGGCGACCTTGGCCACCGAGATCCTGATCTTCGCCATGGCGGCCCTGGCCTGCAACCTGCTGCTGGGCTACACCGGCCTATTGTCATTCGGCCAAGGCATCTTCTTCGGTGCCGGTGCGTATTGCGCAGCGTTGCTGATGATGCACCTGCAACTGGGCCTATTTACCGCCCTGCTCGGCGCCGCCGTGGCCGGTGGGTTCCTGGCGTTGCTGGTGGGCGCCCTGGCGATTCGGCGCACCGGCATTTACTTCGTGATGCTGACCCTGGCGTTCAGCCAGATGGCCTACTTCGTCGCTTACACCTTGAGCGACTGGACCGGCGGCGACAACGGCCTGCTCAGCGTGCCGCGCCCGGAAATCCGCGTCGGTGACACCGTGCTGCTGTCGTTGGCCGATGCCCGTGCGTTCTACGGCTTTGTCGCGGTGCTGTTCCTGCTGATCTTCATCGGCGCGCGCCGGGTGATCGCCTCGCCGTTCGGCAGCACCTTGATGGCGATCCGCGAAAACGAAACCCGCGCCTCGGCCATCGGCTACGACACGCGCCACTTCAAGATCCTGGTGTTCGTGCTGTCCGGCGCGGTCACCGGCATCGCCGGGGCGCTGTACGCCATGCTGCTGCACTTTGTGCCGCTGTCGAACATCGACCTGGCGATGTCCGAGAACATTTTGATCATGACCATCGTCGGCGGTACCGGCTCGCTGTTCGGCTCCTTGCTGGGCGCAGGCTCCATCGTGTTGCTGGGGGATTTCCTCTCTGACCTGTGGCCGCGCTGGCTGATGTTGCTCGGGATCATCCTCATTCTGGTGGTGATCTTCATGCGCGGCGGTTTGTGGGGCGGCTTGTCATCGCTGTTCGAACGCGTACGCGGCAGTCGCAAAACCGCCGTCGTCGCCAAGGAGGAAGGGCTATGAGCATCCTATTGGAAACCAAAGATCTGAAGCTGGCCTACGGCGCGTTCCATGCGGTGAATGGCGTCAACCTCAAGGTCGAAGCCGGCACCATCCACACCGTCATCGGCCCCAACGGCGCCGGCAAGACCAGCCTGTTTCACTGCCTGACCGGCGAGCGCCAAGCCACTGCCGGGGCGATTCACTTCGACGGCCAGAACCTGATGCGCAAACCGGCCCACGCCCGTGTCGGCCTGGGCATGGCGCGCTCGTTCCAGCTCACCAGCCTGTTCCAGAACCTCAGCGTGCGTGAAAACCTGCGCCTGGCCGCCCAAGGCCGCGACGGTGCGCGCGCCCTGAACTTCTGGCGCCGCGTCGACAGCAAACGCGAACACCTGGAGATGGCCGACCAGGTACTGGAGCGCCTGCAACTCACCCGCCGCGCCGACACGCTGGCCGGCGAGTTATCCCACGGCCAACAACGGGTGCTGGAAGTCGGCATGTCGATCTGCTCCAAACCCAAACTGTTGATGCTCGACGAGCCCACTTCGGGGATGGGCATCGATGACATCCCCGTCATGACCCAACTGATCAGCGACCTCGGCCGCGATCACACGGTGCTGCTGATCGAACACAACATGAGCATTGTCATGTCCATCAGCCAACGCATCACGGTGATGAGCCACGGCCAGATTCTGGTGGAAGGCACGCCGCAATTTGTGCGCGCCGATGAGCGCGTGCGCACTGCATACCTTGGGGAGGCTGCCTGATGCTGATCGTCGAGAACATCCACTCCTACTACGACAAGAGCCATGTGCTGGAAGGCGTGTCGCTGACCGTCAACCCCGGTGAGCTGGTAACGCTGCTTGGGCGCAATGGCGCCGGTAAGACCACCACGCTGCGCAGCATCCTGGGGATTATCTGCCCGCGCCAAGGCCAGATTCACTTCAACGGCCAGGCGCTGGTGGGGCAGAAGATCTTCGAAATTGCGCGCCAGGGTTTAGCGCTGGTGCCGGAGAACCGCGGAATTTTCCGCCTGCTGACCGTCGAAGAAAACCTGCGCATTGCCGTGCGTAAAACCAGCCGCTGGCAGCTGGAAGACGTGTACGGCATGTTCCCGCGCCTCAAGGAGCGGCGCAAAAACGCTGGCCACGCCCTCTCCGGCGGCGAGCAACAGATGCTCGCCATCGCCCGCGCGCTGCTCAACGACCCCAAGCTGCTGATGCTCGATGAGCCCACCGAAGGCCTGGCGCCGGTGATCGTCGACGAGTTGGTGAAGATCTTGCGCAAGGTCAAGGACGACGGCCTGCCGGTGCTGCTGGTGGAACAGAACCTGATGGTCTGCGACAAGCTCGCCGACCGCCATTACGTGCTCGAACAGGGCCGCGTGGTTTACGAGGGCAGTGCTGCTGCATTCCGCGCCGACCCGACCATCAAGAACCGCTACCTGGCGCTGAGCGCCTGATCGGAGATTGCAGATGAATAGTTTTGCGCCACCGCTCCAGAGCAACGCCCCGCTGATCAACCGCGACCGCCTGTGGCAATCGCTGATGGACCTGGCCCAGCTCGGCGCCACCGTCAAAGGCGGTGTGTGTCGCCTGGCGCTCACCGACCTCGACCGCCAGGCCCGCGACCTGTTCGTGCAATGGTGCGAGGCGGCCGGGTGCAGCGTCAGTGTCGACGCCATCGGTAATATCTTTGCGCGCCGGGCCGGGCGTAACCCTGCCCTGCCTCCAGTAATGACCGGCAGCCACATCGACACCCAACCCACCGGAGGCAAGTTCGACGGTTGCTACGGGGTGATGGCCGGGCTGGAAGTGATCCGCACCTTGAATGACCTCGGTATTGAGACCCAAGCACCGATTGAAGTGGTGGTGTGGACCAACGAAGAAGGCTCGCGCTTCCCGCCGTGCATGATGGGCTCCGGCGTATTTGCCGGGAAGTTCGACTTGCAGGACACCCTCGACAAACTCGACGAGCAAGGCCTGTCGGTGGGTGCCGAATTGCAGCGCATCGGCTACGCCGGCTCACGTGCGGTGAGCGGCCATCCGGTGGGTGCGTATTTCGAGGCGCATATCGAGCAAGGTCCGGTGCTGGAAGACCAGGCCACCACCATCGGCGTGGTCATGGGCTGCCTGGGCCAGAAGTGGTTCGACCTGACCCTCACCGGCGTCGAGGCCCACGCCGGGCCTACGCCCATGCACCTGCGCAAGGACGCCCTGGTCGGCGCCGCCGAGGTGGTCAGCGCCGTCAACCGCATCGCCCATCAGCAGCAGCCCCACGCCTGCGGTACGGTCGGTTGCCTGAGCCTGCACCCCGGTTCACGCAACGTAATTCCCGGCCAGGTGCACATGACCCTCGACTTGCGTCACCTGCATGCCGACAAACTGCAGGCCATGGTCGATGAAGTGCGTGGCGTGATCGAGGCCACTGCTGCGCGGCACGGATTAACGTTTGAACTGGCGCCCACCGCCGACTTCCCGCCGCTGGACTTCAACCCGGCCTGCGTCAACGCCGTGCGCGATGGTGCAACAGCCCTGGGCTTGAGCCATATGGACATCGTCAGCGGCGCCGGGCATGACGCGATTTTCGTCGCTGAACTCGGCCCCGCCGGGATGATTTTTGTGCCGTGCGAAGGCGGCATCAGCCATAACGAAATCGAAAACGCCGCACCGGATGACCTGGCGGCAGGCTGCGCGGTATTGCTGCGCGCCATGGTCAACGCGGCACAGGGGGAACAGGCATGAGTGAAATGGGGCAACTGACAGCGGTGCAACTGCTGCAGCATTTTCGTGACAAAAGCCTGTCGCCGGTGGAGGTCACCGAAGACGCTTTGCTGCGTATCGAGCGCTACAACCCGGTGGTGAACGCCTACTGCCATGTCGATCCGGAAGGCGCATTGAACGCTGCGCGCGCCTCGGAGCAACGCTGGCTTAAGAGCCAACCCTGCGGCGCGCTGGACGGTGTACCTGCATCCATCAAAGACCTGACGTTGACGCTCGGCATGCCCACCCGCAAGGGCTCACGCACTTCATCCGCCGAGGGGCCATGGGACGCGGACGCGCCCTTCTCGGCCCTGATGCGCAAAGCCGGCGCTGTATTGCTGGGCAAAACCACCACGCCGGAATTCGGCTGGAAAGGCGTCACCGACAACCCGCTGTACGGCATCACGCGCAACCCGTGGGACACGCGCACCACGGCGGGCGGTTCGTCCGGTGGCGCAGGGGCAGCGGCGGCGTTGAATTTGGGCGTGTTGCACCAGGGCAGCGATGCCGGCGGTTCGATTCGGATTCCGTGTGCGTTTACCGGCACCTTCGGCATCAAGCCGACCTTCGGCTATGTGCCGCAATGGCCGGCCAGTTCCATGACGATTTTGTCGCATTTGGGGCCGATGACTCGTACGGTGGAAGACACCGTGCTGATGCTGCAAACCGTTGCGCAACCGGATGCGCGCGATGGCCTGATCGGTGCGCCGCGCACCTCACCGTGGCTCGCGCCGGATACGGACCTTAAAGGTCTGCGCATTGCCTATAGCCCGACGTTCGGTTACGTGGATGTCGACCCGCAAGTGGCCACTGTCGTCGCCCAAGCCGTTGACGGTTTGGTGCAATTGGGCGCGCATGTCGAGCAAATCGACCCAGGCTTCAGCGACCCGCTGGAGGTGTTCAGCACCTTGTGGGCCGCCGGTGCCGCCCGCCTGACCGGGACAATGAGCGAGGCGCAAAAGCAACTCCTGGACCCCGGCCTGCTGCGCATCGCGCAACGTGGTGAGCAGTTGAGCCTGCGTGACTTCAACGACGCCCTCGAAGCCCGCGCGGCATTGGTGGCCCGGATGGCGGCGTTCCATGAACACTACGACGTGCTGGTCTCACCGATGATGCCGATCACCGCATTCGAGGCCGGGCACAATGTGCCGCCGGGTTCGGGCATGAATGAGTGGATGCAATGGACGCCGTTTACCTACCCCTTCAATCTGACCCAGCAACCCGCGGCGTCGGTGCCGTGCGGGCTGGCGGCAAATGGCTTGCCGGTGGGGCTGCATGTGGTGGGCGCGCGGTTTGCCGATGAGCAGGTGCTGCGTGTTTGCCAGGTGTATGCAAAAGCGTTCCCCACCGAACACCTTGCGGCACCGCGCGCGCTCTGAACGGCGGCGCTCGACCGCGCAGTGCGCTGTGCATCTGTGCTCGCACCTGGCTTATAATTCGCGCTTCAATTTTGTTGCGCGGATTGTTTCAGATGCTATTCACAAGGACCGCTCTGGCGAGTGCAGTGCTCGCCATCCTGCCGACCATGGCCCATGCCACAGCGCTGGACCTGACCTACGAAGCCCCGGTCACCGAGGCCGCGCCACAGGCTGCACCGGCGACGGCCAAATCGTTGTTCCCGGTTACGACCCAGCCGCCGGTGACATTCGAGTACAACTGCAAGGGCCCACGCTGCACGTATGAACATGACCTGGAGCAGCGTCATGAAGACCAGACGACGCAAAGCTGGTCCGTCGGTTTTCAGTGACGGTCAGGTAATCTTTAGCTGAATTTTTTGGATATGTACTCAATCTGCCTAAAGAAGCACCATCACAGGCAACCCTACCTCCCACAGCGTTGAACACATTCCACTACAATGCCCCCATTCATCCCCGGGGGCTTCATGGACATCGAACTGGCACGCACCTTCCTCGAAATAACCCGCTGCGGCAGCCTGGCCGCAGCGGCCGAGAAGCTGCACGTCACCCAGACCGCCATCACTGCCCGCGTAAAAAACCTCGAGCGCCAGCTGGGCAGCACGCTGTTTGTGCGCAACCGCGCCGGCGCACGCCTGACGGCCGATGGCGAGGCCTTTGTGGTGTACGCCAACCAGTTGCTGCAAACCTGGGAAGCCGCAAAACGTGACCTGCCGCTGCCCGACGGTTACCGCAACGTGCTGCATATCGGCGGTGAAGTCAGCTTGTGCAACCCGCTGATGCTCGGCTGGGCCAACGCCCTGCGTGAGCATATCCCTGGCCATGCACTGCGCACCGAAGTGCGTGAAGGCGAATACTTGTTGCGCCAGTTGGAACTGGGTGTGCTCGATGCCGCCCTGGTGTTCCAGCCACAGTATTGGCCGGGGCTACAGGTGGAGCAGGTGCTGGAGGAAAAACTGATTCTGGTGCAGTTGGCGAGCACACCCGCCCCTTACGTCTACATCGACTGGGGCCCAGGCTTTCGCCAGCAGCATGACGCCGCCCTGCCCGACAAGGCCCGCGCCGCACTGAGTTTCAACCTCGGGCCGCTGGCGTTGCAGTACATCCTGGAGAATGGCGGCGCCGGGTACTTCCGCACGCGGGTGGTGCAGAGCTACTTGGACAGTGGCGTGATGCAGCGCGTGCCGAAGGCGCCGGAATTCAGCTTCCCGACTTACTTGGTGTATTCACGGGCGCGAGATTCGGCGGTGTTGCAACAGGCACTGGCACTGCTGCGCGACGTGGTCAAGGCCGAAAGTGACTGGTCGCAACGCTGGGATCCGCTGATTTGAATCACCCTACGCCTGCGCCCATGCTAGCCTGCAAGTGTTTCCTTTCGCAGCCTGCCCGATGAACAAGAAAAAGTCCGTCACCATCAGCGACATCGCCAAACGGGTCGGCATGACCACCATCACGGTGTCCCGTGCGCTGAGCAAACCCGACCTGGTCAAACCCGCCACCTTGGCGCGCATTCTCGAAGTGGCGCGCGAGTTAGACTATGTGCCCAACGCCTTCGCCCGTGGGCTCAAGCGCAGTGAAAGCCTGATCATCGGCGTGATCACAGCGTCAGTGGACAACCCGTTCTACAGCGAGATGATCAAGGCGATTTCCCGCGAGGCGAAACAGCACGGTTACACCATCATGCTGGTGGACACCGACGAGCTGGAAGAACTGGAAAGCAAAGCCGTCGACACCCTGTTGGGTTACCGCGTGGCGGGGATCATCCTATCGCCGGTCTCCGATGAGCCGAGCTACCAGCCCGACTACCTGGAGCGCCTGGGCAACGGCAAAACCCCGGTGGTGCTGCTCGACCGCACCATCCACGACAGCCCGTTCAGCCGCGTGGTGCTCGACAACTACCACAGCGGCATCCAGGCCGCGCACTACTTGCTACGCCATACACCCGACCTCAAGCGCCTGCTGGTGCTGACCGGGCCGGAGCATTCACGCATTACGGTGGAGCGCCTCAAGGGCCTGCGCGAAGTGCTGGCCGGCCATCCGCATATTCAGGTTGAAGTGCAGGCCGGCGATTACACGCTAATGCCGTCGTACCTGCACACCCTCGACTACCTGGCCGAACACACGGCGCCGGACGCGATCATGGGCTTCAACCAGTTGATCACCCTCGGCGCCTTGCGCGCCTTGCGCATGCACAACATCCCCCACGAAAGTCTGACCATCTGCGGCATCGACCGCCTGCCCTTCGCCGATATCTTCGGTGTGCCGATTGCCTGCGTGGCCCACGACGCCTCCCTGGCCGGTAGCAGCGCGGTACGCCTGCTGCTTGATCGCCTGCAAGACCCGTACAAACCTCGGGACAAAGTGGTGATCACAGGCGTACTGGAAAACGGTTAGCGGCAGGTGTAGCCGCCATCGATCGGCAGGCTTACGCCGCTGATCATGCTCGCAGCGTCGCTGAGCAGGAACAGCACCGGCAGCGCAATTTCCATGGTTTCAGCGAAACGCCCAAGCGGAATGGCCGCCAGCGCCGGGTCGCGCTTGGCCGGGTCGGACCAGGCCATAGTTGCCATGGGCGTGAGCGTGACGGTGGGGTTGACGCTGTTGACGCGTATGCCGAAGCGGCCCCATTCGGCGCATTGCACGCGGGTGATTGCATCCAATGCGGCTTTGGAAGCGCAGTAGCCGAGGTGATCGTCCAGCGCCACCAGCGACGCTTGGCTGGAGACATTGACGATGCTGCCGGGGAGTTTCGCTTCGATCATCTTGGCCGCCACACGGCTGGCGACCTGGGCCGCGGCGCGGGCGTTGACCTGCATCACCTGATCAAAGGCGTCGGCGCTGATGGCGGCGGCGGGCTCCAGGCGCGAGATGCCAGCGCAGTTGACCACGCCGTGCAACGGGGGCAGGTCTTGCAGGGCGTTGTCGAGGGCGAGGCTGTCGGCGATATCCAGGCAGAGGGTGTGGCAACCCAGCTCGACCAAGGCTCGCGCGTCGCGCCCCAGCGCAAACACTTCGGCGCCGCTGGCGATCAGTTGCAGGGCGATTTCTCGACCGATGCCGCTAGTGGCACCGGTGACGAGGATGCGTTGGTGGGTGAAGTTGAAGACTGCGTTCATGGTCACTATTCCCTAGGCAATATAAATCCCCTGTGGGAGCTGGCTTGCCTGCGATTACGGTGGGTCAGTTAGCCCATTTGCCACTGATACACCGCTATCGCAGGCAAGCCAGCTCGCACATTTGGACCGTGTCGAATTAGCTGGATTGCAGGTTATGCATGATCGGTTTCAGCGCTGGATATAACTTCAAGTACTCGCCAAACGCCTGGTCGTACACCGCCACATTCTCGCGCTTTGGCTGCGCCCTCAGCGCCAACTGCACCCAGCCCTTATCCATCTCGCCATCACTGACCAACCCCACCGTATGCGCGGCCAGCAACGCCGCGCCCAGCGCCGCTTCCACCTCCTGCACAATGGTGTAAACCGGGTAGCGCGTGACATCCGCGACGATCTGCATCCATAAATCCGAATGGCTCGCCCCACCCACCACAATCAAGCGCGGGTCCAGCGAATGCGCGCCTTGCGTGCCGGCTTCGATATTGTGGCGCAGGGCGAAACTCACACCTTCGAGCACCGCGCGGTACAGGTGAATGCGGCTGTGGTACAGGTTAAGTCCGACAAAACTGCCGCTGGCGCGGTCATCCCACACCGGGCTGCGCTCACCCATCAAATACGGCTGGAACAACAAGCCTTCGCTGCCCGCCGGCACCTTCATCGCGCTCTGTTCCAGCAATACCAAACTGTCCTGACCGGTGGCTTTGGCCTGCTGCTCCTCGGCCTGACAGAATTGCTCGCGAAACCAGCTGACCGACGCCCCGGCGGTGATCGCACCGCCGAAGATGTACAGGTCTCGATGGCCGTTGTAGACATGCGGCATGCTCACCAACCCGTGGCGCGCGTCCACTTGCTGGTTCAGGTAACCCCAGCACATGCTGGTGCCGATCATTGCCACATGGTTGCCCGGTTGCGTGACACCGGCAGCCAGCGTCGCCATGGCGGCGTCCACACCTCCGGCGAGGATCGGCGTACCCGCCTGCAACCCCAGACGCACAGCCCAGGTTTCCAGCAGCCCGCCTACGACTTCACCGGAATACACCAGCCGCTCGGGCATCATCGCCAAGGGAATGTCCAGCGCCGCGAGCATCTCCTCGGACCAGCCGCGCCGGGCCACGTCGTAGACGCCGCCGATATTGCCGGCGCTGCTATGATCCACCGCCAACTCACCGGTGAGGCACCAATTGATATAGCTGTTAGGCGGCAGCAAGTAGCGCGTGTGCGCCCACACCTGCGGCTGATGCTGCTTGAGCCAGAGCATCTTGGTGAAGCCGTAGTAGCTGTCTACCGAGTTGCCGGTGATCGCAAATAAACGCTCCAAGTCCACATTTTTACGTACCCACGTCACCTGCTCGCTGGCGCGGCGGTCCATCCAGATCAGGCACGGGTGCAGCGGCGTGATCTGCGCATCCACGGCAATTCCCGAGCCGCCGTACAGGCTGCTGATGCACAGTGCCTTGACCTGCTCCGCCGCCACACCGGCCTTGACCATGCATTGTGCGACGCAGGCCTCGACGGCCTCCAACCAGACCTGCGGCCATTGCTCGGCCCAGCGCACTTTTGGGGTATCCACGCGATAGCCCTGGCTGTGCTGGGCGATGATCCTACCTTGACCATCCACCAGCAGTGCCTTGGTGCTCTGGGTTCCTATGTCGACACCCATTACGTATTCCATCGTTCAGACCACCGGCTTCAACAGCACCTTGATCGACTTGGTCGAGTTGGCCAGCTCGAACGCTTCGGCAAAGTTATCCAGCGGGAAGTCATGGGTGACGATGCCTTGTGAGGTGACCAGGCCGCGTTCGAACAGGTCGATGGCAATCGGGTAGCAATACGGGCCGAGGTGCGCGCCGCGTACGTCCAGCTCCTTGCGGTCGCCGATGATCGACCAGTCGACGCTGGTTTCGGCGCCGAACACGCTGAACTCGACAAAGCGTCCGAGCTTGCGGATCAGGTCCAGGCCTTGGGTCACACCGGCGGGTACGCCAGTGGTTTCGATGTACACATCGCAGCCGTAATTATCAGTGAGGCCGTTGATGATATCGCGAGCGTTGTCACGGGACGGGTTGATCACCACGTCAGCGCCGAATTGCTTGGCCAGTTCCAGGCGCTCGTCGACCATGTCGATCACCACCAGTTTCTTTGGCGTCTTCAACGCCGCCACCTGGACCATGCACAGCCCCAGGGTGCCGGCACCGGCAATCACCACCACGTCATCAAGCTGGATTTCACCGCGGTTGACGGTGTGGATCGAGCACGCCATCGGCTCCACCAGCGCCGAGTCTTCCAGCGACACCGACTCCGGGATTTTGTGCACGATGGCGGTCTTGGGAATGCGCATGTACTGGGCCATGCCGCCTTCGGCCACTTCCCGCTGAAAGCCGAAGATGTTGTGCACTTCGCACATCCAATATTTGCCCGACTTGCAGAAGCGGCACTTGCCGCACGGCACGATCTGCTCGGCGATCACCTTGTCACCGACCGCGACTTCAAAGTGTTCCTCGGCGCCCTCGCCCACTTCCACCACGTAGCCGAAAAACTCGTGGCCCGGTACTACCGGCGCCTTGACCCACGGGTTGTCGCCGCCCCAGAACATCGCCGCGCCCGAGTGACATTTGCAGTCACTGGCGCAGATGCCGCAGGCGGCGATACGGATCACCAGCTCATTGGGGCGCGCCTTGGGTTTGCTGATGCGCTGCAGGCGATAGTCTTTGGGGCCGTGGCAGACGACGGCTTGCATTTCGGAGTGCTTGTCCATGGTGTTCGGTCCTTTCTTGTAGGAGTTTATTTATGCCGCTGACGACTGATAAAGATCGCCAGCAAAATGATTGCGCCTTTGATCACGCTCTGAACGTAGGGCGAGACGCCGAGCATGTTCAGGCCGTTGTTCAATACGCCGAGCAACATGGCGCCGAGCAAGGTGCCGACGATGACCCCACGCCCACCCGCTATCGAAGCGCCGCCGAGTACCACAGCGGCAATCGCGTCCAGCTCAAACGACACGCCGGCATTCGGCTGGCCGCTCATCAAGCGCGAGGTCAGCACCAAGCCGGCAATCGCCGCGGTCAGGCCGCTGATGCCATACACCAGTAACTTGAAACGCGCCGCACGCACGCCGGACAAACGCACCGCTTCTTCATTGCCGCCGATGGCGTAGATGTAGCGGCCGATGCGGGTGTGTTGCAGCAACACATAGGCAGCGAAGTAGGTAATCAGCATGATCAGGATCGGTACTTCGATGCCGAACAGCCGTTGGCGGCCAAAGAAGCCGAACCACTCCGGCAGCCCGGAAATCGGGTAGCCGTCGGTGTACATCAGGCCTAAGCCTCGGGCGATGCCCATGGTCGCCAGGGTGACGATGATCGGCGGCATATGCAGGTAAGCGACGAACAGGCCGTTGCCGATGCCGAAGGCCAGGCCGATCAGCATCCCGGCGGCAATCGCCAGGCCCGGCGGCAGACCCGCGACCATCAGGCCGGCGGTCAAGGTGCCGGACAGCGCCATCACCGGCCCCACCGACAAGTCGATGCCGCCGGTGAGAATCACGCAGGTCATGCCCACCGCGATAATCGCGTTGATCGACACCTGGCGAGCAATGTTCGACAGGTTGCTGGTAGTCAGGAAGGTGTCGCTGGCGAAGATCATCACCAGTGTCACCACCACCAGCCCCACGAACGGATAGAAGGCCGGCGAGCGCACCAGCCGCGCCAGGTGCAGGCGCAGCCGGCCGGTGTCGCCGGTGTTAATGGACGTATTCACTTGAGCCTCCTGTTGCATGGCGCATGACCTCTTGTGGGTTGACGGCAGATGCTTCGAGTACCTTGACGATGGCGCCTTTATGGAACACGGCGACGCGGTCGCACATGCCGATGACTTCGGGCAGTTCGGAGGAAATCATGATGATGGCGTAGCCCTGCTCGGTGAGGCTGCGCATCAAGGTGTAGATCTGCGCCTTGGCGCCGACGTCGATGCCGCGCGTGGGTTCGTCGAACACCAGCACGTCGCAGTGGTGGTTGATCCAGCGCGCAATCACGACCTTTTGCTGGTTGCCGCCGCTGAGGTTGAACACCCGGCTTTCAGCGCTGGGGGCCTTGATCGACAACTGGCGCATGAGGTCTTCGACGCTGGCGCATTCCTTGGCCTTGTCGATCAGCCCCGAGGCGTTCTGGTATTTGGGCAGGTTATTCAGGGAGATGTTTTCGCGAATACTGAAGTCGGTGATCAGCCCTTCAGTCTTGCGGCTTTCCGGCAGCAGGCCGATGCCATGAGCCAAGGCTTGGGCCGGATCGTCGAGGGTGACTTTTTTGCCGCGCAACCACACCTCTTTGCTCACCGACGGCAGCGCCCCCATCATGCCCAGCGCAAGCTCCGTGCGGCCGGACCCGACCAAACCGGCAAAACCGAGAATCTCGCCTTTGTGCAGTTGGAAACTGTTGTGTGGGCCATTGCGTACCAATTGGATGTCTTTGATCTCGAGTAACAGCGGGCCACGGGCTGTCGTCGGTTTAGGCGGAAAACTGCATTCCAGGCGGCGGCCGACCATCATCTCAACCAGGCGATCGATATCACTGTCGGCCACATCGGTCACGCCGACATTGCCGCCATCGCGCAATACGCTGATGCGGTCACAAACCTGAAAAATCTCCTCCAGGTGATGAGAGATAAAAATCACCGCAACGCCTTGGCGCTTGAGTTCGCGCATGATCTCAAACAGCAGCTCGGCTTCGCTGGGCGTCAACGTCGCGGTCGGTTCATCGAGCACCAACAGGCGCGCATCCAGGGCCAAGGCTTTGGCGATTTCGACAAACTGCTGCTCGGCCACGCTCAGGTGCTTGACCGCGCATTGCAGGTCAATGCTCACGCCTAAACGTTTGAACAACGCCTCGGACGCCTCGACCATCTCGCGCTTGCGCAACAGGCCGAAGCGGTTACTCAACTCGTGCCCAAGGAAGATATTCTCCACCGCCGTGAGGTAGGGAATCAGGCTAAATTCCTGGAACACGATGCCGATACCGGCGGCAATCGCGTCGCGGTAGGTCGCGAACTGCTGCGCTTGGCCGTCGATCAGGATCTGTCCTTCGTCCTGATGCTCAACACCGCCGAGGATCTTCATCAGGGTCGACTTGCCCGCCCCATTTTCGCCGAGCAGGGCATGAATCTCGCCGCGCTCCACTTGCAAGTTGATGGCCTTGAGGGCCTGTACGCCCGGGTAACGCTTACAGATATTTTCCAGCTTCAGAAGACTGCTCATACCACCGACCTCGTATTCAGAAGGAATGACCTGGGCCCCACGGGTGACGTGGGGCCTGGGCGATTTACCAGCTGAAGTCTTTGGCCTTGGCCTGGTCGATCAAGGTGATGTCCACCGGGATCGTGGCGGGCACTTGCGAGCCCCACTTCTTGGCCAGGGCGATGCCCAGGGCCAGGCGGATCTGGTCGCGCGGGTATTGCGCCGAGGTGGCGATGAACTTGCTGCCGGGTTTCTGGATCGCCTTGATCGCTTCCGGCGCGCCGTCGACGCTGACCAGCTTCACGTCCAGGCCACTGGCTTCGATGGCCGAGAGTGCGCCGAGGGAGCCGTTGTCATTCACGCTGAAAATGCCCTTGAGCGTGGGCTGGGCCTGCAGCATGTTTTCGGTAACGGTCAGGGCCTGGTCACGTTCCTGCTTGCCATTCTGGATGCTCACGATCTTGATGTCCGGGTGCTTGGCCACGGCCTCTTTGCAGCCACGCACTCGCTCGAGAATCGGCACCACGGCGATGCCGTCGAGGATTGCGATGTTGCCTTTGTCGCCGATGTTCTTGGCCAGATACTCACAGGCCTGGAAGCCGGCGTCGAAGTTCTTCGAACCGACGAAGGAATCGAGCGGCCCGTCAGCCTGGGCGTCTACCGCAACTACGACGACACCAGCGGCGTGGGCGGATTTAACTGCCGATTGCACGCCCACCGAGTCGGTGGGGTTGATCAGCAGGATATCGATGCCTTTTTGCAGCATGTCTTCGACGTCGCTGACCTGTTTGGACACGTCGTGACGCGCGTCAGTGATGATCAGTTTTGCACCGATGGTCGCGCCGGCTTCTTCGAGAGCGTTTTTCATGGTGACGAAATAAGGGTTGTTGATTTCCTGGAAGGAGGCGCCGATGCGGATGGGTTTGGCGGCGTCGGCGAACGCTGGGGAGGTGGAGCCGAGGGTGATGCTGACAGCCAGTAAACACAGGGTTTTCGGGAGCATTTTCATGGCGTGATTCTCTGTTTTGTTTTTATTTTTAGAGCAAATGTTATCGTTAACATTTTTCGAGAAACTAGCAAGTAAATGGGAGCGATGCAAGAGACCATTGGTCGGCCCCTCCCTCATTCGATTCGTGTACTGCGCAAAAACTCGCACATTCCCCACCACCAACTAAGCTCACCCTCCAACAAAAAAACACCGAGCTAACCGCCATGGCCCACCCAACCGAGACCTTCCGCGCCCGTTATCGCGCCGATGTGAGTTCGCATTACAACCCATGGCTGCATGCCTGCTTCGTTCTCGGCTATGGCCTCTTCTGCATCACCCTGGCGTGGTCCACCGTGCAGAACATCACTGCACGGCAGTGGCTGACCGTTCCCCTGACGCTGGCGTTCTTCAACCTGTGCATCTACCTCGTGCACCGCCACCTCGGCCACCACAAACACACCCTCGCCAAACTGTTCTACGCGCGCCACACCGGCGACCACCACAGCTTCTTCACCCCCGGCCACATGACCTTTGACAGCCCCCGCGACTGGCGCGTGATCCTGTTCCCGGCCTGGCTGATCGTGCTGCACAGTCTGGCAATCACTCTTCCCGCGTGGTGGCTGCTCAAGCTATTGAGCCCAAACGTTGCCGGGCTGTTTTCCGGGTGCATGATCCTTGGTTATTTACTTTACGAAGTGTTTCACGCCTGCGAACACCTGCCCGCCGAGCACCCCTTGGCACGCCTGCCCTGGATTCGCCAGATGCACCAACTGCACGCCCTGCATCATCGGCGTGAGCTGATGCAGGGGCGCAATTTCAATATCGTCCTCCCGCTGATGGATTACCTGTTCGGCACTCTGCACTGGGAACCGAACGCCGACGACAACCAGGAACAGTCATGAGCCACCGCCGCAAGAGCCTTCGTCATTGGCTGTTCGTGTTATCGCTGGCGTTAATCGCCTTTCTGCTGCTGATGCCGACCAAAGTACAACCGGTGAACTGGGCCCCGCCCAAAGCGCCCTCGATGAAAGACGGCACCTACGCCGAGAACCAACGGCTCAAGGCTGTGCAAAGGATCGGCGCGCCGGACATCGACGGGCCCGAGGCGTTGTTGCTGGATGCCCAAGGCTTTTTGATCAGCGGCCTGCAGGACGGGCGCATCATTCGCACATCGCCCGACGGCCACACCCTGGAAGTACTCGCCAATACCGGCGGGCGGCCACTGGGCCTGGCGATGCACCCGGATGGGCGATTGATCATTGCCGATGGGGTCAAGGGCCTGCTCGCGCTGGATGCCCATCACCAGCTCACGCCATTGAGCAACAGCGCCAACGGCCTGCCGTTTGGCTTTACCAATGACGTGACGATCGACGCCAACGGGCGCTTTGCCTATTTCAGTGATGCGTCGAGCCGCTGGGGCTACGGCCAGGATGGCGAAGCGGTAATCGAGCATGGCGGCGATGGCCGGCTGTTGCGCTATGACTTCGTAAACCGTACCACTGAAGTGTTGTTGAACCACCTGCAATTCGCCAACGGCGTAGCGCTCGGCCCGGACGATAGCTACGTATTGGTGAACGAAACCGGCGCCTACCGCATCAGCCGTTACTGGCTCAAAGGTGCGCGCACCGGCAGCCATAACCTGTTTATCGATAACCTCCCAGGCCTGCCGGACAACCTCAGCTTCAACGGCAGCGACCGCTTCTGGGTTGCGCTGTACTCGCCGCGCAACCGGTTGCTGGATGGCTTCGCCGGTTATCCGTTGTTACGCAAGATGATGGTGCGCGCGCTGATGGTGGTGCCCAAGCCCATTGAGCGCAAAGCCTTTGTGCTGGGGCTGGACACCGACGGCAACGTCATCGCCAACTTGCAGGATGGCAGCGCGGGCAATTACTCGCCGATCACCACCGCGCGGGAATATGGTGACTGGTTGTACCTGGGCTCGCTGACAAGCACGAGCATGGCGCGCCTGCCGCTAAAGCTGGCGCTCGCGCAATAACGCAAAGGGCATACCGGCGCGTGGACGGTATGCCCTGGGTACTACAGCACAATCCTCTTAGCTCTTGGTGCTGCTCAGCAAGGTCTGCTTGCACAGGTGACCGAAGCTGACGAACTGAGTATTGTCACCGCCTACGCCAATGCCCGGGTACTCCAGCACTTCCATACGCCACACGCCGTAGTTGAAGTCGGTACGCCAGGTGTTGTTGTAGCCCTGGGCATAATCGACAAAGGTGGTCTGGAAATCACCGGAGCAGGTGCCCACATTGATCGTCCCCGTGGCGAGCCCTGAGCTGTTGGTTGTCCCCACGTAAGGCTTGTAGACGATATTGCCGGTGTTCGGATTGATGTGCTGATCCAGGTAGACGATCGGGTGCAGCCCGACCAGCGGCGCGCCGGTGCTGTCTGACAGGCCCATGGTCCAGGTCAGGTCGCGGTAGGCCTGGGTGGTCATGTAACCGTAACCCACATCGGAAGCGGAATACGGAATGCGCAGCACATTCGACTCCCCTTTCACATCAGGGCTGTTCACCCGTGGGTTGGAACCAAACGACAGGTTGTATTTGCCCGTCGCGCTCCACGCATCACCAGGGTTAGGACGCACACGCACCTTGACCACGCCGCCCACGCCTGGGCTTGGGATCGACGTCGATTTGACGGTGGTGTCCACCACCACCCACTGGTTGCCATCAAAGCGCTCCAGGATCCATTTGTTACGCGTACTGCCGCTGGCGGCATCGGCCGTCAACGCAATACCCACGCTCTGGCCGCGTACTGCCGTGAAGTCGAAATAATCGACATCATTGAGGCTATCGGCGTTACCGCTGATGTAGTTCAAGGTGTCCGGCAGTTTGAACGCGGTATCCGCGGTGTCATTGGGTTCGAAGGCATCGATATTGGCATCGACCGCCACACCGAACTGGAAGCTCGACTCCGCGACCGCCGCATTCGCTTCCATGAACCAGTAGTAATCACCGGCTGGCAGCACGCCGCTGAGGCTTTCATCCCCGGTGCCCGGATTATTGGAGGTGCCCAGCGGGATCGGGTTGCCTTGGCCATCGTCCTGGAAAAGGGTCAACGACATGTCGGTGCCCGCCGTCTGGCCGACCAGCAGCGCATTGACCCGGGCCTTTTTCGGCAGGTTGAAGTGGTAGCACAGCAGGTTACCGGTCTGTACGCCGTTGACGGTGTACAACTGGTTAACCGCCAACGTGGTTTCGCATCCTGGAACCAACGCCGCTTGCACGGCGGCGGCTTGGCGGGCGTCAGCTTTCTTGACCTGGGTCACAGGGGCTGGCGTGATGTGGTCTTCCACCACCGAGTCAGCCTTGGCCTTCGCGGCAAACACTGGTTTTTTCAGTTGAGCGCCCTTGAGCAATTGCTGTTTCAGTGCAGCAGAAGCCTGGGTGGCTTGAACGTTACCTGCGGCTTTCAAGGCTTGCTTGAGCGCGGGCGGTGCTGCTTGTTCAGCCAAGTGAGGGTATTGCTCGGCCAGGGCGAAGGCCGAAACGAAGCTGGTGGCCGCCATGGCCGCGGCCAGCATAAAGGCTTTTTTCGATTTCATTTTTTATCCATCCATAGTTAAAAAATTGAAGCTTGGGTGACCGGTGACATCCAGTCACCTGGGATGGAATGTAGAACATAACTGTACATACGTACAGTGTTTTTTGACGATTTTTTACCTTCTCGTTTAACCCAGATGCACCCAAGCTAATGCGGTGACGAACCAAACCATTCCAAACAAATATGGCCAAAGTGCCCATCGCTTGAGGCTCAAGGGCACAGACTCCAGCTGCGCCGCAGTAACATCACCTCTTCTTCACACCCCGTTTCGGCATGAAAAAAACCTGCTATCCGACTCGTTCGCTTGAATTTGTCTCTTGCCCGATTTCTGTGCCAACAGGCTTGTTGTCACACACGCCTCCTTGATTTCCAATCCCGCCACGCCCACGTCCATCGCCAACCCCGCGTAAGTCCCGTTGCCCAACCACTTCGACATCTGCGCCGTCTCTCGAACCCGCTTCGCATACCCTGCTATCTCGCCTTTATGCAGATAGCTGCTGGTCGAAACCCCAAGTACCTTTCTCAACGACTGACTGCTTGATGAGCCACCCATCAGCCGATGATTTCAAACTGGTGCAGTCAGTAGTGCGCTGATTTACGAAACCCTGCGCCCTGCCTTACATCGCGGAGGCAATGAAGATGGCGTTGGAATATAGGCAAGCGACCACGGCCCGGACACAAGTTCGAGAGCGGGAAATTACATTTAGGAAGTTGCTTACTTTGCAGAGAAAAAGCGCCTACAAAAAGGCGCATTTAATACCCTGTCATCTCCAGATAACCCACGCCACCTTCAAACTGCACCGGCCCTTCCCAATAAGGGATACTCAGGTTCATCCAGGCCTTCGGGTTGACGGCCCGAGTGGTGATATCCAGCTGTTTTCCGGGAATTTTCAGCGACCAGCGCGTAGGAATATGGCGCCCATCGATGTCGGTGGTGGCCAAGGGTGAGAGCTGGATATCGGCGTTGTGTAACGTCTCAGTGTGGCCTTGCTGATCAATCCATGTGCCGGTGAGATACCCCGAGCCGTCTTTTTGCCGAACGCGAAACAACATGAGCTGCTCGCCACGATCCAGGTGCAGGGAAAACCAATCCCAGCCGGTTTGGTTGGCCGCCAGAGGTTGGCTGCTCCATTCGCGGTCGAGCCAAGCGGGGCCACTGACCTGATAGGTTTTGCCGTCGATACTGACACTGCCGGCCGCCGTAAAAAACGGCTGGCTGTAGTAGTAGGACGCTTGCCCCTGATCGGACTTGCGGCTGTAGCCATGGTCGCCTTGCAGCACCAGCGGGCGGCTGGAGGTCAGGTGCAGGTCGTAGGCGAACTGCGGGCCGCCGGCCTTGAGTTGCATATCCGTCAAGGCGCTCGCGGCGCCGGGGCGGGTGGCAAAACTCCAATCGTCGATCCAGGCGCTGAACGGCAGCGCCTGGGCACCGGCTTGGCCGACGCCGCCACGGGCGTAGCGTTCGGCGGCGTAGTGCTGGGTGGCGGAGGTTACGGCGGCATGACCGAGCCAGATTGTGGAGTCGTGCCAGCCGGGTTGCGTCGGCTCGGCCTTCAGCGCATTGCGAAATAGCGTCCATTGCACGCCGAACAGGTTGCCTTGCGCGTCCTTGAGGTTCGCGGTGACGTACCACCACTCGATGCGAAAACCGTCATGGGGGCCGTGGTCTTCGGGAAAGGTGAAGGCCTTGCCGGGTATCACCTGGGCAAAGTCGGCCGCATCACTGCCCAGACCGGCGAAGCTTTCTTCAGGCGCCGGAGCCTTGTCGCACGCCGCAAGCAGCAACACGGCCGCCCACCACAACGCTTTAATCTTCATTGGCAAAGGTCCTGAGCAAATCAGCCGGGCGGCTGCGGTGCAACTGCCACAACGGCCACGCCGAGGCGAGCAACGTCGCCAACAGCGCCAACCCCAACAATTGCGCAAGCTGCCACGGGAACACTTGCAAGGGCAGGCGCCAGCCGAATGCCTGCACGTTGATCACCGCGTCCAGGCACCACGCCAGCAACAGGCCCAACGGCAACGCCAACACCAAGGTCAGTACCGCCAGCAGCCAGGTCTGGCCCAGGTTGAGCAGCATCAGCTGCCGACGCGTCACACCCAGTGCCCATAGCGGTGCAAGTTGGCCCAGGCGGCTTTGGCTTTGAGTAAGCAGGCTGATAAACAGCGCCACCCCGGCGACGCCAAGGGTGAGGCTGTTCAAGGCAGCCGTTGCGGCGAAGGTGCGTTCGAACACCTGGCTTGACCAGCCCTTGAGTTGCTGTTGATCGACGATGCGACTGTCTTGCAATGCAAACGCGCGCTGCACCTCGCGCACCAGCGGCGGCACATTCTGCGGCTGCACCCGCAGGTTGAAGCGGGCCGGTGTCAGGGTCGGCCAGTGCGCCAACAGGTGCTGCGAATTGACCAGCAGATGGCCTTTGGGGTTACCGTAGTCGGCGTAAATGCCTACCACCTTGGGTGACCATACGCCCTGAGGCGTAGGGATAGCGACCGTCTCGCCGAGTCGCACCTTCAAGCGCCGCGCCAGTTGCTCGCTGAGCATCATCGTGTCGCCATGCACCAACTGGTCCCAAGGTTTGCTCGCGCTTTCCAATAACGGCCAGTGCTGACGATAAGTGGGGTCGTCGACCACGCCGAACACGTCCGCCGGCCAGCCCTGCAATTGCACCGCGACCTGCCAGGTGGGCAGCACTGCCTGCACCAACGGTTGCTGCGCCAGCCAGGTGCTGAGTTGCTCGGCCTGGGCCGGGTTTTGCGGATTTAGGTACAACTCGGCCGTGAGACGTTGCTCCAACCAGTTATTGAAGGTCTGACGAAAGCCCGAGGTCATCGAGCCTGCACCGATGTTCGCCGCCAAGGCCAGCAGCAACGCCATCAGCGCCAAGCTCAAGGCCGGCAACTGCTGGCGGCAGTCAGCCAGAAACCACTGCCCCAGCACTGAACGGCTGCGCCCGAGCACCGCCGTCAACAGGCCGTTGAGCACCACCGGCAAGCCGAGTGCAGCACCTAGCAACAAGGCCGCCATCAACACAAACCCGGCGGCCAGGCTGTCGCCCAGCCACAGCGCCAGCAGCGCAATCACCAGCGCGGTCGCCGCCACCCAACCCTGGCGCCGCAACCAGCGCCCGTGTGCGTCATGCCAGGCTTGGGCATTAGCCAGCGCCAGCAGCGGCAAACGCGCCGCCCGCCATAGGCTGCCGCCGCCTGCGAGCAGTGCGCCGAGCAGGCTCAAACCCAAACCGGCCATCCACCACCACAGGCTGAGGCTTAATTGGCCCGGCACCTCGGCACCGTACAGGCCGCGCAAACTGGCGGCCAAGTCCGGCAGCAACAGGCTGGCCAGCAGGTAACCGCTGGCGACGCCGAGCACACCACCGAGCAACGACAACACGCCGAGTTCGACGCTCAGGCTGAGGATCAGCATGCGCGCACTGACCCCACAGGCGCGCAAGGTGCGCAGCAATCCACGGCGTTGCTCCAGCGCCAGGCCGATGGCGGCGTGCACAATAAACAAGCCCACCACAAACGACAAAAAGCCCAGAGCGTCGAGGTTCAGGTGAAAGCTTTCGGTAAGGCGCGCAAGGTTGTTGTCTTCGCCCTGCTTGAGTTGCAACGCGGCGGGTGGCGTGGGATGAGTGGCGGCAAAAGCCTTGTCCAGCAGCAGGCGTGACAGTTGCCCGGGCATTTGCAGCAGCGGTTGGGCAAAGCCGATATCGGTCAGCAATAAGCCCGGCGCCATGTCCCGCTGAACCTGCAACGGCGGCAAGGCCAATCCGCCTTCGGTCAGCGGTTGCTCACCCACGTGCAGCCCCAGCGCCGACAAGGTCTGCGGCGCGATCCAAGTGCGCCCCGGCGGGTTGAAAAACGCCACCATTTGCGCCTGGCTCAAGCGCTGCCCCGCCACCGCGCCGCCACCGGGCAACGACAGCGGGTCGATACCCATCATTTGCAGGCGTTGGTCTTCATGCCCCTTAAGCACCAGCCGCCCCTGCACCACTGGCGACACCGGCCATCCGGCACGGCGCAGCTCGGCAAACAACGCCTGCGGGAAGCTGGCAGCATCCGGCGCGCTGAGGCTGGCTTGCGGCTCACCGCCAATTAACTGGCTGGCCCGCGCGTAGCTGTCACGTGCCTGACTATTGAGGGCCTGCACGCCGGTCAACAGCGCGGTCGCCAGCCACAGGCCGGTGAGCACACTGAAAAACTGCACTGGGTGGCGCCGCCAATGGCTGATCAGCGCGCGCAACGCCCAATAAAATACCGCCACCTCAGCGCGCGTCCGCGGGCACGACACGGCCGCGATGCAACACCACTTGCTGGTCCAGGCGCGCGGCGATGCGCGGGCTGTGCGTGACCATCAACAGGCTGGTGGGGCTGTCGCGCAATAGGTCAAGCAACAGTTGCAGCACTTCATCGCTGGTGGCTTCGTCGAGATTGCCGGTCGGCTCATCGGCCAGCAGCAAGCCAGGGCGCGACGCCAACGCACGCCCCACCGCAACCCGTTGCTGTTGGCCGCCGGACAGCTGTTCGGGATAACGCTTGAGCAAATCGCCCAACCCCAGGCGCTCCACCAACTGCGCCTGCCACTGCGGGTCAAAGCGCCCGGCCAAGCGTGCCTGGAAGGCAAGGTTGTCGTCCACGCGCAAACTGCCGATCAGGTTGAACTGTTGGAACACCAGGCCGATCTCGGTACGCCGCCAGTGGGCCAGTTGCGCCTCGCTCATCTGGTCCAGGCGCTGCTCGCCGACCTGAATACTGCCGCCGTCCACTCGGTCGAGCCCGGCCACCACGTGCAATAAGGTGCTTTTTCCGCTGCCGGACTCGCCCATCAGCGCCAGGCTGCTACGACTCTTCAAGAACAAGTCAACACCCGCCAGTACCGCAAGCGGGCCCTGCGGGGTCGCGTAGCTTTTTAGGACACCTTGCACCTGCAACATAAGAACGCTCGTTTGAAGGACTCCGAACGAGAATAACGGCTGACCGTCAGCCCCACGCAAATTTTTCACATGGATTTCACCGCTTGCCCACCCTCGCCCCTCTAAATTACCCGCCAAGTGTCGATAGCGAACAACTTGTTAGTTGCCTATCGAAGCAACTCTTAACCGAAAAATGTTCAGCGAAAAGACAGCAGCCCTATGACAGCCTCCTTGTCCCTTACGGGATTTCGTCAATGCGTTGCGCCTACTTAAATAAAACACTGCTGACAGTGCCCATGGTGAATGATGTGGTTGACCTTACCCTGACCAAACCGCGCTCGCGCTGGGGCTCTATCAAAAACTCGCGAAAGTGGTGGGCTGGCCTCGCCATCATCGTCTTGCTGCTCACCGGGTTCCTCCTGTGGCCGTCATCGCCACGTGACTTGGGCGTCGGCAATCGCTTACTGACCTCGCAAGTACTGCCGGCCTGGCGCGATGGCGACCTGATTGTGCTGGTGCGCCACGAAGAGCGCTGTGATCGCTCGACAAACCCCTGCTTCGGTTCACCTGAAGGCCTGACGGTCTTAGGCACCCAGCGCGCACAAGAGCTGGGCAAAGCCTTTACGAAACTGGGCATGGGCTACAGCGATATGCTTGCAAGCCCCGCCCTGCGCACCGTTCAGACCTCGCAGTTCATGTTCGGCAAAGCCGTCGAGCTGACCTCAAGCGAACGGGCTATTTGCGGAAAGGACATAGGCGAAGAACTGCTCAGCCACAAGCAGCCCGCGCGCAACCTGGTCTTTGTCACTCACAGTGGCTGTATCGCCGACTTTGAAAAGAGCCTGGGTTACCCTCACTCCAAGTTTTCCGAGTACGGCAGCGCCCTCTTTGTGAGGGTAAAGGCCAATCGCACCTTCGAGACACTGGGCATCATGAACAGCCAGGCCTGGGCCGCCGCACTGAAAAAACTCTAACAATTTTTTACATATATCACGCCCCATGTTCAGGAATACGACAGGCCCGCTCTGGCAAGTTCAGTTGCACCTGTTACTTCTGGACGTCATGAAAACTTTCATCGACTTAGTGAACTTTGTGATCCTTTCGACTATTACTAACCGGCACTCTTACTTCACCTTTAAACGTCAAGGAGCGACGTTTTCATGACTCGCTTGAAACCTCTACCGCTATTGTTACTGGCCTTCGCCGTGTTTTATCTATTGCCCATGGGCCTGCACGGCTTATGGGTCCCGGATGAAACCCGCTACGCCCAGATCAGCCAGGAAATGCTCCTGAGTGGCAACTGGGTCGCACCGCACTTCATGGGTGTGCGCTATTTCGAAAAACCTGCTGCTGGCTATTGGCTGATCGCCCTTGGCCAGGCGGTGTTCGGCGAAAATCTGTTCGGCGTGCGCATCGCCTCGGCGTTGACCACCGGCCTGAGCGTGGTGCTGGCTTACCTCATCGCACGTCGCCTGTGGAACGACCCACGCAAGAGCTTCGCCTGCGCCCTGCTCTACATGAGCTTCGGGCTGGTGGCCGGGCAAGCGGGCTACTCCAACCTTGATCCGCAATTCACCTTGTGGGTCAACCTCAGCTTGGTTGCGCTGTGGTTTGCGCTGGACAGCCGCACCTCGCGTGGCCGGCTAGGTGCCTGGGCAATGCTGGGCGTAGCGTGCGCCATGGGCTTTATGACCAAGGGCTTTCTGGCCTGGTTGTTGCCCGTGCTGATTGCCGTGCCGTACATGCTTTGGCAGCGACGCTTGGGTGAATTGCTGCGCTACGGCCCGATCGCTGTTGGGGTAGCACTGCTGCTGTGCCTGCCGTGGGTATGGGCGATTCATCTGCAGGAACCGGATTACTGGCGTTTCTTTTTCTGGCACGAGCACATCCGCCGCTTCTCCTCCGACAATGCACAGCATGCGCGGGCCTGGTGGTTCTTCCTGCCGATCATGGTCGTGGCGTGCCTGCCGTGGGCGGCGTTATTGCCAGGCACGGTCCTCAAGGCCTGGAAAGACAAAGGCCAACCGGCAATTGTTTTTCTCGCCCTGTGGTTGCTGTTGCCGCTGTTTTTTTTCAGCCTGAGCAAAGGCAAGCTGCCCACCTACATCATGCCGTGCCTATTGCCGCTGGCGTTGTTGATGGGCCATGCCGTGATCGACCTGATCAGCCGTGGCAAAGCCCGCGCTCTGCGCGTCAACGGCCTGCTCAACCTGGCCATCGGCTTAGGTGCGTTGGCGACACTGATTTACCTGCAAATCGGTAACCCGCTGTACAGCAACAGCCACGCTGAGATGTACAGCCTGTCCCTGACCTTCATCGTGCTGCTGGGCTGGATCCTGTCCAATGTGCTGCAAGCCTTCCGCCCGCTGACACTGTGGGCCATGCCCGCACTCGGCATCGGCTTGCTGGTCGCCCTGCTGCCTGCTGGCATGCCGGAAGAAGTCACGGATACCGAAATGCCCGACCAGTTCGTCCTCCAGCATCTGGATGAACTGCAACAAACCCATGCTCTGATCAGCAATGAGCTGGGCTCGGCGTCCGCATTATCCTGGCGGCTGCGTCGGCCTGAAGTGGCTTTTTATGACACCCAGGGCGAACTGAGCTACGGCCTCAAATATGCAGATTCGGTGCACCGCAAAGTCGACCTGGACAGCATTCAGTCCTGGCTCGCCGATGCGCGCCAGCAAGGTTCGGTCGGCGTGCTGATGCGTGTCAAGAGCACCAGCGAGCATCGCGAAGAAGGGCAATTGCCTCCGGGAGGCAAGCGCTATCGAAAAGGCGCCATGCTACTGATCATCTACCCGAAAATCCCTTAACGTTACGCCCACGGCGAGAAAGCCCATGAGTTTCTGGAAAACCGAACGCGGCGCCCTGGTGGTGCTGCTGGGCGTCTCGGCGCTGCTCTTGCTGCTGGGTTTGGGCAGTCGCGATTTGTGGGGGCCGGAAACCCGCTGGGCCAACATCGCGTTGCAGATGTTGCAGAGTGGTGACTACTTCGACCCTTACCTCAAGGGCGCGCCGTACTACGACAAGCCCCTGCCGTCATACTGGCTGATCACTGCTTTCGCCAACCTGATGGGCGGGCTCGGGCCGTGGTCGCTGCGCCTGTCGTCGGTGATCGCGGCGTGGTTGAGCATCTGGCTGGTGTACCTGATCGGCGAACGCCTGTTTCGTAAAGGCACCGGGCTGATTGCCGGCTGGATGCTGGCCACCACCTTTTACTTTCTGTTCTGGGCGCGGGTCGCCACCGCCGATGTACTGACCGTATGCGGCGTGCTGGCGGCAGTGTGGTGGTATTGGCGCGGGCGGGATGACACCCGTCTGGCACGCTACACGGTGTTTTTCCTGCTGCTGGCGGCGACGTCGCTGTTTAAAGGCTTGATCGGCTTCGTGCTGCCGGGCCTGCTGCTGTTGCCGCACCTGCTCAGCGAGCAACGCTACAAACGCCACCTCAACCTGCGCCTGCTGCTGGCGATGCTGATTGCCGCAGCGTTTTATGCAGTACCCTTCGTGCTGTCCCATTTCTACGGGGCACCCACTTACGGCGAGAGCGGCCTTGAACTGGTGTTCAAGGAAAACGTAGTGCGCTTTTTCGACCCCTTCGACCACATGGGGCCGATCTACACCTACCTGATCTACCTGCCCGCCTACACCCTGCCCTGGGCCCCGTGCTGGCTGCTCGGTTTATGGCTGGCGCTGCGTCAGTGGCGCCAAACGCCAGCCAACGTACGCTGGCTGGTGTGGGGCCTGGGCCTGTTGTTTGTGTTCTTCACTGCCAGTGGCAGTCGCCGCAGTTACTACGTGTTGCCGCTGGTACCGTTTGCCCAATTGCTGGCCGCCTGGTGGCTGAGTGAACGCCTGCAGAAAAAACCGGCCAGTTGGCCACGCTGGCAAAAGGGTTTTGGTATCACCGCAGGGTTGTTGCTGTTGGTACTGGGCGTGATTTACCCCTGGACCACCGGCAATGGCGGCGTGACCCGCTTCGCCGAGGATGTGCAGGCTGAAGCGATGAAAAGTGCGCCGTGGAGTCAGTGGCAAATGGTGCTGGTGGAGGTCGACAACAAGGTGCCGATGTACCTGCAAAATGGCGGCAAGCCGTTCTACTACGTGAGCGAAACTCAGGACTTCCCACGCCAAGGCGACAGCGCCGCGCTGATGGCCTGGCTGGAAAAAACCAGCGGCCAGGTTTTTGACCCGCAGCACACGATCATCGTCGCGCAGTATTCCAAGGAAGACCCGACGCCGTTGGCCTACCTGGGCGCAGATCACAAGGTGATCAGCACACAGCCAGACAATGGCGAGCGTCTGTTTCAGAAACGTTCAGGCGGCAGCGTGGCGTTTGTACCTAGGGGGTAAATGACAGCGCCTGACAAAGCCTGCTTTAAATTTTTGGCAGGCTTGCCGCGTGAATAAACGCCTCATCCAAACTGTTAGCACCATAAGCGTTCATGAAGCCTTGCGCGTCAGTGAAACGGTTGAAACGTTGCTGACTGAGCATGTAAAAGTCATCGCAATGAGCAACAATTTCATCAACGTTGTGAGATGAAACCAACACGGCAACCCCCTCCGCCGCCGCGCCCTCCAGACACCTCCAGATGTGGTAGCGAAATTCAGGATCTACGCCTGCAGTGGGCTCATCCAGAATCACAAGGTCCGCATCGGCGCTGAGCAGGGACAAGGTAAAAAACCATCGCTTTTCCCCGTAACTGCAGAGCGAAGACTTTTTGTTCCAGATTTCGCAGTATCGGTGGGCGATACCAGGGCTCATCCTTTCGATTTTATCGAGCGCATGCTGCTGCGTGACCTTAGCTTCAGAGCAAAAAAGCATGACCATTTTGAAGATATCGAACATACGAAAGACAGGGGGCGTGCTGATAACCTGCGACAGGTAAAGCAGCCTGCGAAAGGAGCTGTTTATCTGACCGCTATTCATTTTCTTAAGGCCGCAAATAACATCAAACAAGGTGGTTTTTCCCGAGCCGTTGGGCCCCAGAAGCCCCGTGATCAAGCCAGACTGAACACCCAGCGAAGCGTTATGAAATACGGTATGACTGGCATACCTGACATTAAGTGAGTCTATGATAAGCCGCGTCATCAGTAACGACTCCAGACCGGGTTAATGATTAAAAATCGACACATTACAGACAACAAAATCATCAGCAACGCGACAACCACCACCACCACGAGCCAGCATTCCGCTAGCCCAACCAACATCACTCTATTCGCCCACCACATCGGATTAAATAAACTGACGCTAAGCAACAGTGGATTGGAGGAACCTATACTGAGGATTCCCAACGCCAACATCCCCAAAGACAACATGGAAAAAACAGTACTGGTATTCTGAAAGCCTAGAGGGACTAGCGTTAGCAAAAGCGAGGGCACAGAGAAAAGAAGAAAACAAACATAAAAGCGCACGACGATAATGAGGTACTCGACGACACTCCCCCCCCCGAAAGGATTGCGCGTAAACACATAAAAAACAGAGCAATACATAACCGAGACAACTGAATAAGCAAAAAACTGCCCCACCAAAAATATAATTTTCGTACGCTGGGTATAAACAAAAGACCGTAGAAAACCACTTTCCCTACGCCCCACTATGTAAAATGCCAGCCCAAACAACGCTACACTTGAAGACACGAATGCATAAAACCATGAGGTGCGGGACAAATAATCGGTCGCCACCTCACCCACTGGTGCCCTCGTGTAGGTGATTAAATAGTAGGTAACCACGGGAGAGATCACTGTCCAAAATAATGCGACGGGCTCTTTTAACTGCTCCTTCACGAGCAGCACAGCCAGTAGCACTGGCTTACTTGCAGAGTATAAGCTCATTATTCACCTCACGGAAACGGAACCATTTTATCCAGCCGAGAGAAACGTACTGAGCGTCTAAAAACCTCAGAATACTTATTATCCAAATTAAAATTCTTCGAGTTATTCATATGGAGAAATAAATCCGGGGACATGTATTTAACAAAAACACAACCCTCCCCATTCACCCTCTCACGCCTGAAATAAAAATAACCAGAGACACCAATCTGCTTAAGCACCGCCATCAATCCAGAGAGGGTAAACCTTTGCTCAGACTCCACGCCGCCACACTCTATAACATCCGTTACTTCCTGGTAGGTCTCATACGCATTGCAATCCAGAAAATAACGAATATAGGAATCTTCAAGCTTTGCTTCTTCCGAATCTGTGGCGTTGAATAAGTCCATGAAACGAAATGTCTGCCACAGCTCAAGCAGCGATTTCTCCAGCGCCACAGCGGTTTCCGAAGCATAGGACATCCCGGCGCAATATTTTACGTGACGGGCCCCTTTACTCTGCCCATAAACAGCCAGCACACATACCCCAGGAAATCGGGTGTCCGTTATATCTAAAAAAGTAACTTCCCCTGAAGCAACTAACAGCTTATATAGGTGCCGAACAGCCCTCTCCGCGAGTAACGACCCGACATGAGCAGAAGAAACGCGAGAGCGACATTGTTTCGTTAGCCAGAACCTGACAAGCATTTGGCGCTCGAGGCACTCCTTTATTGCTCCCAGCAATGCGAAATCTGAATTCCAGTGAAAGCTGCACCCACAGGTATCTCGAAGAGGATAAAGTACACTGTCTTTATCTGTGCTATACGAAGAGAGTGAAATACATACGGTAGGAATGAAGCACTTAGTAAAGTCCGAGGTTCTCAACACCTCGGTCAATGCAAATTCATACACTTCAATCTCTCGAACGGAAACTTTCCTAGACGTAGTTTGCAAGAATGCCTGCGCAAAACTACATACTTCACTCCCGGTCAAGGATTCTTTAAGACACCCACGCCTTTCGGAAATAACTTCTCTGTAAAAATGACGACGCTCAAAATACTCACCTAATGCAGTTCTTACTGAGTTCGAACCGCCCCCCACACCGGAACCATTTACCGACAGGCTGTCTGACACTTCCACAGCGCTCGGTAACGTTAGTACGCCAGCAGGCTGAAATAAGATTGTACCGGGCAGATCTGGCTTCTGCATTCCATTAACAAGTTTCATGCTGCTTACCTATGAAATGAACGCACACTGGAAAGAACAGGGCTGGATTAATCCCCAGAGCTTTACAAAGCATCGAGTCTGTATACGCAGACCACAGCCGACAGCCTAGCCCCAACGCTTTAGCTTGCAACTCGATCAGCATATAAATTGAACCAACCTCCATCAGCGCCATCCGGTAACCACGGTACCTATACTTAAACAAATTTTTCGGCATATACATTGTATATATGATTGCCAGACCGGGCGTTCCGATGGCGTTAGGAGAAGACAGCAATGCAGCTTTTAGCTCTTCGATACCCGTGTCGATCTGCATTACTTCAAATCTTCGAGACCTAGGAAGCAAATGAAGAATTTTTCCTGCGCTGGGCCAGTTTAGATTCTCCTCAGTCAGCGAACAGACAAAAATCTCCGCTGGGTACAGCGCACCACCACTCGGATATCCTCTTTTATATGAGCCCATACTCCTTGAAAGCAGTGGAAACATTAGCTTTTCGACATCCGCAAACTCTAAAGAGTGAGGTAAAAACTGCTCACACGATTCATTCCTTAGCAGCGATTTGTATTTGCCCTCCTGAGGCAGCGTTAACGCTGACGTCAAATCCATATCAGGGTAAAAAGCCAGCTCATTCCCTGTTAATTGTCCTAATTGCTTTTCGTCCAATCGATGCTGCCGGGTGAGATATTTAATCGCCGGATGAAAAGTAAAATTACCTTTGTTATGAAACTCTAGCACTTCATCGTACACACGAGCATCTATGAACCTGAGATAGTAATCATGCGGAATATTTTTCATTTATCCGCCCTCAGGCAATCACACATGTACCAGTGTGAATTAGGCTCTTCAAAAATCCGGCCATCCGCCAGTTGAAGGTATGCGCCGTACAATACATTATCTTGATATTTATACCCGTCATTGCATTCGGTGAAAAACCTTATCATTCTAATAACTGCGCCCACCACCATCATCTCTTGATACAGGCTAAGTGGTTTCACCGGAACCCCCACATGCTGTTGCCGACAGAAGGCCAGCACACTCGCCCAACTGTTTCTCGCGGGCATTACAGACTCATTATTAATGAGTCTGTCGACGGTACAGAAATGGCAAGGATTTCCTATTTGCGCAATATAAGGCTGCCCTATACAAAAAATACCGCCCATTGGCCAGCACACACTAATGGCGCTTTTGGGTGATGCCTCCGCGAGATCGAAGTAAAGCTTTTTCACACGTTCATACTCATACGAATGGCAGAGCAGGACAATAAAACACCTTGACTCACGGATCGATTCATCCACGCCATTTGAAAATGACTCAAACGCCAAACGACCAGACACTCCCTGCCTAAACAAATTTTCAATATCCGCCTGCGCTTCCCAGTCATGAACGACTATCGTTTTCTCAAAATATATTTCCTCAACAGACTTAAAAGGAATGATTCTTTCTAAGAATTCAAATGCATCATTCTGATTAAGCCCACTCTCCGTGAGCACCTCATCCAACTCATCTCTTGACATCACATTCGACAACTTCAGCTTCCGAAGTGCTTTGAGCAACGGTTGCGAATGAATTTTCGAAATTCCAAGATCAGAGACGACAAGACTTTCTGTTTCAAAATTCAAGATTTCATAATTGGGTATGATTATATTCATCGTACGATCTCCTGTAGAGGTTTTCTGGAACGCACCAGAAAACCTCATTAGGTGAGTTAATACTGAATCTACTCATCCGCCTTTGGATGCTCCGTTACCGTGTTGTGACACCCGCCACTTCCTCCATTACAGCCTCCACCGCCGCCACACCCTCCGCTACCACCACACCCTCCTTGGCTACCAGACGCGCCAGCGTTACCTGTATACGGATTAAATCCATTCTCTGCATCAAAACTGAAAACAAACTCTCCAAACTCTTCATTGTTCATTTCAATTCTCCGACCTTACCTGCGTTTAACTTTAGTCGCTTATTTATAAGCAACGAAATCACTCTAGGCGCGATCAAAAAAAACGCAACACCTCCAAATTTCACCGTAGGACATTTAGCCATTATTAATAGGAAGTTTCACTCATCAACTTCAGAAGCTAAATAGTTGCACTAAAAGCCAATGCCACCATCCGCCCAAGACAACAACGTCGTTTTTTTTATAGAATTAATGCGTTACGAATTTCCGTCCGACATCAACCATGTGAGCTCTAACGCACAGTTTTTTGTAGGAGAAAGATCATCCCAACAAAAAATCGGGAAACAATCCGACAAATGGCCTGGGTAATCAGATTTTCTGAGCTATCTGCAGCCCTAACTGGACTCCGCTTCGTTGCTAAGCAACCAATGCGTTTTATTGACTTTCTAACTCGCCACCTTCTCCCGCGCCGCTCTCCCCTCCGCCCGGTTGCGAATCGGACCGACCCGAGTAAGCCGCGCCAGAAACGACCTCGGCAAGGGTTTGTCGGTGGTTACTGCAGGGTACTCAGCCGAATCCACAGAAAGGACTGCTTGAAACCTGCGAAGGCAGCCGCCTAAACGCTGCTGAATAATGTGGGAACCGGCGTGCTCACGATGGCGGTGTGTCAGTCAGCTCATTTGTAACTGACACACCGCATACGCGAGCGAGTCGATTCGTCGCACCGCCGCGCCCATCTATGGTTACCGCCTTTTCTGCAATACTGTCGTTGATGGCGTGTATGGCTTGCTTTCATCTATTCGGCGTCTGAGTGGGGTATTGGCCCAGCGCCTCGATGAGAATTGATGCCCAACGACCCTAATTATTTGGACGGCCTTTCAGCCGTGTGGGAGCTCAGGGTTGCCGTCAGGCCGGTAGGCCGTTCACGTCATCTGTTATCCAGCATCGCAAAACCAGGTGGGTGGTGCTTGGGTGACAGCAGGAGCAGGGTCAAGCGTTCATCGCGCTTGACCCTGCATCAAATTCAGTGTGGTTTGCCGCGATAGACCCAGCGATTCTTGCCAGTTTGTTGGCTAGCGCGCAGACCACTAAATTGGAGTGCCGATGGCCTGCCAGCAGCTTGCGAACCCAATCGGCCAAACTCCCTTTTTGCTTATCCAAGTGCATCAAGTAGATACGGGCACATTGAACAAACAAGCGTCGCTGGTTTCGATCTCCGCGCTTGCTGATGCCCAAAAGTACGGTTTTAACGCCAGTAGAATGCTGCTTTGGCACAAGTCCTATCGAGGCTGAATAGCCTCGACTACATTTGAACTGCTTGCCATCGCCCAACTCCGCAGCCAAGACGCTGGAGCGTGATCGGGCCAACGCAGGGAATTGTCGTCAAACGAGAGGCCAGATCATCTTCAGCGACTTGGCTCTCAACTTCTTTGTCGAGAACCTTAACCTGACGATCCAGGTAGACGTAGTGGTCATACAGGCCTTGCAGCAGCTTTTTGATCAGTCCATGAAATGAGGCTGTTTCGAGTAACGCGGGCACCTCTTTGACTGATTTAAACCCGGTGCCAAGCTGACACTCACCTCCAAAAGCCCTGCATGAATTCGATTAACGGCGGCTGTGCGTTCCTTGATAAGCGAATCGCGGACCGAGTCGAGCATGGCCAACGCTTGCTGAGCTTGGCTTTTTACCGGAACGAAGCGCATGGTTGGGCGACTAGCTGCCTCACAAATCGCTTCGGCATCAGCGAAGTCGTTTTTATTGCTTTCTACGTAAGGGCGCACGAGATGAGGCGCAATAAGTTTGGGGGTGTGTCCCAGTTGCACCATGAAGTGGGCGCCGCCGCAGGCTTCCATCACAACAGTACAAAGCTCGATGGAAGCTAAATGCTGGGCTGAGGTCTCCGATAGAACCCCCTGTGAAAGCTTAGTGGGCGTTCACAGGGGGCGGCGGGGGTAGCCATCTCATTATTTGGATCGCGGTGCATCAGGTCGATGGGTATGTTGTTCTTCAGTCTGCACTCGTTCAAATGTGTGGCTTGCCTTTGCTCTGTTTTGCTCTGATTTTGCCTCTACCACTCAGGTCGGCTAATAGGCCGCCGTGTTCTGCGTTTGATCTGGCTGACCCCGTTGACCACGATGACCGCAGCAACGGCTATGTACTCAACCTACCAAAACTCTCAGATCCGGCGGCGGTGGTTGAGTTGCGGGATCGCGGCTTGCGCAACCTCCACACGCTCACCCCGTGTCGCAGTGCAAGCCGCGAGCTGCGCCAGCGTCGGCAGGCTGAACAAGGTCCGCGCATCCACCTCCAACCCAGCCTTGCGCATCCGCGCCACCAGATTCACCGCCAGCAATGAATGCCCGCCCAGCTCGAAGAAGTGGTCATGCCGCCCTACCCGCTCCAGCTTCAACACATCCGCCCAAATGCCTGACATCAAGGTTTCCACCTCGCCCACTGGCGCTTCATAAGCCCGACTGACCACTGCATCCAGCCCAGGTTCGGGCAGAGCCTTACGGTCGAGCTTACCGGCAGGGTTAAGCGGCAACACCTCAAGCTGCACAAAGGCCGCCGGCACCATGTATTCCGGCAATTGCTCGAGCACATAGGCGCGCAAAGCGTCCAGGCTCGGCGCTTGCCCGCGAAGGGTGAAGTACGCCACCAAACGCTCATCGCGAATCAGCACCGCCACTTCACGCAATGCCGGATGCGCGGCAAGACGTGACTCAACTTCACCCAACTCCAGCCGCACGCCGCGCAGCTTCACCTGGAAATCATTGCGCCCCAGAAACTCCAAGTTGCCATCGGGCAAGTAACGCACCAGGTCGCCCGTGCGGTACAACCGATCTCCCGCCACAAACGGGTTGTCCATAAAGCGCTCAGCGGTCATTTGCTCCAACCCCAAATAACCCCGAGCAACGCCGACACCGCCGATGTGCAGTTGGCCGCTGACGCCCATCGGCACCGGCGCATCCTGTTCGTCCAATACATACAGGCGCGTGTTGTTAATCGCGCGGCCAATCGGCAGTTGCACGGCAGGCACAGGATCGCCGGGTTCCAGAGTCCAGGCGCTGCTGTCCACCGTGGCTTCGGTGGGGCCGTAGACGTTGTGCAAACGCACCTTGGGCAAGCGCGCCTGCACGCCACGAGCCAGGGTTTCGGTGAGTTCGCCGCCGCCGCACAGCACGTCGGTGAGGCTTGTGCACAGGGACGACTCTTCCAGGTCGAGGAATTGTTGCAACATTGCCGGCACAAACTTGATCACCGTGATCTGCTGCTCGCGAATCACTTGCGCCAGGTAAGCCGGTTCGCGGTGCCCATCGGGCCGTGCAAGGACCAGGCGCATGCCGTTGGCCAGCGGCCAGAACAGCTCCCACACCGAGCCGTCAAAGCTAAACGGCGCACGCTGCAACAAGGCGCCGCCTTCGGCGTTCGGGCACAGCTGGGAGCCCCAATGCATGAGGTTGCCCAGGCCGCGATGTTCGACCATCACGCCCTTCGGCGTGCCGGTCGAGCCCGAGGTATACATCACGTAGGCCAGGTTGGCGACGGTCAGACCGGGCACCGATGGATTGCCGATGGGCGCCTGGCTCCAGCCATTGTGGTCAATGTCGATCACCGGGATCGACACTTCGCCCGGCAGGTCGCGGGTGGCGGCGTGCACCAGCAGTGCCACCGGCTGGCTGTCGTTGAGCATGTAGGCCAGGCGTTCGCGCGGGTAGCCAGGGTCGAGCGGCACGTAGGCGCCGCCCGCCTTGAGAATCGCCAACAAACCAACGATCAGGTCCAGCCCACGCGCCACGCACAGCGCCACCCGCGAGTCCGGCTGTACCCCGCGTTCGCGTAGGTGGAAGGCCAACTGGTTGGAGCGTTCGTTTAGCTCACGGTAGGTCAGTTGCTGCTCGCCGGCCTGCACGGCCACGGCATGGGGAATGTGCCGCGCATGGGCTTCAAACAGCGCCTGTACCGTAAGGGTTTCGGGATAGTCGGTTTGGGTGGCGTTGAAGTCCACCAATAGCCGCTGCAGTTCGCGGGCAGGCAGCACCTGCACCTCGCGCAGTGGCGTGTCTGGTCTGTGTCCAAGTGCCTGCGCCAGACCATGCAGGGCCGTATCGAGGTAGCCCAACAGGCGCTCGGCACCCACTTTTCGCGGCGCTTTGGCCTTAAGACGAAAGCCGCTGGCAATGTCGTCAACCGTGAGCATCAGCGGGTAGCTGAGGATGTCTTCACTGCTGAGCAGAGCAATGCCCGGCACCAGGTTCAAGTCCGGGTCGGCACTGGTGTGGCGGTAGTTAAGCAAGCTGTTGAACAGCGGTGACGCGCTGCTGCAACGCTGGGCCAGCGCAAGCGAGGCCTGTTCATGGGCAAGCAAGGCGCTGAGCTGCACGTGGGTGTCGTTGAGTGCGTCCAGCACGGTTTGCCCAGCCAGACGCACGCGCAACGGCAAGGTGTTGATGAACATGCCCAAGGCACGGTCGGCGCCCTCGCCCGCTTGCAAACGGCCGAGCAGCACGGTGCCGAACACCACGTCATCACGCCCGGCCACGCGGCTGAGCACCTGCGCCCAGGCCAGGTGAAACAGGCTGGCCGCGCTCACGCCAAGAGCACGCGCCTGCGCCCGCAAGCATTGGTTGAGAGCGTCGTTGAGTGGCTGTTCAAATTCCTCGATTTCAGCTCGATTTGCCTGGTGCTCCTGCAAGCCGAACGCCAGGGTCGGCTCGTCGACATCCGCCAGGCGCTCACGGAAGAAGGCCTCGTGGGCGGCCTGGCGTACCGGCGAACGGGACTGCACGACCACATTGCGATACGGCACCGGCACGGGCAGTTGCGCTTGTTGGCCGAGCAGATGGGCGCGAATTTCATCCACCAGCACGGTGGTCGAGGTGGCGTCGTTGACCAGGTGATGGAAGCGTAATCTGGCGACCCAGCGCCCGTTGTGCGGTTCTTCAGCGTAGTCCAGGGCCATCAACGGCGCCTGGCGTAAATCCAGCGGCGCTGGCTGTTCGCGCAGCGGTTCAACGCGCAACTGCGCTTCGCGCCACACCACTTGCATCGGCTGCTCAAGGGCATCCCACACCAGGCTGGTGCGCAGGATGTCGTGCCGGTTGATCACCTGTTGCAAGGCCTGGGCAAACGCATCCAACTGCTCGCGGCTTGAACAACTGAACATCGCGTGTTGCTGGTACGGATCGCGTTCATCGGTGAGGTGGTGATAAAGCAGACCTTCCTGCAACGGCGCCAGCGGGTAGATTTCCTGCACATTGGCAGCACCTCCCGGGATACCGGCGACGATGCTATCCAGGCTGGGCTGATCGAGCTCAGCCAACGCGAGAGTATCGGGCGTAATGTGAGTGCAACCCCGCGGTATTCGATTGGCCGGCACCTGCACGTCGCTGCCGCCACTGGCCGCCGCCAACGCCGCCAGGGTTGGCTGGCCGAACAACACCTGCACGTCAGCGCTCAACCCGGCATCACGCATGCGTTGCACCAGTTGCACCGCCAGCAGCGAGTGCCCGCCCAGCTCAAAGAAGTGGTCGTGGCGCCCCACCCGCTGAACCTGTAGCAGCTCACTCCATAGCTGTGCCAGGACGGTTTCAACACCCTCGCGCGGCGCCTCGAACAGGCGGGTAACGAACGCCGCTTGCGTGGGTGCAGGCAAGGCCTTGCGATCGAGTTTGCCATTGGCGGTGAGGGGTAAAACGTCCAGCCTCACATAAGCCACCGGCACCATGTAATCCGGCAATGACGCTTGCAGATAGCTGCGCAGCGATTCGATATCGACACTGTGCCGCTCGACAAACCAGCCCAGCAATTGCCCTTCGCGACACTGCACCACGGCTTCCTTGATCGCCGGATGGGTGGCCAGCGCGGATTCGATTTCCCCCAGTTCAATACGCACGCCACGGATTTTCACCTGGTCGTCATTGCGGCCCAGGTATTGCAGATTGCCGTCGGGCAGCCAGCGTGCCAGATCACCGGTGCGGTACATGCGCCCTTGGGTAAACGGATCGTCGAGAAAACGTTCCAAGGTCAATTCCGGGCGGTTCAGATAACCGCGCGCCACGCCCTTGCCACCGACGTACAACTCCCCTGCCACACCGATGGGCACCGGGCGTTGTTGCTCATCCAGCAAGTAAACCCTCGCATTGGCGACAGGCCCGCCAATATGCAGCGGCCGGCCCACTTCGACACGTCCGGAGGTGGCGACTACGGTGGCTTCAGTGGGGCCGTAATTGTTGATGACGTCGAAGGTCTGCGCGCGAGTGAAGCTGCGCAGGCGGTCACCGCCGATCAGCAAGGTGTGCAGGGTCGGGTGTTCGAGGCGCTGGCTGAAGGCGTACTCGGCCACCGGTGTCGGCAGGAAGCACACCTGCAACGGCTGTGCGCGCCACCAGTTCAGCAGCGCGTCAATGTCTTGCGCGTCATCCTGCGTGGGTGGCAGGTGCAGGGTCGCGCCCACGCACAACGCCGGCCAGACTTCCCAGGCCATCGCATCAAAACCAAACCCGGCAACGCTGGCGGTGTGGCTGCCCACCTGCAGGTTGAACGCCTTGCAGTGCCAGTCCACCAGGTTCGACACGCTGTGGTGCTCAACCATCACGCCCTTGGGCAGCCCGGTGGAGCCGGAGGTGTAGATCACATATGCGAGGTTCGATGGCGTGACCGCTACACGCGGGCTGCCACCGAGGTGAACGGTTGGGTTGTCGAGCCGGATCAGCGGCACGTCGAGTGCAGGCAGGCGATGCAACAGATCCTGCTGGGTCAGCACCGCCACGGGTGCACAGTCGTGCAACAGGTAGGTCAGGCGGTCGGCAGGATGGGTCGGGTCTACCGGCACATAACAGCCGCCAGACTTCAAGACCGCCAACAGCCCCACCAAGGTCTCCAGGCTACGTCGGGCCACAATCGCCACGCGATCGTCCGGCTGCACGCCGTGTTCCAGCAGTTGATAGGCCAGGGCATTGGCCTGTTGATCGAGCTGGGCGTAGGTCAGTGCCACGCCCTGATACGTCGCCGCCACGGCGTGCGGTGTACGCACGGCCTGCGCTTCGATCCGCCCGTGCAGTGTCTGCATTGCAGCGCTCGGCTGCGCGGTGGCGTTCCACTGCTGCAACTGTGCCTGTTCGGCGGATGTCACCAGGGAAAACTCAGCGACCGTCAACGCGGTGTTTTCCAGCCCTTGCTCCAGCAGCCAGGTAAAGCGCTGCGCCAACGCCTGCACTTCGTCGTGCTTGAAGTACGCCTCGTTGTACACGCAGTGCAGACACGCGGTCTCCTGATAACGGTTGCTGCGCAGGTGGATGGCAATCGGCAGCGGTTCATGGTGGTTGGACACCTTGATCGCCCGCGCCTGCACCTGGCCGTAACGCAGGTCGTGGTCGTCCTGCTCAAAGGATACCGACAGGTCGAACAACTGGCCGCGCCCGGTGCGGCGCAGGCCCAGTTCCCGGTTCAACTCGCTCAAGGGGAAACGCTGGTGGCGCAAATCCTGCTTGAGCTGGTCGCGCACGCCGCGCACCAAGGCGCTGAACGGCAACTGCTCGTTGAACTGAAAACGCACCGCGCTGACCTGGGTGAACAAACCCACGGTAGAGCGGAAACGTGCGTTGGAACGGTTAAGAATCGGCAGCCCCACCACCCACTCATCACGCTCGCTGGTGCGCGCGAAATACACATACAGGGCGGCCAGCAACACATGAAAGGCTGAGGCCTGATAGCGATTGGCGACGTGTTCCATGCGGTTGAGCAGCGCCACGGGGAACACTTCCACCAGGGTGTTACTTGGCGCTTGGCCGGTGCGCCGGGGCGTTAGCAGTGGCTCGGGTAACCGTTGGTATTTATCCAGCCAGTAGGCGCGGTCGCGAGCGTAACGCGCCGACTGCAGGTAGCGTTGGTCGGTGTCGATAAAGTCGATATACGAAGGCGCCAGCGGTTCCGGCTGCCGGTTGTGTTGCAAGTCGGTGTAGAGCCGCGCCAAGGATTGCAGCATCTGCCCGAACCCCCAACCATCAAGGATCAGGTGGTGGGCCTGGGTGCCGAGGCGGTAATGATCGTCGTCAAGCTTGACCAGAAAAAACCTGAATAGCGCCTCGCCGGCCATGGCGTAAGGCCGGGCCATGTGCGCTTGCATCAACGCCTGGGTTGCAGCCGACGGATCGGGTTGCTTGGAAAAATCATGCAACGGTACGTCCACCGCCAACTCAGGGATGAAGGTTTGACGAGGTAAGCCACCGGCGTCGCTGTGCAGTTGAGTACGCAGTGCATCGTGCTTGGCCACCAGCAGCGCAACCGCGCGCTGGATCAAATCGGGCACGACGGCACCCGCAAAATCGACATAACCACCAATATTGTAAAGCGGCGATTCGCCCACTTGCAGCTGGTCGAGCCAGATGTCCTGTTGGGCGGCGGTGAGGGGGAAGCTGGCCGGCAAGCTTGAGGAATACTGCATAAGATCCTTCTCATGGGTGTCAGGCAGTGGCCGCGCTGGGTGGCCCATTACGCCGAAATTGCCGGATTTGAGCATGGGGGTCGGAGGGTGTCTGTCACCCGAAACCCGGACATCCGATTGGATGGGAAACAGGCATGACTGAAGGTTCATTGCTGAAACGATTAAAGCACTGTAGGAAATTGGCTATATATGTCCGATGTCGTTACCACTAAGAATTCTTAGGCTGGCGATATTGTTCTTTAATATCAATCAGTTATTTCTGCCTAAAATTAACTCAGTGCTTTTCGTATGCGGAATCTCCCTTCAGAAACGTCGAATTAATGACGTGGTTTTTATGGCAGGTTGTGTCCCTCGTTTCCGCTACATACGTAGGACAAATCCCTATGGCTAAATAAAACTTCGAACGCCGAGTTACGTTCAAGGAGTACGGCCCGCCCGCGCAGACCCAGGGCGCTGGTTGACGGTTTTCGACATCAAGGATGAAATGGCTATGAGTCTGACCCGTAGTATTGGCATTGCCGAAAGCCCGCATTTCTACGCCGAAATGGGCGAATTGATTGCAAACAGCGGCCACGAAAACTTCGCCGCCTACATGCTGCATCTGGTGGACAAGTGGGTGCCTATCCACTTGGTTGACCTCAGTGAATGGACCCTCGATGAACTGCACGACAGCGTGCGCGAGATCAAGCTACTGGGGAGTGCCGGGCTGAAAAAGGATTTGTCTGCGCCACAAACACTGCACCCGTTGAAGGACCACCCGCTGCTGCGGCAAATGCTGCGCATGCAGGACCCGCTGCTGATCCAGATGAAGGCCAAAGCCAACAGCGCACACCCGCGCGGCAGCTCGCACCAGTGCAACCTGGTGTCACGTCAGGGCAATCGACGCTGGGTGATTTCGTTCTATCGCCCGCCCACCCGCCAGGGGTTTTCCCTGGCTGAGTTGTCGTTTCTCAAGTGCCTGTCGGACACCCTGTTACCGCTGATGGAGCGGCATGCGCAGATCCTGCGCCAGACACCGCACACAGCGACCGAACCTGTTCACGACACCCTGGAGCAGTCGCAGTTGCAGCGCGAGTTCTATAAGCGTTTGTCCCTCAGCGATATCACCTTGTCGGCGCGCGAACAGGAAGTGTGCCTGGGCCTGTTGACCGGCGGCACCGTGCCGCAAATGGCGGAAAAACTCAGCGTGAAGAACAGCTCGATTGAAACCTACCTCAAACGCGCTGCCGCCAAGTTGGGCGTCAGTGGCCGACATGGTTTGGCCAAATGGATGGTTGGCGCCTAATGAACAAAGGGATGCTCACAAGCGTAAGCCTGGCCTGGATGCTCGGCGGTTGCTCGCTGACCCCTGAGTACCAACGGCCGGCGCCACCGGTGCCTGCGCAATACCCCCAAGGTGGGGTCTACAGCCTGGCGCAGGCCGGTGCCGTAGCGGTGACGCCGGACTGGCAACCGTTGTTCCACGACCCCGCGTTGCAACGGTTGATCGGCAATGCGCTGGTCAATAACCGCGACCTACGGGTTGCCGCCCTGAATGTAGAGGCGTTCCAGGCGCAGTACCGCATCCAGCGTGCGGACCTGTTCCCGGCAATCTCGGCCACCGGCGCCGGCAAGCGCCAGAAGTTGCCGGGGGACGTGACGGGCACCGGCAAGTCCGCGATCACTTCCAACTATTCCGCCACCCTGGGGCTCAGCGCGTACGAACTGGATCTGTTCGGCCGTGTGCGCAGCCTCAGCGAACAGGCGATGCTCACGTATTTTGGCACCGAAGAGGCGCGGCGCAGCACGCAACTGAGCCTGGTAGCCAATGTGGCGAATGCCTACCTGACCTGGCGTGCTGACCAGGAACTGCTGGCGCTGGCCCAGCAAACGCTGGTAGCCAACGACCACAGCTGGCAACTCACCAGCCGCAGCAAAAACGCGGGCAAGGCTTCAGCGCTGGACGTGGTGCAAGCGCGCACGGCGGTGCAAAGCACCCGCGCCAGCGTGGCCCGTTATGAACGCCAAGTCGCCCAGGACCTCAACAACCTGGCCCTGCTGGTCGGCGCCCCGGTGGATGAAAACCTGCCATCGCGGCCGCTCGCCGATGATTGGGTGGCGCGCGTGCCGGCCGGTTTGCCCTCGGACCTGCTGCAACGGCGTCCGGATATCCTCCAGGCCGAATATCAACTGCAGGCCGCCAACGCGAATATCGGCGCGGCGCGTGCAGCGTTCTTTCCTTCGATTACCCTCACAGCCAACGCCGGCAGTGCCAGCAAGGAGTTGTCGGGATTGTTCAAGGGCGGCTCGGGCACCTGGACCTTCCAGCCGCAGATCAACCTGCCGATCTTCAATGCCGGCAGTCTGCGCGCCAGCCTTGACTACGCCAAACTGCAAAAAGACATCAGCGTGGCCCAGTACGAAAAGTCGATTCAGACAGCTTTTCAGGAAGTCGCCGACGGCCTCGCTGCCCGCCAGACGTTTAATGACCAGCTTGATGCACAACGCGACTTCGTCACCGCCAACCAGGCCTACTACGACTTGGCCCAACACCGCTACCGCAGCGGTGTGGACAGCAACCTGACGTTCCTTGATGCGCAGCGCTCGTTGTTCAGTTCACAACAGGCGTTGATTGTGGACCGGCTGGCGCAGCTGGTGGCGGAGGTGAACCTGTATACGGCGCTGGGCGGCGCGTGGGGGGATGCGTCGGTGCTTGCAGCGTCAAAATGAAGCCGGTTGAACGTGGGTAATCCCGCATCCAACCTGCAGTTTCTTAGGGTTTGCGTTGCGCCACCCGCCCCCGTTGTTGCCCACATGATCCGCCACCCGCAACGCGCCCTCGGGGTCTAGCCGCACAGCCACTTGCCGGCCTTGGGCCTCGCCCTCGGCATTCAGAAAACCGCTGAGGAAGTCGACCGGTGTGCCAGCTGGTTTGCCATCCTTAAAATTAATCAATACCACCCTGTAACCCGCCTGCGGGCACGAATGCACAGGAGCAACGAGCGGGCTTGCCACAATGAGACCGCTCGCCCGAAAGAACCCGACGGCTCTAAACATCACGGCCAACGGCCCATCGCCAGGCTGAACGGTGAAAACTCGGCAAACTGCCAACGCAACGCCAACGCTGCCGGGCGGCGCACCACGTGCTCCACGGTCAGCGTCCACAACCGCTGTGCGCCTTCGAACGTGGCCACATCGGGGCCGCTGAGGATCAGTGAGGTGCGCCCGGCAATCTGCAGCACGTCGCCCGAGTCGAAATCGATAAACAACAACCCCGCCACCGGGTTCGCCGACAGGTTGCCCAAGGTATTGAAGAACAGGTTGCCGGCGAAGTCAGGGATGGTCAGCACGTTGCCGTCGACGCGCACAAAACCGTTATTGCCGCCGCGATGGGAAACGTCCACCGAACGCTGGCCTTCGACGTCCACAAAGCTTGCGACAAAGAAGGTATCGGCGTTGCGGATCATGGCTTGTGCCGCATCATCCAGACTGTTGGAGCGCTCGGCCAGGGTGCCGGGTTTACGCGCAATCGCATCGATCGGGCGCAGCTGGATGTACTTCGGGCAGTTGCCGAACGTGTGCGCCACGTTGACCGAGAAACCGTCCTGATCAAGGCAGCCGATGCGCCCATTCATGCGATTGCGGCGGCGGGTGCTGAGGTCGATGCCGAGCAGACCAACGGCCCCGCCGCAAAGTAATGCAGGCAGCGCCGGGTCGCCCTTAGACGGCATGCTGTCGACCTGTAATGTCTGCGGATCCGGTGAATGGGCAAACCCCGGCGCGCCTTCCAGCAGTGTCGCCCACGGGATCCCCTGTGCGTCCACCACACCGAACACCAAATAAGGCAGCAACGGATAAAAATCCCGATGCTGCTGCGGCAAATAATCACGGATCACCTTGGGCCCGACCACTGCCATACGCTCGGCAACGCCGGCACTTTCCTGCATCTGCCGTTCGCCGGCATGCCAGGGCGACTGTTCGATCAGGTTCATGGCGATCACCTCATAGTGGATGTGCAGAGGCTAAGCTCAGCCCCCCGTCGAGAGAATACCCACGCGAGTCAATCCACCATTACACCAACTGAAATGCCGGATGCTCACGCAGCGCCACCACGCAGTGGTCGACAAAACTGCGCACGCGCATCGGCGCATTGCGGCCCTCGCGGTAGACCACGTTCACCGGCAACGGCGGCCCTTCAAAGTCTGGCAACACGCGGCGTAACCGGCCGCTCACCAGATGTTCGTGAACCGGGTAACTCAGGCAGCGAATCAACCCTGCACCGTGCACGGCCGCATTGATCGCGCCTTGCACCGTGGCGCAACTCAAGCGTGCGCGGGCCTTGAGTGAATAACCTTGAAAGTCCCAGGGCACCCGATCGGCGCTGGCGATCAGGTGGTGGCGCTTGAGGTCATCGGGGTGCATCGGCTCACCCTGAGTGGCGAGGTAGCTGGGGCTGGCGCAAAGGATAGGCCGCACCTGCCCCACCGACCGGGCGATCAGCGACGAGCTGGGCAGTTCGCCCAACAGTATGGCCACGTCCAGCCCCTCTTCGTGCAGGTTGGGGTAATAGTCGTGATAGTGGGCGACGAGACGCACGTCAGGGTAACGGTCCATGTAAGCCGCCAACACCGGCGCCATCACGTAGCGGCTGAACAGCAGCGGCAAAAATACCTGCAGATTGCCCTGTGGCTGCACGTGCAAGCCTTTGGCCGAGGCCTCGGCGGCGTCCACGGCGGCCAGTAGGCGCACGCAGTCGGTCATATAGGCGTTGCCCGCCTCTGTCAGGCGCACACCCTGCGTCGTACGCAGCAGCAAAGGCACGTGCAGGCGTGCTTCCAGGCGGGCAATCGCGCGGACCAAGGTCGGGCCGGAGACCTGCGCATAACGCGCCGCCGAAGCCAGGCTGGGTTGCCCGGCAAGCGCCGCAAACAGCTGCATGTCGCGAAACCGTTCCATCATGCACGCCGCTCCATCAACTGCGCCGCTGCATTGCCGGGTTCAGGGCCGCGTCCTGCCCGAAGCGATGGCTGAGGAAATCGACAAAGGTGTGGATCTTGGCCGGTACGCGCCCGGTTCTCTGGAACACCACCTGGATCGGCAGCGGTGCCGGCTCGAAGCCCTCAAGGATAAGCTCCAGCTCACCCGCCGCCACCGCTGCCGCGACCTGATAAGACAGCACCCGTGTAACGCCCCACCCCAAACGCGCCAAGTTGATCGCGGCGTTGTTCGCCGTCACCACTAGACGCGGCTCGATGGGCACCGTCAGCGGCTGGTCGCCATCGACAAACCGCCACTCCCTGACCAACTGGCTGGAGGACGAGGTGACGATCTTTACCTCACGCAGTTGCTCAGGTCGCAGCGGCCGCCCACGCTGGTCGAGATAACCGGGTGCAGCACAGACTACCTGGCGTACTTCACCGACCTTGATCGCCTGCTGCCCCGGCTCGTGCAAATGGCCAATACGCACGGCCACATCCACGCCCTCATCGACCATGTTCACCACACGGTCGACCAATAAGGCATTGATGTTCACCAGGGGGAATCGGTCCAGAAACTCGCCCAACACAGGGGCCACATACAGTTCACCAAACAATACGGGCGCGGTCAGCGTCAGGTGGCCGCACGGAATCGAGTAGCTGCCCGCTGCCGCTTCCTCGGCCTCATTCAACTCGGCCAGGATGCGTCGGCAATCTTCCAGGTAGCGCTGGCCAGCTTCGGTCAGATGCAGGCTGCGAGTGGTACGCGCCAGCAGTTGGGTGCCGATGCGTTGCTCCATGGCGGCAATGGCCCGGGTCACGCTGGGCGGCGAGGTTTTCAGGCGACGCGCGGCGGCGGCGAAGCCCTCCTCCTCGGCCACTGCCAGGAATACCTGCATTTCATGAAATCGGTCCATCCGCGCCCCTTCTATCAACTGAACACCAGCCACTTGTGGTGAGGAAGCGTGCTGCCTCGCCACAGCGTGTTCACCTTACTTCGATTGCAAACCTACTGCCGTACGCGGCATACCGACAAAACCCGGCAAAGCTTCAATCGCGGCGAGCCAGGCGCGCACCTGAGAGTAGTCGGCCAGTGACACATTGCCTTCCGGCGCGTGGGCCAAGTAGGTGTAGAAAGCAATATCGGCAATGCTCAGTTGCTCACCAGCCAGGAAGCGGCTTTGGCTCAATTGCTGTTCCACCACTCTCAACAGGGCGTGGGAGCGGTTGATGACGCTCACGGTATCGACCTCGGCGCCAAACACCACGGCCAGCCGCGCGGCAGCAGGCCCGCCGTGGAGTTGACCGGCGGCAACCGAGAGCCAGCGCTGCACACGCGCTAGACCCACTGGGTCGCTCGGCAGCCATTGCCCGTTGCCATAGGTGGTCGCAAGGTAGACCAGGATCGCATTGGAATCGGCTAAGACGGTGCCGTTGTCGTCAATGACCGGCACTTGGCCGAAGCTGTTCAGGTTGGCCATAAAATCCGCGGATTTCTGCGCGCCTTGCTTGAGGTCCACCAGGATGAACTCGCTCGGCAGCCCCAACAGCGACAACATCAGTTCAACCCGGTGGGAGTGGCCAGAGAGCGGGAAACCATAGAGTTTGATCGAATGCTGGGACATGAAAGGCTCCAAAAGTGGGGGATCGACGCCAGGCATGGTCTACCGCTGCGCTGATCGCCGGAATCACCAGGATTTACAATCGAGCATTTCACCCGGCGAAACAATCACTCGCCAAACAATTGCATGATCAGATTGAACAACCGGGTCTTCACTGCACTGTCCAACTCGGCCCAGGCCAGCCCGGTGCTGGCCTGAAACGCTCCCAGCTCGAGGTGGCGCGCCACGCAATTAGCCGGCAATGCCCGGGCCGCCTGCTGCGGCAACACCCCGACACCCAACCCGGCAGAGACTAGCGCAAGCAGGGTGGTGAACTCGCCCAGCTCCGAGGCAATGTCCAGCGTGGTCCCCAAGGCCTGCATAAACGCGTCATAGAACCCCGGCGCATAACGTCGCGCGAGGATGTACACCGGCACGTTGAGTAAGTTCGTGGGCTGGAGGGTATCCCGGGCCGCCGTGGCCGATATCGAAGAACACCTCGGGCCGCTGGAGATCCTGGTCAACAATGCCGGCATGCAACGCCGTGGCCCGCTGGGTACGGTGTTCGGTAAGCGCGTACTGGTGACCGGCTGCGGCCCGATCGGCAGCCTGCGCGCCGCCGGTGCCGGTGAAATCGTGGCCGTGGACCTGTCTGCCAGCGCCCTCGCCTGCGCCGAAAACATGGACGCCACGCGCACCCACAACCTTGTGGCACGTTCCGCTTCCATTCGGAGTTCGCCCAAGCGGTGGACTTGCTCAATCGCCAGATCGTGGATGTGCGCCCGGTGATCTCCCATACCGTGCCGTTTGGGGAGGCGGTAAAAGCGTTTGAGTTGGCGGCGGATAAGACCCAGGCGATGAAGGTGGTGCTGGATTTTGGCGTGGCAGATTTGGATTGAAGCCCTCTCGCTAACCCCTGTGGGAGCTGTCGAGCTTTAGCGAGGCTGCGATAACGGTGGTTCAGTCAACTTATTCGGCGACTGATACACCGCTATCGCAGGCAAGCCTGCTCCCACATCTGAGCTGAGTTGGCTGCTCTGTCAGCGTTCTTCGAGACGATCGCGCAAAAAACGGTGGCTAGTAGAAAACAGCCGCCGGTACGTGAGCAACACCGCTCCCACCGTGCCCAAAGCCGACGACGCGGCAATCAGAAACATGATCACGATCTGATAACGCACTGCGTCCACCGGGCTCTCCCCTGCCAGCACCTGGCCGGTCATCATGCCGGGCAGGCTGACGATGCCGACCACGGTCATCTGGTTCAACGTGGGGATCATCCCGGCGCGCACCGCCTGACGAATCGCTTCCTGGGCGGCTTCCCAGCGTGAACCGCCGAGCGCCAGGATCATCTCGATGGTGTTACGCCCGGAGGTCAGTTCCTGGGTCATGCGCTCAATCCCCAGGGACACGCCGGTCAGGGTGTTGCCAAGGATCATCCCCAAAATCGGAATCGCATATTGCGGCTCGTACCACGGGTGGATGCGGATCACCGCAAACAAACCCACCGCCGTGACCAGCCACGAGCTGCCCCACACCGACAGGATGCTGTCGACCCGTTGCCCGCGATAGGTCCTGCGCCCACGCCCCGCCGCCGACAGGCCGGCGATCAAGGTCATTGCGCACATCAGCGGCAGCACCACGTACCAGTACGCGAACTCGAACACCCAACCGAGCAGATAACCGATGGCCAACAATTGCACCACAGTGCGCACCGCCGCCCACAGCAATTGTCGACCAAGGCCCAAGCGCAACAGCAATGACAGCGCGCCGTTGATCAGGATCAGCGAGGCGGCGATGCCCATGTCCAGCGCGCTGAGGTTTTGATAGTTCATGGCTGCGCCGCTCCACTCAGCACGCCCGCGCTCATGTGCAGGTGGATGGCGCTCATGCGTTGGGCCTGTTCGAGGTCGTGGGACACCCAGACGTAAGCACGCGAATTGTCGGCGGCAAACCAGGCGTCGATCAGCGCTTCCACATCACGCGATGACGTGGGATCGAGGGCGGCGGTAGGTTCGTCGAGCAACAGCACTTCGGGATTCAGCTGCAAGGTGCGAATCAACGAGACCACCTGGGACTCACCGCCGGACAGATCGCCGGCGTTTTTGCCGAGGAAGTCCGGGGGTTTACCGGCATGCCCCAGCAGCGTGGTGACCGCCTGCAAATCGAAGCTGCGCTTGCGCAAGGTCTTGAGGCTGAAGGGGAAGCGCAGATTGTCTTCCACCGTGCCCTCAAGCAGCGCCGGGCGTTGCGACAGGTAGCTGATATGGCTGCGATAGTGGGGAATCTCAGCGTTAGCGATAGGCTGGCCATTCCACAAAATTTGCCCCGAAGTGGGCGCATCCAGCAGCGCCAGCGCACGCAGGAACACGCTTTTTCCGGAGCCGGAAGAACCGGTGATCGACACGCGGTCGGCGCTGTTCAGAGTGAAGTCCGTGGGCTGGAGCAAGACCACTTGGCGACGCTCGTCCTTACGCGTGAGGGCGCGGGTTTCTATCAGTGCGCTCATGGACGCGGTGTTCCTCTTAAATCCAGTTGGCGCAATGGTGCGGCAGGCGGGCGAAGTTTTCATGAAAAAATTCAAACTATCGCCATTCATGTCGCTCACACCTTCACGTGCCACGTAAACAGGAGGCGACATGCACTACCGACAACTGGGCCATTCGGGCCTGCTGGTATCCGAAATCATCTTGGGCACCGTGCCATTCGGCGGTCGCGCCGAGTTCGAAAAATGCGGCTCGGTGGACGTGCCCCAGGCCAAGCGCATGTTCGACATCGCGTTCGACGCCGGGGTGAACATGGTCGACACCGCCGACCTCTACTCCCACGGCCTGGCCGAAGAAGTGGTGGGTAAAGCCTTGGGCGACAAGCGCCACGACATCCTGCTGGCCACCAAGGGCCGCAGCCCCGTGGACAACAACCCAAACAACTCCGGCTCCTCGCGTTACCACCTGATCCGCGCCTGCGAAGCCAGTTTGAAACGCCTGGGCACCGATCACATCGACCTCTACCAATTGCACAACTGGGACGGCCTGACGCCGATCGAGGAAACCCTCGAAGCGCTGCGGCTGTTAGTTGGCTCGGGCAAGATTCGCTACTTCGGCACCAGCAACTTCACCGCCTGGCAGATGATGAAAACCCTGGGCAAGGCTGAGCTTCACGGCATGCTCAAACCCATCACCCAGCAGATTTACTACACGCCCGAATCCCGCGAGGCCGAGTACGAATTGCTGCCGCTGGCGCTCGACCAGTCGATCGGCACGCTGGTGTGGGCGCCGATGGGCGAAGGCCTGCTGACCGGCTCGACCCGGCGCGGGCATAAGCCACCGGCCAATACCCGTCAGGGCAGCGGCTGGCCGGAACCCTATGTGCATGACCAGGAACGCGCGCTGGACATCATCGAAACCCTCGCCGCCGTGGGCGATGAGCATGGCGTGTCGGTCGCGCGCACGTGCCTGGCGTGGCTCAAGGATCGCCCGGGCATCACCTCGCTGATCGTCGGCGCTCGCACCGAAGAACACCTGCGCGACAACCTCGCGGCGACCGAACTGAAACTCACCGAGGAGCAGCGTTCACGCATCGAAGCGGTGACGCGTAGACAACCGCTGTACCCGTACTGGCATCGTTTTACAGCCGGGATTGATCGCTTTGACCCGGCGGAGCAACCCTTCCTGGCCGAGCATCAAAAGACCCTGGATGCGCGCAAGGACAAGTAACTCAATGGGACGGGTTGCGCACTGAGGCGTGGGCACGGGGCCTGGGCAACACACCCTGTGCCCACTAGACTGCCGCATTCCCATAGAAAGGATGCCCCATGGTCGACCCAAAAGATGCCGATACACAGCCCAACCGCATTAAAGCCGCATGGTTGTGGAAAGTGGTTAAGTTTGAAAGCCTGTCGATCATGGTGCTGCTATTTGCACTGCTTTATTCAAACGGATACGCCTATCTTGAGACCTATAACCTCAAGCTCGGCGTTCCCGTTAATCGGCTGGGCTACGATACCTATCAGTTCGTGGTGTATGGCGGCATCGACATTCTGGTCAAGCTGGGTGCGATGCTGTTTGTCATCGCAGGCGGCACGATCTTCGCGCTCCTGGTGTACTTCACTGAAAACCCGGATCGAGTGTTCCCCACCAGGACGCAGGACCCCACCGCTTTTACCTATCGACTGGGACAGCGGCTGAAGAAAAGCTACACAAAAGCCAGGATGCAGATCACGGCAGTGCTGCTGATCACCTTGCTCACCTTTCTTGCCTGGGGCTGCTGGAAGATCGCGTTCTCCCAATCCATCGAACGCGGCAAGCTGAATGCTTACCAGGAAATTCGTGACTGCAAACCGTCAACCCTCCAGCTCAATAACCTCGACGTGGTCACGGGCTGTATCGTCGGCGAGAGTGATGACATGCTCTACCTGATAGAAAAACACAGCGAAGGTAAAGACGAGATCACGTTTAAAAAGCAGATACTGCCCAAACAAAATCTTCGCTCAACCTCCGGCATGTCCACGCTTACAAAACCACGCTGATACTCAACGCGCCCACGTAACGCCATCAGGTATGGCCTGCCCCGAAGAGTCGAGCAGCCGGCTTAAGGCGGTTCATGGATCGGGCAGCCATCATGCTCGGCCCTGAAACCGGACGTCCTCTCCTAAGCCCGTTTACGCACCCGCATTACCTCGCCCAATGGGCGATGCACTGAGCCGGGCCGGTTGATCAGCGCTTGGGCAACAGCCCGACCGCGCACGCCACCACCGCCGGGTCGCCCTGGTAGAGGGCGCGCGGCGCCGTCGAGAGTTGACTGACGCGGCTGTCAACGGCGCGCAGTGTCGGCCGCTCGACCGTCGGCAGGCTATGGTCGGGGTCGACCACTTCCATGCAACGGCGCAGCGAGTTGAAGTCCGGCGATTGCGACAGTGACAGGTGCAGGGTCTGGCTCACCGACACTGACACCACCGAGCTCTGCGCGCATTGCCCGTCATAGATCAGCGTGTGGCGAATCAGCGGGTTGTCGTGGCAGTACTTCAACACGTTCACCTGCCGCGAGTGCACCAGCGCGGTATTGATGATCAACAGGTCGAACGCCACGCCGTCCGCGCGTGTCAACGCCTGCAACTCGTCGAACGAGCTCAAGGGGGCGATGCGGTAATAGCCCAGTTGGTTGAGCATTTTCTCGATCTTGATCCGCTGCAGAAGGTCTGCATCGGCAATCAGAAGGCGTAACGCTTTATTGGACATAGGGTAAACCTGACAGGTGGGCATCCGCGTCGATCATTCAACGCCGATCACGTTACCCGTCAGGGGGGAAACCTGACTTTAAGGCGATTCTGAAACGGCCGCCGGGTAGACCTGCCAACTTTTAAGAATCGCCTGAAAGCCCTTGCCCCACCCGGCACCTACCATGGGCTGCGTTCCCACACGCCCCCATGGAATCCATCCTTGCTCATGTTTCTACTCAGAATGGTGATTTTAGCCTGCGCACTGCTGGCTCTGGCACCGCCGCCCGCCAGCGCCGCGCTGAAGATCGAAGGCACGCGCCTGATCTATTTCGGCCAGGACAAGGGCGCCACCATCAGCGTGGTCAATCAGGCGCCGCGTGAGGTCGTGGTGCAAACCTGGATCACCGGCGAGGACGACGCCACCGACCGCAACGTACCGTTTGCCGCCACCGAGCCGCTGGTACAACTGGCCGCCGGCGAGCATCACCCGTTGCGCATCCTGTATGCCGGTGAAGGCTTGCCAAGCGACCGCGAATCGTTGTTCTGGCTCAACATCATGGAAATACCACTCAAGCCCGAAGACCCCAACAGCGTGCAATTCGCGATACGCCAGCGGCTCAAGTTGTTCTACCGGCCGCCCGCGCTCAAAGGTGGCTCGGCCGAAGCGGTGCGCCAGTTGGTCTGGAGCCGCGGCGACGGGCGCACCGTCACGGTCCGTAACCCCAGTGCTTTTCACCTGTCACTGGTGAACCTGCAGACCGACAACGAGGCGCTCAGCGATTACCTGCTGCTCAAGCCGTACGAGAGCAAAACCCTGACCGCGCCGAGCCCCTTGCCCAAAGGCACCACCCTCCATTTCACCGAAATCACCGATATCGGTTTGCAGGCCCGCCATCGCGCGGCGCTTAACTGATGATTCGCGGGGTATTTACACCAATGTCACTCACTCAACGCTTTTTACCCATGCTGCTGTGGGCCGGCGCGATCCTGCCCGCTACCAGCCACGCACTGGCCTGCCGTGAAGACGGCACCAACTCGATCATCACCCAAGAGGCATTGGGTACCGCGCTGGCGGTCGCCGCCGATGCCCCCAACGGCAGCATCATCTGGGAGTCCGGCCCGCGCTCCACCAATGTGATCTGCAAGGACGACTACAGCGTCGGCCGCGAAGAAGTGTACTTCTACGTCAACCCGGCCAGCGTCAGCATCGGAACGGGTATCCGCGTGGGCATTCGTTATAACAACCAGCCGATTACCCAAAGCACCGGCAAGGTCGGTACCGGATTTTTTTCCGATCGTGGCTGCAACCTGGCCAACTGCAAAGGCTGGGACAAGGCGCGCTTTACGCTCAATTTCAGCGTGTTCATCGAGAAGTACGACCCCACGCCACCCAGCGGCCAGGCCAGTACCTTGACGTCATACCGCGTGTTCCAGCTCGACGGCGTGCGCGGGCTCAATTCACGACCCAACAGTAACTTCAACTACGTGGTCACCGGCATGAACGGCATCCGCTTCGTGCCCTGCACGCCCGAGCTGACCATCACCCCCAGCGTGGTCAAATTCCCCACGCCGTCGCGCAAGGCGTCAATCGGCGAAGTCGCCAGCAGCGCGAACTTCAGCCTGAACCTGCGCAAGGGCTGTGACACGCCCTACACCGTCAGTGCACGCTTCGCCTCCACGCCGGGCGGCGGCAGCGTGATCAACAGCTTGCTGGTGCCGGATAACAACAAATCGGTGGGCATCTCATTGTCTCGCGCCGAGAGCCAGCAACCGTTACCGTTCAACAATTGGTTCACCCTGCAGGAGCTGATGGGCCTGGGCCAGAGCCATGACGAATTCCGCGCCGACCTGAAGTGGCGCACCCTGCCGATTCCCGGCGCATTCGACGCCGCAGTGGTGGTGGACATGTACTACAAGTAGTGGCTTTTAAGGATCGTCTTATGCCACACGCAAAGGTCGACGCTTAAAGTCCACCGATGCGATTGAAAAGTTATCTGCTCCAGATCAACCCCGTCCTCTCCCGACCCGAAGCAGCCAGAAGGCTGCTTCGTATTTTCGCGACCGTGCTGCTCATCGGCATCCTCAGCGGCGTCTACACCTTTGTGCTGTCGACCTTCAATAACGATATCTCCCAACGCCGTGGCTACATGAGCAGCGCTATCGCCCAAGCCCATACCTTTTTCACCAACCGCGAAGCCTTGCTCGAAAGCCTGAGCCTGTCGGCGGTGCGTAAACACTCAAAAATTTACCCCGCCTCCCCGGAAGAACAACAAGTGCAACTGGGCGACACGCCCGGCAACCCGTGGAGCATGTGGCTGACCGAGCGCCTGCGCGACTACCTCAAGGCCAAGCAGCTCAACCTGCTTTACGTGAATGCTGGCCCCGCCCCGCAGGTGATGCGCCTGTATGACGCGACTGCGCAGGTATTGCCGATTTCCAAGTGCATGCTCAACCGCCTCAAAGCCTTGCAACACAGCGACCCGGCGACGCTCAGCGAGTTGTGGCTGAGCGACCGCACCGAGCACCACTCGCACCTGTACATTTTTATCCGCATGGACCGCCAAGACCCCAACTCAGGCTGGCTGGGCCTGGAGATGGAAAGCCGCGAAGTGTCCTCTACCCTCAGCGACCAGAGTGCTGGCGAGTTCATGATGCTCAACTCACAAGGCATGCTGGTGTTCACCAACAGCGATGACACACAGCTGCGCCAGCAACACCTGCGGCCCGGCGAAGACAGCTTTTTCGGCTTTGTCGGCAGCGGTTTGCTGCCCGATCATCTGGTGATCCGCAAGCACCTGAAGTCCTCAGACTGGCAGTTGATGTACTCCATCGACCTGCGTGCGGTGGTTGCTGGCCTGTGGAAACAGCTGCTCGGTTCGCTGCTGTTCTGCCTGTTCAGCCTGACGCTGATCTGGCTGGTGATGCGCCGGGTCGACCAGCGCTTCATCGTTCCCTCGATCCATCGCATCCAGGCGTTGATCGAAAGTGAGGCATTCGGCCGTGATGTGATCCAGGCCGCGCCCGTCGCCCTGTGCGTACTGCGCCGCGCCGACGGCCAAGTGGTGCTGGAAAACACCCTGGCCCAGCAATGGCTGGGCCACGGCCCGGAGCGCGAGGCGTTGCGTGCCGGCTGGATCGAACAGGCCTTCGCCGACGCACCCAACGAGCATAGCGATTACTTTGAAACCATCGACGGCCGCCACCTGTACCTGAGCAGCGCGCCGACCCGCTACAGAGGCGAGGACGTGTTGTTTTGCGCCTTCAGCGATATCAGCGCGCGCAAGCAAGTCGAGGCGGCGCTGGAAGAAGCGCGGCAGTCGGCAGATGCAGCCAACGCGGCCAAGACCTTGTTCCTGGCGACCATGAGCCATGAAATCCGCACGCCGTTGTATGGCGTGCTCGGCACCCTGGAATTGCTCGCGCGCACGCAACTGGACGCCCAGCAAAAAGACTATCTGCATGCCATCGAAGGCTCGTCTTCAACCTTGCTGCAACTGATCTGTGACGTGCTGGACGTGTCGAAAATCGAGGCCGGGCAGCTGGCATTGGAAATGAGCGAGTTTTCACCGCTGGACCTGGTCCACGAAATCATCCAGGGCTACGCCGCAGCCGCCCAGGGCAAAGGCCTGCAACTGTATGCCTGCTTCGACCCGAAGTTGCCGGAACGGCTGATCGGCGACGTGACCCGCATCCGCCAGATTCTGAACAATTTGCTGAACAACGCGGTGAAGTTCACCGACTACGGGCGCGTGGTGTTGCGGGTCAAAGTGCTCGGCCGCGATGGCGAGCGCTCGAGCCTGTTGTGGCAGGTTTCGGACACCGGCAAAGGCATTGCCCAGGAAGACCAGGCGATGATTTTCGAGCCGTTCTACCAGAGCGAAGGCAACACCAACGTGGTCGCCGGCACCGGCCTGGGCTTGCCGATCTGCCAGCGTCTGACCGAATTGATGAACGGCAATATCCGCATGGTCAGCGAACTGGGGCTGGGCAGCAGTTTCAGCCTGATCCTGCCGCTGGAAGAAGCCCCGCCCCCACCGATGACGCCGCTGTTGGCCGAGACCATTTACGTAGTGTCGCCGATCCCGGAGCTGGCGCATTCCATCAGCGGCTGGCTGCGCCGCTGGGGGGCTCGCGCCCAGGCCGGCCTGCCGACACTGCCCGAAAGCCATCTGCTGCTGCAAGTTCACCCTGGCAGCATCGACCCACTGCTGGCGCCGGAGTGGCCGGGGCCGGTGATTCACGTCAGCACCAACGCCTGCACCGCGCTGGAGGCAAACACGGGCGCCTGGCACGTCAACCTCAACCACCTTGGCGCGATTCATCAAGCCGTAAGCCAGGCACAAGGGCTGTGGGTGGCCCGCACCGGTGAGCAGACGCGCCAGCGTGACCTGAACAAACTCAACCTGCACCTGCTGGTGGCCGAGGACAACATCATTAACCAGCTGATTTTGCGTGACCAGCTCGAAGAGCTTGGCTGCACCGTGGAGCTGGCAGCTGATGGTCAGGAAGCGTTGCAGCTGTACACCGCCGGCAACTTCGACGTGGTGTTGACGGATGTGAACATGCCCCACATCAACGGCTATGACCTGGCGCGCGAACTGCGCCGCCAAGGCTGCCCGTTGCCGATTATCGGGGCCACCGCCAACGCCATGCGCGGCGAGGCCGACCTGTGCCTGGCCGCTGGCATGAACCATTGCCTGGTCAAACCCTTTGCGTTGCGGGCTCTATTCAACTCCCTGGCGCCTTATGCACGGATCACCCATGAAGCCCCTTAGTATTTTGATCGTCGAGGACCATCCCCTGCAGCACATCTACCTGCAGCACCTGCTCAGTGAGTTGGGGGATTTCATGCTCGAAACCGCCGAGGACGGCAAAGAAGCGCTGGAGCGCCTGCGCCAGCGCGATTTCGACTTGGTACTGACCGACCTGCTGATGCCCGGCATGGACGGCGTGCAATTTATCCAGTGCCTGGCCAGCCTGCGTTGCAAGCCGGCGCTGGCAATCATGAGTGCGGCGTCGCGGCGCATGTTGATGGCGGCAAGCCTGGTGGCGAAAAACCTCGATGTGGAAGTGATCGGGCTGATCTCCAAACCCGTCGCTGCCGACGCTCTGCGCAGCCTGGTGGACCAGCTCAAGAACAGCGTACGCAAGCCCTCCCCGGCTTTGCCCGAACACTTGGACATCGACCGCCACACCCTGCTCCAGGCCATGAGTTCAGGCCAGCTCCAGGCCTGGTTCCAGCCGAAAAAATCCCTGGCCAACGGGCGCATTGTCGCCGCCGAAGCGCTGGTGCGCTGGATGCACCCCGAGCAAGGCGTGATGCTGCCCGCCGCGTTCCTGCCGGCGATCAAAGCGTTCGAGCTGGAGGAGCGGCTATTGTGGGTGGTGCTCAAGCAGGCAATCCACGCCCAGGAACGCTGGCGCCAACGTGGCTACGAAATCCCGGTGTCGATCAACCTGCCCACCCACCTGCTCAACAGTCACGACCTGGCCGACCGCTTGCTGGAGTTTGTGCTGCACCACGACGGCATCCCGGGAATGATCTGCTTCGAGCTGATGGAATGTTCGGTGCCCCAGGACATCAGCAACTTCTACGCCGGTGCCTGCCGCCTGCGCATCAAGGGCTTTGGCCTGTCCCAGGATGACTTTGGCAAGGGCTATAGCTCGTACCTGAACCTGGTCTCCACGCCGTTCACCGAATTGAAGATCGACCAGGCACTGGTACAGGGTTGCCACGACAACGAGGGCATGGCCCAAGCCCTGGCGAGCATTATTGCGTTGGGGCGCAAACTCGGCCTGACCGTGGTGGCCGAAGGGGTGGAAACACCGCAGCAACTGGCCCTGCTGCGCAAAGTTGACTGCAATCAGGTGCAGGGTTTCCTGATTTCTCACGCGGTTTCTTCTGAACAATTTCAACAACTACTGAACAATGATGGCCCCGCGACATCTCACTAGTTGGCGGCCACGGATTATCTGTTCGATAGTAAGGAGTAAGCTCCATCCTGTGCCGATTTACCCTGCGCTTGCGGAAACTCCTGATGAAGCACAACAACGCGGTCCTCGAAGCTTTTACCCGCAGCTCATTGCGCCTGAACAAAGGCCTGATGGTGCTGCTCGGTATCGCGTTACTGTTGGTGTTGACCAACTACTGGTCACTGCAACGCGGGATCGAAACCCGCTACGGTGCGACGCGCTTTCATTTCGCGCGCCTGATGGAGAACCTGGCGGAACAGGAGTCGTACCTCAAGAGCCTGACCCACCCGGGCATCCAAGCCGAACTGCTGCGCGCCACCCAGGTTCAGGTCAGCCTGAAAAGCCGCATGGTCGACAACCACCGCACGCTTTACGAAGGCCAGAAGTATTCGTTCTCGGTGCCGTTCAGCGTCAAGTTCGATGAACAGCAAGTCAGCCCTGCCGCCAGGCCGCAGATTTTTGCCCTGGGCGCGCACCTGACCAGCTATTTCAGTGCCTTCTGGTCCTCGTCGCCCTATGAAGCGCCGCAAACCTTTCTGCTCAATCGCCAGACGAACTACGCCATCACCGTGCCGTCGGTGGGCTACCAGCGCCGGGAAAGCACCGACGAAACCGGCAACCTGGTGACGCTGGTTAACGAGGTGCAACAAACCCTTGAGCAGACGCCGCAACCGCTGGAACAGAACCGCGTTTACTGGCAGACCGGCCCCGCGCCCGAGCACCTGCTGGCTTACATCGGCCTGCCCCTCGACGGCCAGGGCCAGGCGGTGGTCGGCACCCTGCTCGACATGGCTCAAGTCGACGACGTGCAGCGCGCCTTGGAACACTCGGCATTTGACCGCTTTACCCTGATTGCCCCCGATGGCAACCGGTTGATCGGCCCCGAAGTGGGAGCGCCGCTCAGCGATGGCGTGCATTTCAACGCAGACGGCTTTGAGTTCAAGATTACCCAGGCGGGCGACAAGCCCTGGAGCGCGATCTATGGCCTGAACTACTCACACTTCTTTCATTCGGCTTTGTGGCCGTTGAGCACCCTCGCGCTGCTGCTAGGCAGCCTGATTACCCTGGGCTGGGCCGGCAGCCGCTGGTACCGGCGCCAGGTTATTGCGCCGGCGCGCCTGGCCCACGAGCGGATTGCCGAAAGCGTGGCATTCAGCCGCGTGATTATCGACACCGCCCCCACCGGTTTGTGTGTGGTACGGCGCAGCGACGCCAAGGTGCTAATCGAGAACCAGCGCGCCCAGCAATGGCCGGGCACTGCACGCCTGGTGGCGGCCCTGGCCGGTGTGCACGACAGCGCCGAAAGCGGCGAAACGCACCTGGAGATCGAAGGCCGACACTTGCAGGTCGGCTTTGTCTCCACCCGTTACCAGGCCGAGGACGTGCGCCTGTATGCATTCAACGACATCTCTCGGCATATCGACGATGCCCACGCCTTGGAGGACGCCCGTCGCGCCGCCGATGCAGCCAACAAGGCCAAGACACTGTTCCTGGCGACCATGAGTCATGAAATTCGCACCCCGCTGTATGGCGTGCTCGGCACCCTGGAATTGCTCGGCCTGACCGACCTGGACCCCCACCAGCAAACTTACCTGCACACGATTCAGCGGTCCTCCGCCACGCTGTTCCAGTTGATCAGCGATGTGCTGGACGTATCGAAAATCGAGTCCGGGCAAATGGCGATTGAAGCCGTAGAGTTCTGCCCGCTGGACATGCTCGAAGACACGTTGCACACCTACGCCGCCTTCGCCCAGCGCAAGGGTTTGCAACTCTACAGCTGCATCGATCCGCAGCTGCCGGACTGTGTGATGGGCGACCCGATGCGTATTCGCCAGATCCTCAATAATCTGGTAAGCAACGCCATCAAGTTCACCGATATCGGACGCGTGGTGATTCGCGCCAGAGTGACCACACTCGACGCCGACAACGTCGACCTCGAATGGCAGGTCACCGACTCCGGCGTGGGCATTCCCGAGACGCAGCAGGCCAAGCTGTTCGACGTGTTTTACCAGGCACCCGACACCGCCAGCGAAGGCGGCGCCGGGCTGGGACTATCGATTTGCCGCTGGCTGGCGCAAATGATGGACGGTGAAATCAAGGTGGTCAGCGAACCGGGCCTGGGCAGCAGCTTTACCCTGAAAATGCGCCTGCCGTTGTGCAGCGGTGCCCTGACCAACACACCGCTGATCGAACCCAGCCCAACGCCTGTGTATGTGCAGGCGCCGGTGCGCGAGTTGGCGCAATCGCTGTGTGACTGGCTCAATCGTCTGGGTATTACAGCAGCCCTGGCGGCGTCCACGCCCCAACAGGATAGCCGCCACGCTGTGCTGGTCGATGTGCTGCCCAATGAGCCCCTCCGCTCCTGGCCCGGCCAACGCGTGCTGTGCCTGCCGGGCGCACACACTCCGCCGCAGCACACAAAACAGGGCTGGGTTGTGGACATGTACGACGTGCGCGCCATTACCGCCACCGTGTCGTTGGCGCAGCACGGCAAGCACGAGCATCCGCCGGCCGCCCTACCGCAAAGCGCAGGCCGGCTGGGGCTGCGCATCCTGGTGGCGGAGGACAATCCAGTCAACCAGGCGATCATCAAGGAACAACTGGAGGCGCTCGGCTGCTCAGTGACCCTGGCGGCCAACGGCGAGCAGGCGCTGCAGCTGTGGCAACCGCAAGCGTTCGACCTGGTGCTGACTGACGTGAACATGCCCTTGATGAATGGCTATGAACTGACTAAGGCCCTCAGGGCGCATGACCGGCAGTTGCCGATTATCGGCGTGACCGCCAACGCCATGCGCGAAGAAGGCGTGCGCTGCCTGGCGGTGGGCATGAATGCCTGGATCGTCAAACCCTTGAGCCTGCAAACCTTGCGCGCGCAGTTGGTCAAGCAGTGCAAAGTCAAGCCACCGGTCGAACCGCCGCCCGAGACGTTCGACGACAGCGTGCAGCTGTCGGACAAGATGCGCCCGCTGTTCATCAGCAGCGTGCAGCAGGACTTGCAGCGTATCGGCGCGGCCCTCGCGCAGCGCGACGCGCGCACCCTCGGCCAACTGCTGCATTCGGCCTCCGGCGCCTTGGGCGCGGTGCAGGCGCTCGACTTGGCCCAAGCCTGCATCGAACTGGAAAGCGCACTCAACCGCGGCAGCCTCGACACTTCACTTGAACTCAAGGTGAAGACTGTGATGCAGCGACTGTCGGCCGTCCTGGACACGCTCCAGCCCGGGCACACTTCCCTCACTTGAACAGGCACTACGGACGGCCCTTTATGAAAAAATTCAACGTGGTTATCGCGGACGATCACCCGATCGTGCTGCTCGGGGTACGCGAGCTGGTGGAGCGCGATACGCGCTTTCAGGTAGTGGGCGAAGCCGTGTGTTCGACGGGCCTGATCGAGCTGTTGCAGCATCAGGGCGCCGACATTGTGATCACCGACTACAACATGCCGGGCGACTCGCCCTATGGTGATGGCCTGAAGCTGGTGGAATACCTGAAACGGCATTTTCCGCAGGTGCAGATCCTGATCCTGACAATGATCTCCAATCACCTGATCCTCACTCGCCTGCAAGAGCTAGGCGTGGTCGGCATCATCCAGAAAAGCCAGTTGCACACCGAGATTCAACTGGCACTCAAGGCGATTGCAGAACACAGCGCCTACCGCAGCCTGGAGCCGCCCAAGACCTCGGTGATCGAGACCCTCACCGCCATCGACGAGCGTTTTACCAGCTTGTCGCCCAAAGAGTTCGAGATCCTGCGCTTATTTATTTCCGGCATGAGCGTGAGTGATATTGCGCGCCGCCAGAACCGCAGTTCAAAAACCATCAGCGCACAAAAAATATCCGCCATGCGCAAACTTGAAGTGAGCAGCGATCAGGACCTTCTCGCCTATTGCCTGGCGCGCAACATCTTCAACTAAGCACAACGTGCAAGCCATTCCAACGCAATGGCTTGGCCCTTTATTTACTGGCCTCCCACCCGCCTTGGGGTGCAACTAACCCATCTATTGCGCGGCTTATAAGAATCGTCTTATTCGCTCGCAGCGCCTCGTCTCTTATTCTTTCCTCGCAGTTCAACAACAGCACTTTCCAACTAACACTTACGGACCTCATCATGAAGAAGTTTTCCCTGGCAGTTATCGCCTCGGCCATTATCGCCGCTTCCGGCAGTGCATTTGCCGATGATCCGGCACCGACGCCTACCCTGGGCGGCAGCGGTAAAATTACCTTCACCGGCGTGATTAACAACGACGCCTGCTCGGTAGACGGCGCCAACTCCGACCGCACTATTTCGGTGGACATGGGCAACGTGTCGATCAAGGACATGGGCACCGCGGAAAACCCAACCGCCGGCCGTGTGACCGCCAAAGACTTCAACCTGAACGTCAACTGCAACCAGGGCACCAAAGTCGCGATGATCTTTGATGCCAACAACGGCGGTTCGGGCCTGGTCACCGGCAAAAAAGTATTGGCCCTGAACCCAGGTTCGGCCACCGCGCAAAACGTCGGTATCGCCCTGCTCGACAGCACAGGCACCTTGATCGACCTCAGCTCGACAAGCACCGCACGCATTGAAAGCGCCATGCACGGCCAAGGCACTGCGGGCGGCGACGCCACCCTGAGCTTCGCAGCTGCCTATGTCACCACCGGTGCCTCCGGTGCATCCACCGCCGGTCGCGGTGATGCAACCCTGCCGTTCATCCTGCAATACGAGTAACTCGGCGCCCCGAGCACCGATCGCGCGAGGCCAAACGGCCTCGCCATTCTCTTTGATGACACCGGATAACCCTCATGCTGCCTCGTTCTATCGCCGCAACCCTGGGGCTGCTGGGCATGCTTATGGCTACCCAGGCCGCCGCCAGCATTTCATTGAACGCCACCCGTATCGTGTTTGATGGCGACCACAAGGAAGCCAACATCACCGTGCGCAACGGCAACCAGGATGTATTGATTCAATCTTGGGTCGACATGAACGACGCCAGCGCCAGCCGCGCACCGTTTGCCGTCACCCCGCCATTGGCCCGCGTATTCGCCAAGGAACAGCAACTGCTGCGCATCTTGTACGAAGGCACCGGCATGCCCACGGACCGTGAGTCGGTGGTGTGGCTGAATGTGCAGGAAATTCCCAAGACCAGTGAGGCCGAGAACACCTTGCAGTTGGCCATCCGTCAACGTATCAAGATTTTTTACCGCCCTGCCGGGCTGACTGGCAGTGCGTTGCAGGCGCCTGCCCAGCTTGAATGGTCGCTGGCCAAGCACGGTGCGCAGACCCTGTTGCAGGTGAAAAACCCGACGCTGTACCACGTGTCCATGGCCGATATTAAGGTGCAGGCACAGCTGGCCAGCGATTCGAGCATGATCGCGCCCGGCGAGGCAAAACAGTTCCCGCTCAAGACGCCACTCGCGGCTGGCCCGGTGCAACTGTCATTTTCCAGTATCAATGACTACGGCGCGCAGAACCACTACACCGCGCCTCTGTCAGGCGTCGCCACGTACGCGACTGAATCACGCCTCAAACCCTAAGCCTTTTCTCTAACCCACAGGCTCACTCCACGTGCGTGTTTGCGTGCCCGCCTGTTCGCCAATCAGGGATGCCACAGGTCTTCGCATGTCTTTTCTTTCCAGTAACAGGCCCGCGCGTGGCGCACTGAAGTTGAAGACGCTGTCGCTTGCGATTGCCGCCAGCCTGCCGGCCTGGGCAATGGCTGACGAGGCTGCGGAAACCTTCAACACCACATTCCTGCAAGGCTCGCAGTCGCCGGTCGACCTGCAACAGCTGCTCTCGGCCAACAGCGTGCTGCCGGGCAATTACCGCGTCGACCTGTACAGCAACGAAATGCTGGTGGGCCGACGCGACATCGACTTCAAGCGCAACCCAAAGAACGGCCGAGTCGAAGCCTGCCTGACCCTCGATTTGCTCAAGCAACTGGGCGTCGACATGCACCGTTTGCAGGCCGATGGCAAAATCGACCCGCTGCAGCCGCAGGAATGCTACGCCCTCGCCGAGATGATCGAGGACGCCAGCGTGCGTTACGACAGCAGCCGCCTGCGCCTGATGGCAAGCATCCCGCAAATGGCCATGCAGCGTGGCCTGCGCGGTTACGTCGACCCGCAGTTATGGGATGAAGGCGTGCCCGCCGCGTTCATCAACTATCAGCTCAACAGCAGCCGCACCGCTGGCGACTACCAAACGCGCATCTCGAATAACCTCGGCCTGCGCAACGGCATTAACCTGGGTGCCTGGCGCCTGCGCAACGAGTCAAACCTGAGTAGTGGCACCGGGCGCCCGAACACCTTCACCAGCAACCGCACCTACCTGCAGCACGACGTGACCGCGATCAAGGGCCAGTTCAGCGCCGGTGAAATTTTCTCCGACACCGACCTGTTCGACAGCGTGCGTTATCGCGGCCTCAAACTCGCCTCCGATGACGGCATGCGCGCCGACAGCGAGCGCGGTTATGCACCGGTGATCCGTGGCGTGGCGCAGACCAACGCGACGGTAGAAATCCGCCAGAACGACTACATCCTCTACACCGCCAACGTCGCGCCGGGGCCGTTCGAGATCAACGACATCTACCCCAGCGGCTCCAACGGCGACCTGCACATCACCGTGATCGAAGCCGACGGCACGCGCCGGGTGACGACGCAGGCGTTTTCCAGTTTGCCGATCATGGTGCGTGAAGGTCAGGTCAAGTACAGCCTCTCGGCGGGCACGTTCAAAAGCAACGCCGACGGCCTCGCGACGCCGCGTTTTCTCAGCGGCACCCTGGCCTACGGCTTGACCAGCAACCTCAGCGCGATTCTCGGGTTGCAGACCAGCGAGGACTACAACGCGCTGTCCATTGGCGCCGGTAAGAACACCTCGTTCGGCGCCTTCTCTCTGGACACCACTCACTCCTCCAGCAAGGCGCAGGGCAAAACCACCCAGGGCAGCAGCGTGCGGGCACTGTATGCAAAAACCTTCACCGGCACCGACACCAATTTCACCCTGGCCGCCTACCGCTACTCCACCGAGGGCTACCGCACCCTCACCGACCACGTCGAAGACTCCAGCCAAGACGTGCGCGTGCGCAACGGCCATTCGAAAACCCGCACCGACCTGACCATCAACCAGAGCATCGGGCGCAACAGTGAATTCGGCAGCGTCTACGTGAACGCCAGCGACCAGCGCTACTGGAACCGCGGCGGCTCGCAGAGTTTTTCGGCCGGTTACACCAGCAACTGGGGCGACCTGAGCTACAACCTCGGCGTGACGCGCACCAAGCAAATCGTCACCTTTGGCCAGCCGAGCAGCGACACCCAGGTGAACCTGTCGATATCCTTCCCGCTGGGCAGCCAGGCCCGCGCACCACGCGCGTTTGTCACCACCAGCCGGCAGCATGGCGACACCACCACCCAGGCGGGCATCAATGGCTACGTCGCCGACACCAGCGACACGTTCTATTCGGTACAAGCCGGCCACAGCGACACCAGCGGCGATTCCGGTTCGGTGAATATCAACAGCCGCACCTCGGTGGCGGACGTCAGCCTCGGCTACAGCCAGGGCCAGGGCTACAACTCGCAGAACCTCAACCTCGCAGGCTCCGTGGTCGCGCACGCAGGCGGCGTCAACCTGGGGCAGACCGTCAGCGAGACCTTTGCACTGGCCGAAGTGCCGGGCATCTCCGGCGCGAAGATCAGCAGCTACAGCGGCGTGGAGACCGGCTACAACGGCTACGCGGTGATCCCCAATGCCCAGCCTTACCGGGTGAACTGGGTGAGCCTGGACACCCGCGACCTGGGCGGCGATGTGGAAATCACCAACGCCACTCAGCAAGTGGTGCCGCGCCGTGGCGCAATTGTGGTGGCGCATTACAGCGGCACCACCGGTCGGCGGGTATTGTTTGAGTTGTTTGATGCGCAGCATAAGCCGCTGTCGTTTGGGGCTTCGCTGGAGGACACGAACGGCAAGCAGCTGGCGATTGCAGACCCGAATGGCAATGCGCTGGCGTTGGTGGAAGAGGATCACGGCACATTGCTTATCAAGTGGGGTGAGCAGCAGTGCAGTGCAACCTATACGTTGCCGCCGCAGAATAAAGCGCTGAACTATGAGCGCCAGGCGTTGGTGTGCACGCCTTAAGGGGCGATACCTACACCCTCTCTCTGATGTATAAAAATCCAAATGTGAGCGGGCTTGCCCGCGATAGCCATAGGTATCTACACATCTTTTTTTACGGGTTGAGTGTTGTGGTTGCCGGAGGGCGCTGAGTACATATCCGTTGTTTGGGTCACGGCTGAGTAGGGTTCCGCTCTTACATTCTCTACCGCGTTCCTTCACTTCATTTTGCCGGCCGCAGCAACTGCATCTGCTGCCGATAATCATCCGTCACCTGTCGCGCCTGATTGCTGCTGGTAATCACCCGAGGCGTAATCAACACAATCAACTCCGTGCGATCCTTGGACTTGCTGGTGTTACCAAACAACCAGCGCAACCCAGGAATTTTGCCCAAGTACGGCACGGCACTGACACTCTGCGCGTTGTCCTGCTTAATCAACCCACCCAGCAATACCGTCTGCCCACTTTGCACCGCCACCTGCGTCGACACCGACCGCGTCGAAATACGTGGATTGACCGGTGTATCGCTATTGCCGGTCTGGTTCTCTGCGTCACTGACTTGCTGCTGAATATCCATGTACACCAGGCCGCCCGGGTTGATGCGCGGCACCACATCCAGAATCACCCCGGTCTGCACATACTCGACGCTGCTTAACGTGGAATCGGCGCTGCCGGTATTCACCGTGGTCTGGCTGATAGGAATGTTGTCCCCCACCTGAATCTGCGCGGGCTGGTTATTCATCACCACCAGCGACGGCGCCGACAGCACCTGCGTACGCCCATTGGTCTGTAACGCATGTAACGCCACCTGCAAATTGGCGCTGACGAACGAATAGAACAACGAATCCGATGCTCCCAGCCCCGACCCGCCAGCGCCCAACGCGCCCTGGCTGCCGGACGCATTCGCCACCGTCTTACTCGAAGAATTCCCCGCCAGTCGCCCCAAATACCACTGCACCCCCAGGTCCAATTCACCGGTGAGCTTGACCTCAAGAATACGCGTCTCGATCTGCACCTGAAGGGGCGGATTATCTAGGCGCTTGATCGCCGCTTCGATCTCCTTCCACTGCGCCGGGCGGGTGCGCACCAGCAGTTGGTTACTGCTTTTTTGCGCGGTAATGCGCGTGCCGGCTTCAAGGCTTTTATCCGGCGCAGGCGGTGTAACGTCCGGCGTTTGCTCGGGCTCTTCGGCTGGTGGCGGCGTGTTCTGCATACCACCAGCGTTACTGTTGAGCGACGACAAGGTGGTCGTGCGCAACCCCGGCGCGACCTTGGCTGGCGCGTCGTCCTTGATCGCGTCATTGCCGTAGATCTGCCGCAAGTACTTGGCCAGGTCCGAAGCCTTCATATTGCGCACATCGTAGACATACATCTGCGGTTCATTACCGCCGCCTTCGTCGATGGTGCGGATCCAGTCACCCACCTCGCTGAGGTACTGCGGCTGTGAAGAAATCGCCACCACCGAGTTGGTCCGTTCGATGGGCAGAAAACGCAGCATGCCCGCCAGAGGCATGCCGCTGTCCGGGCCAAACATGGCTTGCAGCTCGGGCATCAACTCGGCCACCGACGCGCGTTGCAGGCCGAACACGCCCACCGACATGCCCTTGAGCCAGTCCACATCAAAGGTGTCGATGGTCTCCTGGTAGTTGGCCAGCTCCTCCGGGGTGCCGGCCAGGCTGAGGATATTGCGCGCCGGATCCACCAGCAAAAAAGCATTCTCGCGGGCGAACGGCTTGAGCAGTTTTTGCATCTCGGTGGCGGAGATATACCGCAGTGGGAACAAGCGCGCAGAGAGCCCGCTGGACGGCACAGCCACGTGCATCTGCGGCACCAGCTTGCCCGCCACGGCTTGGTCGCCCGGCAGAATTACATAGCGCTGGCCTTGGCGGATCATCGCGTTGTCGGTCCATGACAACAGGGTTTCGAGGATCGACAACGCCTGCTGCTTGTCCACCGGTTTGGAGGTGGAGAAGCTGACATTACCCTTCACACCCTGGGCGATGCTGTAGTTTTCGTGCAACAAGTCGCCCATCACACTGTTGATCACCGCCTCGATAGGCTGGTCGGCGAAGTTGAATACGATGTCGCCGCCCTCCTCCTTCGGGCTCGGCGTTGCTCCGGGCGGGCGTACGAACTGCTGGTTGCCACGAATCACCTGGCGTTGCGGTGCTGACTTGGCTTCAGGCTGCGGGCTTTCAGGCGCAGGTGCCTCACTCGGCGAGCGCTGTGAGCCGGTGCCTCGCATGGCTTCGTGCAGCAGGCCATCGTCCGCTTCGAGGCGGTCGGTGAAGGTGCCACAGCCGCCCAATGTGAGTGCGGCGGCCAGGCAAAACGTCGGGGTGCGCATATCAATCAAGGGAGGGGCTCGCGGGGAAGAGTAATCGGGGGCCGGGTGGACGGCGGCGGCAAGCGCTTGGCGTAGAGGCTCAAGGTGTGCGTGCGGCCATCCAGGGCGAAACGGGCGTATTGCGGCGTCAGGTGTTCCAGCCGCCAGCCGTTGGGCAGCGTCTGGCCCACGCGCACGGTGAGCGGGCGGCCATCGGTCTGCTTGAGCATCGCCATTTGCAGGTTGCCGGTGATCATGATCCCGCTGAGGGTCAGGTTAGCCAGGCTCGAGACCCGGGCCTTGCCCACCACGCTATCGGGGCTGCGATCCGGGCTGAATAGCGGCGCTTGCCAAGTGGCGGCGAGGGTTTCCAGCGGCACGCTTGGCGCGACTTTTACGCGGACCGAAGGCTGCGCGCGCGCAGCCGGTTCGGGCAGCCACTGCGGTTCATCGCCGATGCTGCTGAGAATCACCGCCATCAGCACGCCGAGTAACCCGGCCAAGCCGAGCAAGCCCCATTCCAGGGGGCGCAGTGCGCCGATCATCGCGCCACCTGCGGTTGCAGGTAACCACGCACCAGCAGGTGCACCACCAACTTTCCGGCGCCCCCCGTGACGGGCGCCTGTTGGCCACGGCGGATGCGCAGTTCATCCACGAACAGAAACGGCGGCTGGTATTCAAGCTCGTGAAGCACGGCTTCCAATGGCTCGATGGCGCAGTTAAGGGTAAGACTGACCTTGACCTGGCGATACGGCTCACCTTCATCCTGCTCCGGGGTGATCGGCTTACGTTGCGTCAGGCTACAGCCGCCGCCCAGACTAGCGTGGCTGTTGATCAGGTCGGCAAGGCGTTGCATCAGGTCGGCGGCCACCCCATCGGGGTCATCCCCCGGTAATAGGCTGGTGCTGCTGGCCGGGTCTTGCTGCGCTAGCACCAGTTGCTGACGCAACGCATCGCCTTGGCGCACCACAGCGGCGTAGCGTTGCTGCTGTTCACGCAGCTGCTCGGCCTGTTCAGCCATGTCGCGCAAGGGGCCGGCGAACCAGCTGTCGATCAACAGCCAATAGGCTGCGCCGACCACCACGACCAGCAACAGCAAGGCCGCGCCGCGACGTTCACGGGGTGTGAGGGGTCGGCGCATCGGCAGCCTCCTGGCGTAAGTGGGCACGCAAGGCAAACCGGTCCTTGCCAGTGCGCGCATCGGGTTGAATCACCCCTTCGAACTGGGCGTTTTCCAGGCTGTGGCAGCCTTTGATACGGCTGATCAGCGCACTGGCCTTGGCGCTTTGCCCAGAGAACGAAATCTCGCCGCCCTTGACGTCCAACTGGTCTAGCCAGGTGTCGGCCGGCAAGCAGGTGGTGAGGTCATTGAGCAAGGCGGCCAAGGGCGGCTGTGCCAGTTTGCGTCGGGTGAGGTACTGCGCCGCGCCCCGGGTGTTGAGCAGTTGTTGGCGCAAGGCGTGCACTTCGGCGACCTGGGCTTTTTGCTGCTGCACGCTGGCGTGCATGGCATCAAGCACGCGCTGGCGGTCGTTGAGCCACAGCAGCATTGCCGCAATCAACAAGGCGCCGCACAGCCACGGCAGGCGGCGTTGCAAGCCTTTGCCGGCTGGGCGTTGACGCGGGCGCAAGGGCGCCGGGAGCAGGTCGATACCCAAGTGGTTCACATCCACCCGATGGGGGTGCAAGCCTAGAGCCGCGCAGTCGACGAGGATCTGGTCCAGCTGTTCGCGTAAGATCGCCACTAGCGTGACGTGCAAATGAGTGGCAGTGCGCTGCTCTTGGCGCGCGACGAAATACAACTGGTCGGTGTCGAACGGCGTATAGCGGTCCAGCTCATAACCAACCACGGTGGCGAGGTTGCGCGCAGCGGCCAGCGGCAGTTGCACCGTTTGCAACAGCACAGCGTCGGGCGCGAGCATCAACACCTGGCGCGTGCTGCCGGGTGTGACCGGGCCGCTCAATGGCCAGTGGTAAATCTGCTCAGGCGGCTCGTGCAGTACCCGCCAACTCGGCACACAGGTGCGCAACTCTGCGAGCCACAGGCGCCAACCTTGTTGCAGCAGGCTGCCACGCCAGTGCCGGGCAATGGGTTCCAGTCGATTCATTCTTGCCAACGTAGCACCCGGTAGGGTTGCGCGCTGTCCTCCGATGGGCTCAATAAAACCGTGAGTTGCAGGCGTGCCTGATAGCCGCCGGGGCGTTGTGCGTGACTATCAACGACCAACACTTCGCCTGGGTCGGCGCCTTCGGCGTTCTGGTGTGACAGGTTCAGCGCGTGGCGCATCAGCGGGCTGGCGAAGGCAGGATCAGGGCGATCCAGGTCACTCCATAAAGTGATTTCCGGCAGCAATTGGCTGTACAGCGTCTGCGTCATGCCAGGTAGTTGGCGCACTTCTTCCAGCACCCGAAACGGCGGCAAGCCCTGCTTACGGCGCGCCTCCAGGGCCTTGATCAGCTGGCTGGCCTGGGCCTGGGTGGCGCCGCAGGCCAGGGCCAGGCGCGTGAAGTCATCGGCCTCGGCGTTGATCAAGTACAGCTTGCCGCGCTCGCTGCGCAGACTGACGTGCAACTGGGCATCGTCGAAGGTCAGCGGCATGTCACGACCGTCGGCGATCCAGTGCCGATCCGCCATGGCCAGAGCGATACCGGCTTCGGCGGCCAGCACGGTCTGGGTGTGCTGGCGTAGCCACAGGGCCTGGCGGCTTTCCAACTGCACCCAACCGGCCAGGCCGCCAAGCAACACGCTGAGCAAGGCCAGCGCCCAGAGCACCAGCAGCAGGGCGGCGCCGCGTTGGCGCTTCATTCTTCGAGCGCTCCGCTGGAAAGGTTCAGGCGCAGCGCGATCACTTGGCTGACCCACGGCAGCGGGCCGTCGAGGCTGGCGGCGACGCGCACCGCTGCAGGCAGTCGCCGGGGCCACGGCCATTCATTAATCCATCCTGTGGCTTGGCCCAGCGGCGATACGCCGCGATAACTGAACTGCAAATCCGCGACGTTTTTCAGCAGCACTTGCGGTTCACTGCGGGCCAAGTTGGTGTGGGATTCCAACTGAGAAAACGCCACCTGCAATTGCTGCTCGCGCTGTTGCAAGGTGAACCGCTGAATCCCACCACCGAGCACGCCCGGCAAGGTCGCCACAAACTGCAAGCGCTTGGGTGTGCCGAGGAAAAACCCGTCCGTCTGGCTGTCGTCTTCGGTGACATCCAACGGCAGCGCCTCGCTGATCGCCGCGCGCAGAAACTGCTGCGCGGCGCGCATCTCATCCAGGCTGGCGGTGTAGCGCTGGGCCTTGGCCACCGCGCGATTAGCGCCGAGCAACGCACCGCCCACCAGCACCAGCAACACCGCAAGCAGGCTTAGCACCACGAGGATTTCCAGCAAGGTGAAACCCTGCTCGCAGCGCTTCACAGGCGCGCCCTCAAGGTACTGAAATGGGCGTGGTGCGGCCCTTCGCTGACGGTCAGGTCGAGGCGAAAAACATGCGACTGTTGTCGGGAGCGGGTCAGTTGCCAGTGGATGCCGTCCAAGTCACCTTGGCTGATACCCTCCACCAACGGCCCTGCCGCTTCCTGGTCGAGCACGGTCAGCGCCGTATGGGTGAGACGATCGCTGCGGGCGACCTGAGCCAACGAGCGCGCGCTTTGGCCGAAAGCAACCAGTAACACCGTGCTGCACACCGCCATCAGCGTCAGCGCGGCGAGCATTTCAAGCAAGGTGAAACCCGTTTGGTATTTCATGGCAGCGCCTTGGACTGCACGCTGCCGGTCAGCCAGCCAACGTCAATGCGCCAATGCCGAGTGCCATTGGCCACCAGCAGATGGCCGCCGGTGGAACTGCCATCGGGGTAGAACTCAATGGCGGAGCCAGCCCGTTCAGCAGTGTGCAAGCTGACGTGCAGTTGAGACGGCCAGCGGTGCTGCGTGCGGCCCGGTGCCTGGAACGTCATGCCCGGCAAATCGAATTCAGTGCGCGCGGCCGTGCCGCTGATGACCGCGCCCGCCCGGGTGGCGCGCAGCGCGTCGACCATCTGCCCGACCACGCGGCGCTCTTGCGCCACCTGCAAACCTTGGCGTACACCCAGCCCCAGCAACCCGGCGGCGACACCGATCAGCAGGATGACCACCAGCATCTCCAGCAGGGTGAAGCCGCGCTGGTTCATACGCCGGTCATTGCCAATTGCCCAGGTCGGCGCGGTAGCCATCGCCGCCCGGCTGGCCGTCCTGACCATAGAAAATGAGGTCGAAAGCCCCGTGTTCGCCAGGGTAGCGATAACCAAAATCATGGCCGAACGGGTCCTTAAGGTCGGAAGGCTTGGCGTAGGGCCCGGCCCAGCTGGACGCATTGGCGGGCTTGTCCACCAGCTGTTGCAGACTGTTGGGCAGCGCGCCGACATCGAGGGCGTAACTGTCGATTCTCATGCTCAGGCTGGCCAACTGTGCCTTGCCCGCGCCGTATTTGCCTTTGTCCACATTGCCGCCGACCTGGCGCACCACGATGGTCGCGACGATGCCCAGCAGCACGATCACCGCGAGCATTTCCAGCAGGGTAAAACCGCTTTGGCGGCGTGGGGTGATGACTCGCAATCGGCGCATCGGTTCAGCTCCTTGAAGGTTCATATATTGCTGGTCAGGCTCATCAGCGGCAGCATGATCGCCAGCATGATCACCGCCACCAGCACGGCCATGACCACGGTCAGGGAAGGCACCAGTGCGGCGAGCAAACGGTCGATACCGCGTTTGGCTTCGACGTCGAACACGTCGGCGACCTTGAGCAGCATGCTGTCCAATTCCCCGGCTTGTTCACCGACTTCAATCATTTGCAAGGCCAGGTCCGGCAACAAGGGTTGGGCACCGAACGCACTGGCGAGGGTGCCGCCGCCTTTAACCGACTCCGTCGCATCCGCCACTTGGGCTTGCAGGGCACGGTTGGTGCAGACTTGGCGGGCGATGACCAGCGCTGGCAGCAAGGCCACGCCGTTGCTGAGCAAGGTGCCGAGGGTGCGGGTCAGGCGGGCTGCTTCGACCCGTTGCAACAGCGGACCGATCACGCGAACGCTGAGCAGGCGCCGGTCGTAGCGTTGCCGTTGCAGCGGATCGCGCAGACGCGCCGCCACGATCCAGCTGGCGGTGATGATCGCGGTCAGTAACACCAAGCCATAGGCGCCGAGGAACTGGCCCAGCGCCAGAATCACTTCGGTGATCAGCGGAACCGGCACACCCAAGTCCTGGAAAATCGGCACAAATTGCGGCACCACATACGCAAGCAACAGCGCCAGCGAACCCAACACGCCGACCACTAGGAACGCCGGGTAGATCAGCGCATTAATCACTTCGCCGCGCAGCAACTGGCTGCGCTCCAGATAGTCGCTGAGTTGGCGCAAGGTGCTTTGCAGCGCGCCGCCCGCTTCACCGGCGCGCACCAGGCTCAGGTACAGCGGCGAGAAGCTGTCGCCCTCCTCCTCCAGCGCGGCGGATAACGGTTTGCCCGCTTTGACATGGTCGCGGATGCGCTCGATCAGCGCGCGCACCTGGGGTTGGCCGGGCTGCTTAAGCAGCACGCTCAGCGAGCGCTCCAGCGGCTGACCGGCGCCCAGTAAGGTGGCCAGTTGCTGGGTAAAACTCACCAGTGCCGCGCCCTTCAATTGCCCGCGCGTGTTGCGCAACCTCGGGCTGCCCGCCGTTTCGATGTGCAGCAGCAACAGGCCGCGTTTGTGCAGGACGGCGATGGCGGCGGCTTGGTCCTGGGCTTGCAGCGTGCCGCTCTGGGCCACGCCCTGGCTGTCCAACGCGCGAAACTTGAAGCGGCTCACACGCCGTCTCCACGGGTCACGCGCAGCACTTCTTGCAACGAGGTAATGCCCGCCAGCGCCTGGCGCAAGCCTTCTTCATGCAAGGTGCGCAAACCGGCGCGGCGCGCGGCCTGCTCCAGGGTGGCGGCGTCGGCGTGACGCATCAGCAGGCTGCGCAGTTCGTCGTTCATCACCAGCAGTTCGGTGATGGCGCTGCGGCCGTGGTAACGGCCTTGGTAGAGCAGGATCGGGCGTTGGTCGGTCAGGCGATCCAGGCCATGTTCCTCGATCAACTCCGGCGGCGCAGCAAACGCCACACGGGTCGAAGGGTCCAGGCGCCGCACCAGGCGCTGGGCGAGAATGCCGCTGACCGTTGAGGCGATCAGGTAGCTTTCCACGCCCATGTCCAGCAGCCGCGTGATGCTCGCGGCGGCGCTGTTGGTGTGCAAGGTTGAGAGTACAAGGTGGCCGGTGAGTGAAGATTGGATGGCGATGCGGCAGGTTTCCAGATCGCGGATTTCGCCGATCATGATCACGTCCGGGTCCTGGCGCACGATGGAGCGTAGCGCGCCGGCGAAGTCCAGGCCGATGGCTGGCTTGACCTGGATCTGGTTGATGCCTTCGAGCTGGTATTCCACCGGGTCTTCGACGGTGATGATCTTGCGTTCGGCGGTGTTGAGCCGCGACAACGCGGTATAAAGCGTGGTGGTTTTGCCGGAGCCGGTAGGCCCGGTGACCAGCAGGACACCGTGGGGGCGTTCGAGCAGGTCGAGAAACGCCGCCAGGCGCTGGCCGTCAAAGCCCAAGCTCTGGAAGTCGAATTGAACGGTTTGCCGGTCGAGCAGGCGCATCACCACCGATTCGCCAAAACTGGTGGGCACCGTGGACACGCGCAAATCCAGCGCCTTGCCCTGGATGCGCAGCATGATCCGCCCATCTTGGGGCAGGCGCCGTTCGGCGATGTCCAGGCGCGCCATGATCTTCACCCGCGAGATCACCGCCGCCGACGAACTGGCCGGCGGCGCCTCGGCGTCGTGCAGCACGCCGTCAATGCGGTAGCGCACCTTGAGCTGGTTTTCGAAGGGTTCGATATGAATATCCGACGCGCGTTGTTCGACTGCGCGTTGCAGGATCAGGTTGACCAGGCGGATCACCGGCGCTTCGGAGGCCATGTCCTTGAGGTGTTCGATATCCTCCAGCGCGCCGCCCTGTTCATCGAGATTTTCGATCAAGGTGCCCATGGCGGTGCGGCCCTGACCGTAGTAGCGCTCGATCAACGTGTCGACTTCAGTGCGCGGGCCGATGGCCAGCCACACTGGCACCTGGCACGCGTAAGCCAGGGCCTGGAATGGATAGTGTTGCGTAGGGTTGGCCGCCAGTACGCGCAATCCCCCCTGGGCCCAGCCCATGGGCACCACCTGGTAGTGGCGCATAAAACGCTCGGTAAGCGCTGGCAAGGGATCGAGCAACGGCGGCGCGGCATCGGCCAGCAGCAGGGGGGCGCCGAGCAGTTCAGCCCAGGCGCGGGCCAATTCGATTTCCGAGACCAGCCCCAGGCGTGTGAGCAGGCCGAGCAGATCGCTGCTGTCAGTGGACAGGCGCCGGGCGCGGTCCAGGTCGACGCTTTTCAGCCCGGCGTGCCGCATCAGCCACGCGCACACTGGGTCGGTGTGCGGGATCTGCATATGGCAGGCATCGATGAGCGTTGACGACATAGTGTGGGGGTCTAGTTGCGAGAAAGTATGGCTATTTGGAACTACTGGACACTGCCATAACAATGCCATTAGTTCGCCACGCCGCAGTCGGAGTTAACTGGGTTAATCGACTTTAAGTTGCAAATCTAGTTCCGGAAGGCGAGAAACAAACTGAAATGAATAGACTTAAGCTATCCCGATTTTCCAGTACAGCCCTTTATTTACAAGGCTCACAGGTGACAGTAGGGATTGGCTAATTGCAATTAGCCACTTCGCTAATTATTGACACGCTTTCAAACAGCGGCTCAACAAACTCCATCTTCATAGGATAAACCACCCAAACTTTCACATAACGTCAGGCGTGAGTTCGGGTACTTTTCTCCACCAGGCACATCGGCGTGCCGGCCCCCGGTTCACGCATGATCTGCACGTGCACATCGAACACTTGGCGCATCAATTCGGCACTGATCACCGCTGACGGCGCACCGTCGGCGACCAGCTTGCCGCCATGCATCACCGCCAGGTGGTCGGCATAGCGGCAGGCCTGGTTAATGTCGTGGAGCACGGTGACGACGGTTTTACCTTCGGCGGCCAGCGCTCCCATCAGGTCGAGCAGTTCTACCTGGTGGCTGATGTCGAGGTAGGTGGTGGGCTCGTCGAGCAACACCACCGGCGCGTTCTGCGCCAGCACCATGGCCAGCCAAGCACGTTGGCGCTGGCCGCCGGACAAGTCCGCCAGGGCGCGGTCGGTCAGGTTGTCCAGTTCCAAGCGTTGTATGGCCTGAGTCACGTGGGCTTGATCGCTACCGCTCAGGCGGCCCCACAGCGAATTATGCGGGCTGCGCCCGTAAGCGACCAGTTGGCGCACGCTGACACCCTCCGGCACCGGCAATACCTGGGGCAAAAACGCGATCTGCTGTGCTAGCTGGCGAGCGGACAGGCTGGCGTAGGCTTGGCCACCCAGCGTCAACTCGCCCTGGGTCGGCTTGAGGATCCGCGCGAAGGCCTTGAGCAACGTGGACTTGCCGCAGCCGTTGGGGCCGATTAATGCTGTGACCTTCCCAGCCGGTGGAGCGAACGACAACCCTTGCACGATGCGCGTGGCACCGTAGCCGATGTGGAGTTGATGTGCCTGCAGAATACTCATGTCATCAGCCCTTGAACCGTGCCAGCAACCAAAGAAAATACGGCGCGCCAATCACCGCAGTGAGTACCCCTGCCGGGATTTCGCTGGGCGCGATCAACGTGCGCCCGAGGGTGTCGGCCAGCACCAGCAACAACGCACCGATCAGCATGGCAGCCGGCAGCAGGTACTGGTGATGCCCGCCGACCAGGCGCCGCGCCATGTGCGGCGCGACCAGGCCGATAAACCCAATCGGCCCGATCACCCCCACGCCCAGGCTGGTCAGCACCACCGCGCAGGCCATCGCCAGCCAGCGCGTGCGGGTCAGCGCGGTGCCCAGGCTGTGGGCGGCTTCGTCGCCGAGGGCGATCAGGTTCAGCGGTTTGGCCAGGCACAGGCCCAGCGCAATCAGCGGCAGGAACGGCAACACCAGCGCCACATGGTGCCAGTTGCGGCTCCACAAACTGCCGGTGAGTGCGAGCAAGGCGGTGTTGATATCCAGCGGATGGGACAGAATCAAGAACTCGGTGACGCTGGACAAGGTCACTGCAATCGCCACACCCGAGAGCGCAAACCGCACCCCGGAAAAACTCACGCCGGTGTTGTACAAGGCGAGCAACAAGGCGCCACCGGCGCCGCCCAGGCAGGCCACCAGTGGCAACCAGGCAATCGTCATGTGCGGCCAACTGATGATCGCCACCGTCAGCGCCAGCCCAGCGCCTTGGGTGACGCCGAGGATTTCCGGCGAGGCCAGCGGGTTGCGAATCACCCCCTGCACGATCGCCCCGGCCAGGCCAAACGCGCAACCGGAGAGGATCGCGATCAGGCTGCGCGGCAGGCGGTGGTTCCAGACTTCGAAGTCGAGGGCATTATGGGCCAGCAAGCGCTCCAGCACCGTTTGCGGCGTGAGCCACAAGGTGCCGGCACTGAGGCTGATAAAAGTCGCGACCAGCAACCCGCCGAGCAGCAGCCACAGGCGTAATCGTGGCTGAGTCATAACGCGCGCCTGGCGAGAAAGAGGAAAAACGGTGCGCCGATCAGTGCGGTGACCACACCGGCGGGCGTTTCCACTGGAAAGGCCACAGCGCGACTGAGCAAGTCGGCGCCCAGTACGATCACCGCGCCCAACGCCGCGCTCAGCGGGATCAGCCAACGGTAGTCATTGCCGAGAAATTGCCGAATGATATTCGGTGCGATCAGCCCGACGAAACCGATGGGGCCGACGGCGCAGACACTCGCGCCCACCAGCAACAGACTGGCGATAAACACCTGTAAGCGCAGGCTGCCGATGCCGACGCCCAACGAACGTGCGGCATCTTCACCAAGGTTGATCAGGTTCAGGCGCGGCGCGCACCACAGCGCCCACAGACCACCGATCAAGGTGCAAGGCAAGAGCAGTTGCACCTGGGCTGCGCCGACGTTGGCTAACGATCCAGCCAGCCAGTTCAGCACGCTTTGAGCCTGGGCTTCGACCAGAATCACCGTGAGCCGGGTCAGTGCCGCGCACAATGCGGCGACGGCCACGCCGGCCAATACCAATCGTCCTTGGGCGGTGGTCGGCGACCACGCACCGCCCAGGCTGAATACGGTGACCCAGGCCAATGCGCCGCCCAGGCAGGTCATCAACAACGCGCCACCGGCAAAGGGTGGCGCGACCAAGCCGGTCGAGAACAGCGCCAACCCCAACGCCGCACCCGCCGTCACGCCAAACAGCGACGGTGAGGCCAGACGGTTGCGCGTAATGCCCTGCATCAGCGCACCGCCCAGGCCCAGACAGGCACCGACCAATGCCGCGCACACGGCCCGAGGCACCCGCAGCTGGGCGACGATATAGGCCATATTGCCGCCTACGCGCCCCTGATGAACCAGGCCATTCCAGGCATCTGCGGTGGTGAGGGTGAACGGCGACCAGCTGTACAACGAGAGCCAGAACAACAAGGCGCCCAGCAGCACAATGCTTGCCGCCGCGAGACTTCGCCGCATACTTATTGGCTCAATACGGCTTTGCCGCCTTTGAGAATCGCCAGGGCATCTTCGGCAATTTGCTCCGAAGCCAATACACCACGGTTGCGTGCCCAGCTGTCGCCGTCGACTTCAGCCACATGGTGATTGCGCACGGCACCTAGCACCTGCCACAGCGGCTGCTTGCTCCAGGTGTCGACAATGCTTGGACGCCGGTAATGCCCCACCAGCAACCACCCCGGGTCCAGCGCGAGCAGTTGTTCCAGGCTGACGAACTCGGTTGGCGCGGCCTTGGCACGTACCGACGGTACTTTCAGGCCGATGGCTTCGAGCACGCTACCGGCGTAGGAGTCCGGGCCGTGTACGGAAAAACTGTCTTCCCGCGCGACGCCAAACAACACGCTGGCGCCCGCCGGGATTTGCTTGGCAATCGCCTGCAAGTGCTCGCGGTTCTGTGCGATGCGCGCCTCCATCTGCGTGCTTTTGCCCAAGGCCTTGCCGATCAGCTCGGCAGACTTCAGGCTGCCTTGGTAGTCCTCACCGCGCGACGGCAACAGCAAGGTCGGCGCGATGCTCGACAGGTCGCTGTACAACGCTTGATGGCGATTGAGGTCGGCGACGATCAGGTCGGGCTTGAGCCGCGCGATGTCCTCGATGCTCGGTTGCGAGCGCAGGCCCACGGATGTCCATTGGCCGATGGCCTGGCGTACACGCGGCAGTACACGGTTGGCGTCGCCATCATCGGCGGCACCGACCGGAGTGACGTCAACGGCGGCGAGGCTATCCAGGAAGGAAAACTCCAGCACCACCACGCGCTTGGGGGTACCCGGCAAGTGCACCGCGTGCTGGCCGTCATTGAGGTCGATGGGCGCAGCGCTCAACACGCTTGAAGAAAACGCCAGGAGGCAGGCAGCAAGGGTCGGGATGGAGCGCAGCATTCGCATGACAAAGACCTCGGCGTTGGAACACCCCAGCTAGACCGTCCGGGGAAAACGGCGGGTACTATTCCATATCGGCGCGATGCAATCAAAAAACATTCTTATTAACGCTTTTTCATTTACCCCCGCTTTGCACATCCTGTGGCGAGCTGGGTTGATGACCGCAAAGGCGCTGGCGTCTTATTTTGGCGCCCATTTCGACTTGGCGGCTGATAAACGGCGGGAAGATTTGATCTTCGTTGATCGAGGTAGAGGGCGCGATTTCTCCCTGGCTCAGGCCTTCCATGTAGTTGGCATACAGCGATATCGCTGCCCTCAAGCCCGGTGATGCCAACGGTCGAAGTCGGCGCCAATTGCAAACTGCCGCACTCCGGCACCGGCCTGTAGGCTTGATCACACATCGGTTGCAGTCTCAGGCCGGAACCTTGCAGCAAATGCGCAAAGCCCTCCTCCACTGCGTAATCGCTGGCCAGGCCAGCGCCGCTATGCCCGCAGACCAATGCCGGGGCCTCCAGCGTCTTGACCCCCATCACATTCGAGTGCTCGGCGAAGATCCCGCGTGCGAGGTTCTGGTATTTGCGCAGGCTAGCGCGCTCGGTGGAGACCGAAACAATGAGGGTGATCAATTTGCGGCTTTTACCGGGCTTAGCACAGCAACACTCGCGATGATCACACCTTGCATACACGCCCCTCATTGCTCAGGATGACGACCTGATTTCAACCTCTGCAAGAAGGCTCGACGCATGAAACTATTGCGTAAATGGCGCGAACACCAAGCGCGCAAGGCATTACGCGCGCTCTCCCCTCTGGAGCGTTCGACGCAAAAACTGCGCAACCGTTACCCCGAATACAGCTTTGGCATAGGTACCTACGGGGACTTGAAGGTTCACGATTGGCACGAAGGTACGACCTTGCGCGTAGGCGCCTACACGTCGATCGCGGGCAATGTTGAGGTGTATTTGGGGGGTCACCATCGCACCGATTGGCTCAGTTGCTATCCCTTTCCGGCCAAGCTTAAAAGCGTCGCCCACATCACTGATTTTGGTGGCAGTAAAGGTGACGTGACCATTGGCAATGATTGCTGGATCAGCTCGCACGCGAAAATTCTGTCTGGCGTCGCCATCGGCAACGGCGCGGTCGTCGCCGCCGGCTCGATTGTGACCAAAGACGTTGCGCCGTACGCTATCGTGGGCGGCAACCCTGCTAAACATATCCGCTGGCGCTTTGATGAGCCCACCCGCCTGATCCTAGAACAGTCCGCATGGTGGGAATGGACAGAGACCGAGGTGTGTTCAATCGCGCATTTGCTCTGCAGTACAGATATCAGCCCGTTTTTGGATTACCTGAAGCAGCGTCCGCTCTCGGCTGACTGAGGCACGCTAAAAAGCGCTACATCAGCAACTGCTGCCCGTTGAAGGGCGTGGTTTTTTCGAGACCTTAAAAAGCCCGCTTTTAGCGGGCTTGCTGCTTTTACCTGGCGACTAAATGTCTCAACCCGCTTGGAAACCACCGATTAAATTGGGTTCTTCACGGAATCCTGGGAAACATAGAAACCAGAACGCCGATTTGATTGATGATGTTCGTGCGAGCAAACACATCTAACAAACCGGCGTTCTTATGCGCGATATTAATACTTTTCTTCCCTTCTGGGAGGGCTTCTCTGTCGTCACTATCAAGCCCGATGGCGACGCCCTACAGATTGATCTGACTCCCCACACTACCCAATTCCCTTCCTGTGGTAGCTACCACTCATGAATATTGCGAGCGAGTCGTTCGTGATTTGCCCATTCTTGGCCAGACCCCGTTTGGTATGCCCGGCCTTCTCGCCGATCGTCTCCAGGCACCTCAAATCTTCGTGTCGCCCATTTCGCATGTTTGAGTGGGCTTACATAGCTTGAATTACTGCGCCCCCCCCCTCGCGCTTCGCCTTCACCTCGTCCTAATAACCTGTGCTCTTTACAGTAGCCAGTCGATTCAGAGTACTGCGGCCCAAGCGTCGATCCTCGTCACGGATGAAAGATACGTCTCTCCCGGATCTAGCTGGCACTCCCAACGGAGCGTGCCTAGCAGTCTGGCCTAACGTTCCAGAGCTTGATTGATGCACAAATCAAGATATCCGGCCCGGCTCATCCCGCACAACTCAGACTCAGAGGCCTGTTCGACCCCTGTTGCTAACGTTGAATTGGCGTCCATGATCATGGCGACGGCGTGCTGATGAATCTGATTTCTACACTCCAAATATCACACCCTCAGATGCTGTCCCAGGGAATCGCGAGAAGCTTCCCCGTACCAGATGATCGGGGAGGTTAATGTGGAAAGCGTTGCTGGGGGAACGGCAGCATCACCCGCCACTACTCGGGCGCTGAGCTCGGGCACGATTGAAGCTGCGAACATGGTATCAGCAACCGATTCACGGGAACCGGTCCTGACAATTTTGAAGAGGAAGCAGGTGTAAAAAAACGACAAGTCACGCACATGAAAAAAGCCAATGCTCTGAACATTGGCCTAAGTCATTGAAAAAATATGGTCGGGACAGAGTGATTCGAACACTCGCCCCCTAGCACCCCATGCCGGCGGACGTTCTGAAATACTTTACACAACAGCTGTTTACGTAGGCGAGCACTGCAATCGACGCCTAACGACGTTGAACAAGGATTAAAGAATCCCCGCAAATTTCCCTACGGGATTTAGACCAGAGAGCCCCTTCACCGGCGCCCTGCCGACCGATTACCAATAAAAGGTCAGCTACAGTTCGCCGCCTCAAGAGGCGCTCATACGCGGGCATGTCTCTTCTCGACCACGTAACTAAAAGGCCCCCACGCCTAGTGAAGGAGTAGAGGCCTATCTTCTAGTAAGCGGAGCTGAGTCGGTAGCGATGGTTGAAACTTTCACAGGAGCCCTGAGAAGGTTACTGCTGCCATCTACGCCAACGTGATCAACCCACTGTGCTGGTGACGTGCTTCAAAAAATAATCGATACCTTTAACTTAAAGATTAGTGCATTGCCCTGTAGTCTTGCTCCGCCATGACTTACCGCCGGATAATTTACAGTTGTGCGCATCTTTATTGTTTAGGATCTTTCCAGAACAATTCTTAGCGGACCAACATTCATTCCGGTCAGCCTCAACATTTTCTTGTTCCTTCTCCTGCGCCGCCTGTGTTAGCGGTGGTTTGTCGTTAGATAACAAGGTTTCGGCATTAGACTTCTGTGTATCGGCGAAGGCCATGCCTTGCCAAGCAAATACGATACTCAATAGTAAGACATTTGATAATTTCATGGCGACATTCCTGTTCAAGACAGTTTGAGTTGTGTATGCACACGATAACTTTTGAAGAACTGCATCTGCGCCCATTCAGACACCGCTACGAGGCTGACCTTGCCCTTCTTCGTACGACGGTAAATGATTACCGCAGTGCTGAACACCCAAGGCACGATCAGCACGTCACTGTCTTCTGGCGCCTTGAACTCTTGCTCCACAATCGATTCCGTAACCGATTCCCGGCTAACCTCTAGCACGTCGGTTACACCGAATTCCATGTCTAGAGTTGAGGCCACTTCAGAACCGGACACCGGTTCGACAGCTTTCTCTGAAAGAGATGTTTTGAGCGACCAGTTAAGGGTCAAAACATTCTTGATCGCCGACGTTACCGTGATCTTCTCGCTGGTCTTGCGCGAAGATCCTGCAGGAATATTAATGAAGCTCCTAGGGTCAGTCCCGACGCTGTAAATCGCCACAGCAAAGTATTCGTCTAGGAATAAGTCTTGAGCATAAGGTGTCGGATAATCCACATCGCCAATGCCATCCCAAAGTTCCGGCTCGATTACCAGCGGCTCGGAGCGAGCCAGCAAGCGCCGGCTCAGGGTCGGACCTTCTGGGATGTACTTCAATGGATTGAAATCATCTACTTCCGTCAAATCCTTCTCAACCTGATCCCAATCGCGTACATCGGGGTTCTTCGCTGCAAATTCCAGCAAATACTCACGATACTCCTGCTCGACCGGATCCATGGAGCCCTCCTCCAGTATCAGCTTCTTATCGCGCCCAGCGCGAATAGTGATCGAACGGTTGAAGTCATGCCCACCCGACGGCAGGTCTTGCCAACCGTAAGTTGTCAGAGCACCACCACTTGTCAGGCTCGAGGCATTGGAGCCTGAGAACGGAACGTCAATCATCAGTGTGATAGCACCGTAACCTTTCTCGCCGGGTGGCACCTGATCCTTCCATTGTGCATGACACTCATAGCCCGTCCATGTACCTCGCGCTGCGCGGATACCGAGAGCTTGAATGGTTGTATTTGGCGGAATGCTACACGGGCCTCTGTCATCCTGGGAGTCACGATACCAAGTGCCCCACTCGATCGACTTGCTAGTTACTTCCAGTGTACGGTCCGTACCATTGGTAATTGTTAGATAGAAAGTCCATGACATATTTTTCATCTCCTTGTGAAAAACCTGCCATAGAAAAACTAGACGCGAACCGGACAACGTGCTGGAGAACCGACAGACGGTTAAGGTATAAAAGCTTTAAAGCCCGACACTGCTTCTCTATAGGCATTTTTAAATTGCTCAAAACACAGATTTCAATCTCGGGCGCGAATTTTTCTGCCGTGGAAACCGAAGCCAGCTTTTTCAACAGAATCGGCCACGAGCGGACAGTCAACATCACTCCTAGTCCCCGTGGTGCATTTCCATCTTCTGTACTCTTGATCCTCCAACGGAGGAGATAGCCGCTCTACTGTACACCCGACACTGACAGCAAAGGCGACCACTCCTGTAGCTAGATAGCGCAAAAAATTTGCGCCACGAGCAAGGAAACGACATTCACCGAAAGGACTCAGCAATGAACACAAAACGCCAATACAGGACATTCGACAAGCAAAACGAAGCCTTGGATTTCACCTTTTCCTACAATGATGAAGAGACCGCAGCACTGCACGCACAGTTGAACAATTCAAGCGCTATCACCGAGAACGAGTTGCGCCGCGTATCTCTGTGGAAATCCAATAGAGTGCTCTCGGTACCGCCTGTAACCCTTGAAAAACTCAATGCCCTCGCGACCACCCCAGATATTTCCCTGAAAGATCCACTCGTAAAGGACGTCATCGACCAGCTCGTCCTCGCATAGGGCATCGGCTTCCCGATGGCGAGTTCGATACTCAAGTTCATCAGGCCAGACCTGTTTCCCATCATCGACGTCAGAGCCTACAGAGCATTGACTGGCACAAAGCTTTACTACGGGACCTACAACTACAAGAAATACATCGCCTATGCCGAGCAACTGAGTGACCTGGCCCGGCAGCTTAATCGCCCGCTGAGGGAGATTGACGAGCAGCTGTATTGCTATGACGAAAAATATAACGGAAAAATCTGAAACAGCCTTGATCGCCCCACAGCGAGCACAATGAATGGATGCAACGCTTAGCCCGCGCACTCTGGGAAAAGCCTCAGCTCAAAGCACGCCTTGAAATACGCCTGAAAAAGTGACCGCAATGGACGCGACGCGGACTTCGACGATTCAGCGGTCGCAACCTCGGTGTCTCAGGGCCTGACGACAGCAGCCAGCAACCCCCGTTGAGTCAAATGCTCAACCCGACGAAAAAGCCAGATTGCCCGGATCAATACAAAGCAACTGCTGGTCGCCAATGATCCAAACCAGGCTAAGTCGCCGACATCGGTGCCTCGGTGCCTCGGTGCCACAGATAATTCGCTGAAATATGCCGAGTCAATGCGGTGCCTCACAACACTCCTCCTGTGAGGAGGTGGCAGCTTTGGCACTGGTGAGGAAGTCGGCGGGAAGAAGCGGGATTATCCGAGACAAATCGAGCCAAGCCAGGTAGATCAAGGGTTTCCAGAGAGCACTTCCTTCCGATTCCCCTCTGAATCAGTGCCAAAGATGCGCTAAGCGAAAAGAGAGGATTAACAGCGAATTTGTATGCATTTAGCGGGTTCTTTGGCATACCGACCTCATAAGCTTGGAGTTGCCAGAACGCCCGAGAACAAGGCGCCTCAGCTCTCTCCCTGCCCAGTAAATTGGTTCCTTTTCTAGCAGGAGAAAAGGAATCGAACACCTTTTCAGTTTCCACTGTTACGTTTTAACACCAACCTATTGTTTTATATGAGTTTTTTAAGATTCTAGATTTACGAATCAGATGATCAAAAACGGATGCAAAAAGAAACGGATGCAACGCCCTTCCCGAGTAACCTTTCTATCCCCTACGGAACGTTAGCTCTTGCCGATCACATGGGAAACGGCTAATGTCCACATGTCGCTGCATATCAGCGACCGGGTTTGACGGCCCGAGCAAGTTGGCGCATAAGCGCCCACCATTCGACAGCTGGCGCTTTTTTTGTGCCTGCCGTTTCGTGTTATGGCGGCTGTGCGTGGGGCACCTTCGGGTGCGCTGGGTGCCAACTTTCCCGGTCCGTCAACCCGCGCACAGCTGCCACCCTAAATCGTTTGACGGCGATTGGTGACAGCTCCACATATTAAGTTGGAGCAACACCCCCATGAAGCAACATACCCGCAATCCGTCCGCTCTTAGCCGCGCAGCAGCCCTCAGAGCTATGGCTCTCTCCGCTCTGCGAGCAGACTCATCTCTTTCCGTACGCCTTGGTCGTTACAACGCCGCCATGGAAAAGGCCCGTGCTCTTGAATCAAGCCACGATGTTGCGGAGGTGACCCATGGCTAACTTCAAGCCTCTCGACTCCAACTCACAAGGCTCTTCAAACCCAGTCCTTTACCTCAATGACAGTGCAACTCGACGGGATCTTATGGACGCCGCTGACTGGCGTCTAGGTGCCGTTAAAGACCTGCTTTCTGTATTGAGCGTTTGCAATGCAGATGACACTGGGGCTCGGGACATCGCGAAGGTTTCGCGTGCTCTACAGCTACTCGTTGAAGATGCTGACTCTCTATACCAGGCCGCTCGCCAAGCAGCATAGCGATAGCTACAGGCCCTGGCGCCAATGGCACCAGGGCCTGTCGTCCGGTAACGAAGCAGGAGGTCTGCTGATGCAAAGCTGGTACACCGCCAAAGAGCTCGCCGGTTTAACTGGCATGCCAAAAACGACTCAGGGCGTTAGGAAAACTGCATCGCGTGCGGGTTGGAAAAGCCAGCTTAGGCAGGGCTCAAAAGCACAGGAATTTCCATTCGCTCAATTACCTGTCGATACCCAAACAGCGCTAATTGCCCAATCAGTCGCAACGCTGCAAACATCACCGAGTGCCAATACCCCCAAAGTTTTATTAGAGCGTGACACTGTTTTTCCGTCACGTTTAAACGAAGGTCAACGCTCTGTAATGACGGCTCGCCTAGCTTTTGTGCGCGAGATCGAGCGATTGAATCACACTATCAGTCAGCAACGCGCCATCGAGACTCTAGTAAGTCTGGCGAAAGCCGACCAACTCAGCACATATCTGACCGGCCTCGTGGAACGGGCGAACAATCGTAAGTCCGGCGAGCGGTCTTTAAGCAAGCGCACGCTAAAACGCTGGCTGGCCGACTATCGTAAAAAGGGTGAAATCGGCTTGGCTCCAGCGCACCGCAAGAAAGACTTGAGTCTGCCAATATGGTCTGCGGCATTCCTAACCTGCTATCAGCGCCCGACCAAGCCCAGCGTCGAAGCGGCTTATGCCGAGTTCGCCCTCAAGCATCCAGCCGAGCGCCCGAGTATTCATGTCGTCCGCCGCTTCCTTAATAAGTTGAGCGCCGAGGCCCGTGAGCGCGGCCGTCGCTCCCCGCAGGAGCTGAAGGCCCTACAACCCTTCAAGCGCCGGACCACAAAAAACCTGCTCCCATGCGACGTGCTTACCGCCGACGGCCACAAGTTCGACGCCGAGGTATTGAACCCGCGCACCGGCAAGCCTTACCGCCCGGAAGTAACCACCGTCCTTGATGTCGCAACGCGGAAGGCACTGGGCATTTCCATCGGTGAGGCCGAGTCAACCATCGGTGTGATGGATGCCCTGCGTGACGCCATGCAGCACGGCATGTTCGCCATGTTCTATGTCGACAACGGTTCAGGCTTTCACAACGATACCGTCCGTGAAGTGGTCGACCGTCTCGGCGGCACCATGACCCACGCATTGCCCTACAACAGCCAGGCACGCGGACTCATCGAGCGTTCCCATCAAACGATTTGGGTCAATGCGGCCAAGAAACTGACCAGCTACATCGGCGCCGACATGGACAAGCATGCAGGCACCAAAGTGCATCGGATCGGCCGCAAAGAGCTGCGCGAAACCGGCCGCACGCGTTTGATTCCGACCTTTGCCGAGTTCATGGCCGGTGTCGAATATGAGATTGAAACCTACAACGATAGCCCGCACCGGGGGCTCGCCAAACTCCGAGATCCGCTGACCGGCAAGATTCGTCACATGAGCCCAAATGAGGCCTGGAGCGCAGCCATTGCCGCTGGCTGGGAGCCGATTGTTGCACCCGCCGATTTGTTGAATGACCTGACACGCCCGCAAGTTATCCGCCCGACTCGTCGCGGCGAAGTTACCTGGGCCGGCGAAACCTATTTCCTGGACGCTTTGCGTAACTTTCAGGGCGAGCAAATCCGCCTGGCATACGACGTGCGCGATTCATCCCGCGTTTGGGTCCGCACGTTGGACGGGGAGTTGATCGGCGAAGCAATCCTCGACGGCAACGCCAGCGATTACATTCCGAAATCCATGATTGAAAAGGCCTACGACAAACGTGAGAAAGGCCAGATGAAACGCGCAGTGGACAAGCTGGAAACGCTGACCGGCAGCCGCGTAGAAATGGTCACAACCTCACCCGCCCCGTCCGCCGACCTCAGTGCCGAGCAACTAGCCGACGCTCAGCGCTTTGCCGCAAGCCTTACGGCTCCCAAAACCAACAGATTCGAATTACCCAGCGACCCGATAGGTAGGTATCGACTTTGGGAAGCACTCAACAGGCGCTTCCAAGCCGGGGAGATTCTTAACGGAGAAGAAGGTTTATGGCATGAGCGATACCCGCGTCATCTCGACTTTACCGCCATCAAGCGGATGTATGAGCACACCCACTCGTAAGGCCATTGCCAACGCCGATGGCCGATAGCACTAAAACAGCATGGAGAAGCACGGAATGAGCGCACCGAAGATAGTCCCGCTGACGAACGTCGGCTTGCTGGCCAGCGCGGTTGAGCGTGCTATAGCACGACCATCCCACTTACCCGGATTAGTGGTGATGTACGGTGCTAGCGGGCTAGGCAAAACTGTGGGAGCAACATTCGCAGCGAACATCTATCGCGCCTATTACGTCGAGTGCCGGGATACTTGGACAAAGAAGGCTTTTCTCGCCGCCGTTTTGCGGGAGATGACGATAGTGCCAAGCCGCACCATGTCGGAGATGGTTGATCAGATCGCAGATCAATTGTCACGGAGCGGGCGCCCTCTCATAGTCGACGATGCACAGTACCTTCTAGAGAAGGCAGCGGCTAACGTCCTGACGGACATCTATAACGCCAGCCACGGGACCATTGTTCTGATCGGAGAAGAGCGCGTACCGTTCAGCCTAGCCAAGCTTGAACGCCTACATAATAGGGTTTTGGAGTGGGTGCCAGCACAACCTGCCACACAGGAAGATCTGCGAACGTTGTCAGCCGCCTGCTATCCGCACCTCCAGATTCATGACGACCTTCTTGAAGACCTACGAAAAGCCGTGCGTGGCTGCTTACGTCGAGTGGTGGTAAATCTTTACCGCCTTCAATCCGAAGCCCAAGCGTTCGGCTGGGACTCTGTTGATATCGCGCAGTGGGGAGACCGTGGCTGGTTCACCGGCGAGGCACCGTTGCGGAGAACACTCTGATGGGCATCGGCCGGAAGCCCGCGCACATGGTCATTCAGGAAGGTAAAAGCAATCGTCAGCGTGTGTGGGAAATGATTAGAAAGCATCCTGAGGGGATTAGTTGTTACACCATCAGTCGGCGTACTGACCTCAACGATGAAACCGTTCGGACATATGTAAACAGCCTGAGGAAAGCTGGCTACGTAGAACGCGGCAACGGTGTTGGAGATCGAGTAGAATTCCAGCTAGTTCGTGATGTGGGCGCCGAGGCACCTCAAGTTCGATTGGACGGAACCCCAAGCCAACAAGGTCGCGGTACAGAAGCCATGTGGCGCACGCTCAGGATGCTGGATGACGTCAACGCGACCGAGCTTGCGCTGTACGCCAATACAGCAGCTCCGACAAGCATTGCCACAGCAAAAAACTATCTCAAGTGGTTGAACTGGGCTGGTTATCTGAGCGTTGTCACTCCAGCGCAACCTGGGAAGCAAGCACGCTATTGCCTTGCGCATGGAATGTACACAGGGCCAATTGCACCGATGATTCAGCGTCGAGGGCAGGTCTTCGATGCCAACCTGGGAAAGGTCACGTTTATCCGACAGTCCAAACCGCCCCACGAGTGATCAGCGTCTCCTGCGGCCTAGAAGAGACGGTACGCGTCGTATCCAATTCATAGCTACCCATACGCTTCCGCCCTATGTGATACCTCAGCGCCCTCGGGTACTATCGCTTGTCAGGATACTCACATAGGGAGAATTACAGTGATCCTCATATCTGCCGAAGTCGGACCGTTTCGATCAATCAACTCAGCTCAAAATGTAGAAATCGACCCTGACGTTACTGTTCTGGTCGGTATGAACGAGGCTGGGAAAACTGTTTTTCTTAAAGCACTGCATAAGTCTCAAGACGCATTAGGAAAAGAGAAATTCAATCCTACTGATGACTATCCGCGTAAAGACTACACTGCCTACATGAAAAGGCATGCAGCAAAACCCGAAGCCGCTACAACATTAAGATATCGCCTAAACCAAGATGAAATCGATCAAATAAACAACGAGTTCAAAACCAGCATTTCTGAGGGATTCGAATTTTCTATTATTCACCGATACAACAATGGAAAAACAATTGGCATACATGTCGATGAGAAGCCCGTAATCAACGTTCTTGCAGGGAACGCTGGGTTAAGCAGCGACGCAACAAAAGCTATAAAAAGCTGCAACACCTTGAGAGAGGTAGTAGCGCAGCTCAATGAGATCGACCTCAATGAGACTGACACCAACTTCCTGGCAGAGCTAGAGGCAAGAACAACAGAGACTGACTGGGGGAGCGTTATACAGTATGAAATATGGGAATTTTTGTCTGAAAAAGTCCCAAAGTTTCTCTACTTTAGCGACTACGACCTGCTGCCAGGGAAACTAAACCTCAAAGACCTTGCGCAACGTGTAGCAAATGTTAAGGCAGATCCAAGCAATGCCGACCGCCATATCCAGCCGAAACATCAGGCAGTATTAGCCTTGCTTCGTATGGCAGACGTAGACATGGATGACTTTTCCGGAACCACCGGTTACGAAGAACTGAAGGCAAAGGTGGAAGCGGTCTCAATCAGCTTGACGGATCAAGTCTTAGAATTCTGGAAGCAGAACGAAGATCTTGAAGTGGAGGTGGATATACGCTCCGACACCAATGATGAAGCCCCGTTCAATGATGGCCCCAACCTATATCTCCGTATAAAAAACCGTCGTCATCGAGGTGTGACCACTCCTTTTGATCAACGTAGCCGAGGGTTTATTTGGTTCTTTAGTTTCTTGGTGTGGTTTGACAGCGTCCAACAACAACTAGACCCATCAGGAGCACCAAAGCACAACCAATTGGTGTTGCTTCTAGATGAACCTGGACTTGCATTGCATGCATTAGCTCAAGCAGACTTCTTACGCTATATAGACGATCTCGCAAAAGATCATCAAGCTATTTATACAACTCACTCGCCTTTCATGGTGAATTCAAACCGCCTCCACCAAGTACGCGTGGTTGAAGACAAGTCACCAGGTGGGACTATAGTTTCTGATAATTTGTCAGGATCTGATGCTCGGACTATTTTCCCACTTCAAGCTGCGCTGGGTTGGAGCGTTGCTCAAAATCTATTCATTGCAAGCAAAAACTTATTAGTTGAGGGTCCATCTGAACTCGCATACCTACTGACGGCCTCAGCCCTTCTAGAGGCTTGCGGTGAAGAAAGCCTGTCCTCGGACGTAACTATCGTACCTGTTGGAGGCCTAAGTAATGTTGCGACCTTCGTGTCCTTGTTAGGGGCAAACGGTCTTGAGGTCTCAGTACTTCATGACTTCAGTGGCAAACCTGAGCAGAAGCTTGATGGATTAATTCAGCAAAAGCTGCTGGCAAAAAAATCAGTGTTTAATGTTTCTCAATTTCGCGACGCATCAAAATTCGGCCAGAACACCGTTCCAAGCGACATAGAAGATCTTCTGCCCATAGGGATCTACCTTGAGTACTTTAATAAAACCTATATGAAGGAGCTCAAGGGCGCCCCGATCCTCGAATCCGAGCTGCCGGAAAGTGATCGTATCGTACATCGTATAGAGCGAGCCCTGCAGGCTAGGGAGATCAAAGTACGACCTTCGGGTGGTTTCAATCACTACGCTGTCGCAGCAGCTTTCTCTACCGCCCCCCCAGAAACACTTGATGAAGCCACGCGCCTAAGGTTCGGTGCGCTTTTCAAGTCAATCAATGATGTTTTCGCCTCATAAATCACTGCTCGACATCTCAGCCGGTCCGCCCCCGCCGACCGGCTTTACTTCCCGAAAGAAGTGTATCTTTCCATAGAGCGATTTAAGACGCACAAAGCCCTAAGCCAACCGTTGACCCTACTAGCTTTTGATCGCCGTTTCTAACGCGGGTCTAACGCCCTTCATGGCTGTGCAACGCAGTCATGCTCTATACGTTTTTTCCGCCAACACAGAAAATCGTGATTCACGGTCTCTCTCGAAATCCTTCCTCTATATGAAGCGGCGCTGTTGACCTGCGCTGAAAACCTTAAACCGCCCTGATATACGAAAGCCTAAGGAAAAGCGTTTCAATGATTCCTGTCGGTGCAAGGTTGGCTGGAGGTATTGAAATGCATGAGAGTGAAAAGAAGGTTGGACAAAAAAAAGACGTGAGTCCTTTGCCTAAGAGCATGATCGAGATGCTCGAAATAATTGAGCACTCTATTAATAGAGAAATGGACCTCGATGCTTCCCCGCATCACCTGGCAAAATCGGCCGTTATTGCTGTATGCGATGTTATGGGTGGTGGAATGATCTATTTGCCACGCGGCACGGCATTGAAGAAAAAACTCAGGAGTGAAGCGCTTTATGCCGACTTTCTGAATGGCATGACTCATGAAAATCTAATCAGAAAGTACGCGATAGCTTCACAGACGGTGTACGACATTATCACTGATGAGCGCGCACTGAGTCTTGCGGCGAACGTTAAACACTGAAGGGGGCTGCGTGAGCGAGGAAGAAAAAAAGAGTAAGAAGGGAAAGCGTATTCCAAGTGGAACTTGGGAGGGAATCGCGCTTCAGCTTTTCAAGTCGATTGAAAGCTCAATAGCATATGCCTTGGAGCATGGGGTGACACCAGATCACCTTGCAAGCAATGTGGTCACGGGACTTTCCATTAGCTTCGGCGGGCGAGTAATTTATATCCCCAAAGGCTTTAAATACGAACGAGCGCAGCGTAATGAAGAAATTTATGCTGCCTGGAAAAGTGATATGGCAATTAGCGACATATCGAAAAAATACGGACTCACGTCTGCAACAACTTATGACATCGTTGCCAACTTCGCAAAAGAAGAAGGCTTGGAAAAATTAAAAAATAGGTTTATCAAATGATCGTTACACAAGCTAGCATCAATGCATTGTTCGTTGCATTCAAAGTGGTCTTTCAGAAGGCACAAACAGGCACGCCAACTGACTGGCAGAAAATTGCCACAGTCGTCCCGTCCTCTACTCGCAGTAACACTTATGCCTGGTTGGGTCAGTTTCCGGCATTCCGTGAATGGGTGGGTGATCGAGTCTTGAAGGATATGGCGGCTCACGGATACACCATTGATAACAAGAAGTATGAAAGCTCCATTGTTGTATCGCGTACCGACATCGAAGATGACCAGGTTGGCGTTTACTCTCCGCTGATCGAGGAAATGGGGCGAGCGTCAACAGCCCATCCGAACGAATTGGTCTTCGCCTTGCTCAAGGCAGGTCGCACTACAAAATGCTATGACGGCCAGTACTTCTTCGATACCGATCACCCGGTTTATCCAAACAGTGATGCTACGGGTGATGCCGTCTCGGTCAGCAACTTCCAGGATGGCGAAGGCCCCGCCTGGTATCTGCTCGATGTCAGCCGAGCGATCAAGCCGATCATCTTCCAGAAGCGTCAGGACTATGACCTTAAAGCGATGACCCGTGTTGATGATGAGTCGGTGTTCATGCGCGACGAATATCGTTATGGCGTAGATGCGCGGGTGAACGCTGGGTTCGGTTTCTGGCAGTTCGCCTACTGCTCGAAAGCACCTCTCACTGTCGAGAATTATGAAGCCGCCCGCGCCGCGATGATGGATTTCAAAAGCGACGGTGGCCGACCTCTGGGTGTTCTTCCGGGCATGTTGCTGGTGCCCCCGGTGCTTGAAGGTAAGGCTCGTTCGCTGCTGGTCAAGGATGCTAACGGTGGTAATCCGTGGGCAGGCACCGCCGAACCTCTTGTCAGTACCTGGTTGAGTTAATAGGAGCCCTCACGATGAGTAATATCGATAAGCGTTGGGAAGGTTTGACCATCGACGGTGAGCTAGCAGTTGGCGTGTACTACGCCGGTTCGCGGCACAAGACATTCAGCATGCGCATTCCGCTGGCAGGCGATTTGATCGACGTTCAAAGCGAGCATCCAGAAGCGTCGTTGCATGTAGCGACCATGGCTATTTATCACCGCCAGTTGTTGTCACTTGGTGATATTCCAGCCGAGGCGCTGACGTTCGATTTGTTGCGGGCTGAACTGGCAGAAACCGACTTGGCATTGTTGGGTGCTGCCGACGAAGCACTGGAAAAAAAGCTCGCGCCGCCGAGCGCGGCAAGCACGGTTGGCGAGAAGTCGAACACGCCCTTGTCCGATTCGGCTATCGACTCGACGAAATAAACCGAATGCCTAAATCGGAGGTCGAGGCACGTCTCGACCTGCTTATAGGCAAACAAAAAACGGGTACTCGTTACGTGAGTAAACGACGTAAGAAAACCAAGGGGTAATTCATGTCCGCCGATCTACGCGTCGCATTACGTATCCAGGCAAATTCGGGCAACAGCCGACGCGAGATCGCGGGTTTGAATCGTGACCTGCGCCAGGCTGGTAAAGAAGGCGCTCGTGCCCTGGCAACTGAAGGCCAGAAAGCACAAACATCTATTTCAGGTATTGGCCGTGCAGGCGTCGGCAGCTTTAAAGCAATTCGACAGGCCATGCGGGACAGTACCAAAAGTGGACGCGAGTTCCGCACCGAGGTCATTCAGACAGGCGCCGGACTCAAGGACATGGGCCAAGCAGCTCGTCGCGCCTCTCAGGAAACCAAGGCAACTCTACGCAGTGCAGAGCGTGAGGGCATCACGCCGCTTCGCACTGGCGTTGATCGTACCAGCACGAGCTTTCGGCAGTTAGCTCGTGCTGCGACCAGCAGTTTGCGCACTATTAAATCAGTGGCCGCCGCCACTCGGGCCGAGATCGGTCGGGTCAGGGGCATGATGTCGGGCGTTAATGGTCACTTAGCTGGAGCTGGGTTGGGTATCGGTGTTGGGCTGTCCGTAGCAAATAGTGCTAAGACTGACCGAAGGATGATCCAGTTGGGACAGACGGCCAACATGACGCCTGCTCAAAATGAAGATATGCGCAAAGAGATATTCCGAGTATCCAAGTCGTATGGTAATGATCCTGACTCTATTCTGGGCGGTGCAGAAGCCTTGCTGGCTGGTGGTCTCAGTCCAAAGGCTGCGAAGTCGAGTATTGATGCTATCGGCCAGGCAAGCGCCCTGCGCAACGCTGATCCGACTATTCTGGCGGGCGCCGGTATGGCGGCAAAAGAGGCTTACGGCTTCGACCTGGAGAACCCAGCAACGATGCTGGATATTCTTCAGAAAATGACCATCGCTGGTGATGCGGCCAAGGCCGAGCTGACTGACCTGGGCGACATCTTTAGCAAGGTCGGCGGCAATGCGAATGCCGCAGGGTTCAAGTTTCACCAGTCGTTAGGATTGATCGAAGCCCTTTCAAACGTAGAACCTAATGCCGAAAACTTGCGCACGATGACTGGTAATTTCTTGTCGGTGTTCAACATCGGCACCTATCAGCAACAAGTTAGCAAGACTACGGGTGTTGAGTTTTTCAACAAGGATAAAAGTCGTCGCGATCCCTTCGATGTGATTGCGGATCTGCGCAAGAAATACGACAAGATGCCTGATGACAAAAGTCGCGCTAGCTTTTTCAATGTGGTGTTCAAGAGTATGGATCGTGATGCTGTCACTGCATGGCGGTGGATGCTAACGGGGGATCGCCAGAGCAATATGGTTGATATCTCTGGTAAGGCTCACAACGCGGCTCCCATATTCAACCAGCAGCTCAAAGAGAACACCGGCAGCGCCACGGGGACGGCTGGGCGTATGCGAGCCACGTTACGCGACGCCACCGACCGCATGTCGCGTCCTATCAATGAAGCCTTTGCCAATATGGGCAGCTACCTGCTCGATGACTTGAACCTGTCAGGCGAGCAAATGATAGGCCTGGGTGCCGCCACCGCGATTGGTGGTTACTACACTGGTCGTGGCCTCAAGAAAGGCGCTGGAGCGCTGCTGAATAAGCTGCCAGGCATGGGCAACCCATTGGAAGCCATGCAGGGGATCGCGGTCGGTAAGGTGCTGGAAGAAGCCACGGGCGTCACCTCGGTATTTGTCACTAACTGGCCTGCACCGGGCCTAAATATGGGTGGTATCACTCCAGACCTTCGATCCGGTAATCAGCGCCCAGGTGGCAAAGGAGGAATGACCGGAAAGAGTGCGGGAATGGGTCTAGGGGTGATGGCGGGAGTTGCCATGGGCACAGGGTCGACTGACGCCCTTTCATATCTTCCGTTGCTGTTGGCAGGCCCTCAGCGCTTGGCATATGCATTCACTCAGTTGCAAAACTCGACTGGGCTAAATACTGATGAAGACCGTTTAGCAATGGTGTCTCGCAACAAGATGATCAGTGATGATCAGCGCACGTATCAAGCTTCTTTCTACCGAAATCGGGCAGCCCTGGCTGATCAGAACCCCGACCAGTCACAGGACTGGTTGTCTTCTCAGGCTCAACGCTTGGCGCACCATGAAACCGGCCTGACTGCGTCTGGCTTACCGATTGGTGGTGCCAGTAGTTGGGCGGCAGGGATCGCTGATCGTGCCGTGAGTGCAGGTATGGCAACTCAAGCGGCGAATGCGAGGTTGCAGGCAATGATGACGCAGTCCAGTCCAGCCGACTGGATGTCTTCACAAGCACAACGGCTGACGGGCACGAATGCCATGACAGCAGGTGGTAGTCAGCCGGGTGGTGCGTTTAGCGGAATGATTGGCACCGAAGGGGCAATGGGCGGCGTCAATGGTCTCAATGGCGCTATCAGCCGCTTGGAAGTCGTCCTCAATCGCCCGTTTGTATTTGAGGTAAGAACCGATACCAATACTGTATTTGCAGAGTTTGAGCGGCGGGTTGGCGTCCAGATGAGACGCGGAGGTTAAGCAGCAGGTTGTTGAGGGAAAGGGATGGTTTAATTCTCCGTTTGCCATCCCGCAGCACTTTGGCCTTGGACGCCTGGTTAGCGCTCTAAGGTCTTTTTTTGCCTAAATTTCGATATCAGTCAAAAAATGGCCAACACCCATGGCACCGCGCTACGCTAGCAACGCATTCATGCAAGGACACTTCCCTAGAGTAACGGAATGAAAAAGCTCAAAAACCCACTAACCTTGCTGGTTTTGATCATTGTTACAGCATCGTTCAGTGCCCCTTTTGGAACACCGCAACTGGCAGCTTTCGCGAAAGACTTTTTACCCGCTGTAGCGACATTGATCGCCGCTTATGTCGGCGCATCGTATGGAGCAACCTTGGTACGAGATGCTGCCAAAGAGGACGAGCGAAAAAGGCAGATAGGTGCTGGCGCACGTGCCATGTTCACGCTGTGGCGCCAGATAAATATAGTCGCTCAGATACAGATGGACTTTGTGGATGACTATCGCGACAACCCCTCGGTAGTAATTTCACTCCCCCCTATAGACTATCCATTGGATGAGCTGCCGAGGTTAGATCTAGATAGTCTTGCGTTCTTTCTTGACCTAGGAAATGCGGAGATACTTGAAGCACTGGTCATTGCCGAACAGAATTTCCTTCATGCGATAGACGTGGTCCGGACCCGTTCGACACTGCACTATGTGGAAGTGCAGCCAATCCTCGAAAAGATCATCCCAAATGGCGGAACGATCACGCACGTATCTTTAGAGCAAGCGCTTGGCCCACGACTGTTCTCGCAATTGATAGACCAGACGAAACGTCTGATTTTCAGGGTGGATAGATCAATCGAGGATTTGGATAAAGTGGCTGACGAACTATACGCGGCGCTTAAAAAAGGCTTTCCAAATGCAAAGTTTCCTCGGCCGTCGAAACCAGAATCTGAGTGACACCATTGCAGTGCCAAAAATCCCGCGAAATACCGCATTCCTAGGGCAGACACTCTGTGCCAAACATCCTGCAACGTGGTGCCAAATCCGACGCCTCCTTACAGTAGGGGTATTTTTTCGGACATGAAAAAGCCCAATCGGTGAAGATTGGGCTAAGTCATTGAATAATATGGTCGGGACGGAGTGATTCGAACACTCGACCCCTAGCACCCCATGCTAGTGCGCTACCGGACTGCGCTACGCCCCGACTAGGCGTGTTACTGGGTTCGCTTCGCTACGAAGCGATCCGGAATATACCGCAAGCTTTTGAAATGTGGAAGTATTTTAAAAGCTTGAATCATTTCTTCAAAACCACCAGCACATCTTCGAGCTCGGAGATCATCTGGCGGATCAGTTGCTTGTATTGAGTGGTGTCGTCTCTGGCTTCATCACCGGACATACGCTGGCGCGCACCACTGATGGTGAACCCCTGGTCGTACAGCAACGCGCGGATCTGTCGGATCATCAGCACATCCTGGCGCTGATAATACCGACGGTTCCCGGTGCGTTTAACGGGGTTGAGTTGAGGAAACTCCTGCTCCCAGTAGCGCAGCACGTGTGGTTTAACCGCACAGAGCTCGCTGACTTCACCAATGGTGAAGTAGCGTTTGCCTGGGATGACGGGCAGTTCGTCGTTATGACTTGGTTCCAGCATAAGCCTCAACTCGGGCCTTCAACTTCTGCCCTGGACGAAAGGTGACCACACGGCGAGCCGTGATCGGGATTTCTTCTCCCGTTTTTGGATTGCGGCCAGGCCGCTGGCGTTTGTCCCGCAGGTCAAAATTGCCGAAACCGGACAGTTTGACCTGCTCATTGTCTTCCAGAGCGTGCCTGATTTCCTCAAAGAACAGCTCGACCAATTCCTTGGCTTCGCGTTTGTTCAGGCCCAGCTCTTCGTACAGACGTTCCGCCATCTCAGCTTTCGTCAAAGCCCCCATACGTCACTTCCTTAACGTGGCGTTCAACCTTTGTTCGAGCGAGGTGAGGATATTTTGTGTCGTGGTATTCACCTCATCGTCATTAAGAGTGCGCGATGGATGCTGCCAGGTCAAGCCAACGGCAAGGCTTTTTCTATGCGGATCAATGCCTTTACCCTGATAGACGTCAAATAGCCTGAGGTCTGTCAGCCATTCCCCTGCATTTTCACGGATTACGTCCAGAACAGCAGTGGCGGCCACTTCACGGTCGGCGATCAGGGCCAGGTCACGACGCACTTCAGGGAAGCGCGACAACTCGCTGAATTTAGGCATTTTGCCCGATGCAACTTCAGCCAGGACCAGCTCAAAAACGAACACCGGACGGTCCAGACCGAGGGTTTTCGATAGTTCAGGGTGAATGGCACCGACGAAGCCCACCAGGCGTCCTTCACGTTCGATACGCGCAGTCTGGCCCGGATGCAATGCAGGGTGGCTGCCAGGCACAAACGTGAAGACATCCAATGCACCGGCAAAGCCCAGCACTGCTTCCACGTCAGCTTTAACGTCGAAGAAATCCACCGCGTCGCGACCCTGCGCCCAGCCTTCGGGCAGGCGGCTACCGCACACTACGCCGGCCAGCATTGGTTCTTGCTTCAGACCGTCGAGCTGGCCGACAAACCGCAGGCCGCTTTCGAACATGCGCACGCGGTCCTGCTGACGGTTCAGGTTGTGGGAAAGTGCTTTCACCAAGCCAGGCCACAGCGACGAACGCATGGCCGCCATGTCGTTCGAAATCGGGTTGGCCAACAGCAACGGCTCAACGCCCGGATTGAACAGTTCAAACTGCTTCGGATCGATGAAGCTATAGGTCACAGCTTCCTGGTAGCCACGGGCAACCAGCAGGCGACGCAACTCCGGCAAATGCGCACGGGCTTCAGCTTTAGGCTGCGGCGCCAAGCGTGCTTGCGGATAACGAACCGGCAGGCGGTTATAGCCATACAGACGCGCCAGTTCTTCGATCAGGTCGACTTCCAGGCTGATATCGAAGCGATGGCTTGGCACTTCAACGTGCCACTGCCCTTCCCCGCCAACGGAAATACCCAAACCCAGCGCAGACAGCAGTTGCTCGATTTGAGCCGGATCGATCACCAGTCCGAGCATTTGCTCAACGCTCTTGGCGCGCAAGGTGATCGGTGCAACAGACGGCAGATGCTGTTCGCTCACTGTTTCCGTGATTGGGCCGGGTTCGCCGCCGGTGATTTCCAGCAGCAGGCCAGTGGCACGCTCCATGGCTTCACGGGCCAGCTTCCAGTCCACGCCACGCTCGTAGCGGTGCGAAGCATCGGTATGCAAGCCGTAGGAACGGGCCTTGCCAGCGATGGCGATCTGATCAAAGAACGCACTTTCAAGGAAAATGTCACGAGTGGTCGCGGACACGCCGCTGTGCTCGCCACCCATCACGCCGGCAATGGCCAGGGCGCGCGAATGGTCGGCGATCACCAGGGTATCGGCGCGCAGGGCAACTTCCTGGCCGTCGAGCAGCACCAGCTTCTCGCCCTCTTCGGCCATGCGTACGCGGATGCCGCCGTTGATTTCGGCAAGGTCGAACGCGTGCAGCGGTTGGCCCAATTCGAGCATCACGTAGTTGGTGATGTCGACAGCGGCGTCGATGCTGCGTACATCGGCGCGGCGCAAGCGCTCAACCATCCACAGTGGAGTGGGCTTGGACAGGTCGACATTGCGGATCACGCGGCCCAGGTAACGCGGGCAAGCGTTGGGTGCCAGCACTTCGATAGAGCGCACTTCGTCGTGCGCAGCGGGTACGGCGGCAACCACGGGGCGGGTGACGGGTGCGTTGTACAGCGCACCCACTTCACGCGCCAGACCCGCCAGGGACAGGCAGTCGCCACGGTTCGGGGTCAGGTCGACCTCGATGCTGGCGTCTTCCAGTTCCAGGTAGACACGAATGTCATGGCCCACCGGGGCGTCGGCAGGCAACTCCATCAGGCCATCGTTGCCCTCGCCCACTTGCAGCTCGGCCTGGGAGCACAGCATGCCGTTGGACTCAACGCCACGCAGCTTGGCCTTCTTGATTTTGAAGTCGCCGGGCAGTTCGGCGCCGATCATAGCGAACGGAATCTTCAGGCCCGGGCGCACGTTTGGCGCTCCGCACACGACCTGGAAGGTCTCCGCGCCATTACTGACTTGGCACACACGCAATTTGTCGGCATCGGGGTGTTGCTCGGTGCTCAGCACTTCGCCTACAACCACACCACTGAAAACACCGGCGGCCGGCGTAACGCTATCGACCTCAAGACCGGCCATCGACAGACGAGCAACCAGCTCGTCGCGATCTACCTGCGGGCTTACCCAGCCACGCAGCCATTGTTCACTGAATTTCATCCTGCTCTCCTAAAGATTCGTTACGACTAGCGAAATTGCGCGAGGAACCGCAAGTCGTTGTCGAAGAACAGACGCAAGTCGTTCACGCCGTAACGCAGCATGGCAAGACGCTCAACGCCCATGCCGAAGGCAAAGCCCGAGAACTCTTCCGGATCGATCCCGGACATGCGCAGCACGTTAGGGTGGACCATGCCGCAGCCCATTACTTCCAGCCAGCCGGTCTGTTTGCAGACGCGACAGCCTTTACCGCTGCACATCACGCATTCCATGTCGACTTCAGCGGACGGCTCGGTGAACGGGAAGAACGATGGACGGAAACGCACCGCCAGCTCCTTCTCGAAGAACACCCGCAGGAACTCTTCGATGGTGCCTTTGAGGTCGGCGAAATTGATGTCACGATCAACCAGCAGGCCTTCAACCTGGTGGAACATCGGTGAGTGGGTGATATCGGAGTCGCTACGGTACACGCGGCCTGGGCAGACGATGCGGATCGGCGGCTTGGTCGCTTCCATGGTGCGGACCTGTACCGGCGAGGTATGGGTGCGCAACAGCATGTTGGCGTTGAAATAGAAGGTGTCGTGCATCGACCGGGCCGGGTGATGGCCTGGGATGTTGAGCGCCTCGAAGTTGTGATAGTCGTCCTCGACCTCAGGACCTTCAGCAATGCCGTAGCCGATGTGGGTGAAGAACTGCTCGATACGTTCCAGAGTCCGAGTGATCGGATGCAGACCGCCCGAAGCCTGGCCACGGCCAGGCAAGGTCACGTCAATGGACTCGGCGGCGAGCTTGGCCGCAAGATCGGCCTCCTCGAGCGACGCCTTGCGCGCATTGAGAACCTCTGTGACACGCTCCTTAGCGACGTTGATCAGCGCACCGACTTGTGGACGCTCTTCAGCCGGCAAATTCCCCAGGGTCTTCATCACCTGAGTCAATTCACCTTTTTTGCCAAGGTAGTGAACCCGGATTTGCTCCAGGGCATTGATATCTTCAGCGCTTTGCACAGCCTCGAGAGCTTGAGCGACGAGCGCGTCCAGGTTTTCCATGTACAGACTCCAGATACAAAATAGGGGAAGAGCTTGAAGGCTCTTCCCCTATTTATGACGTTTACCACCCTGAGCTACACAAGCAGCGCAGGGTGACTGCCGGGGGTACTTAAGCCAAGGTGGCTTTAGCTTTCTCGACAATCGCAGCAAACACCGCTTTATCGTTCACGGCCAGTTCAGCCAGAACCTTACGGTCGATTTCGATGGACGCTTTTTTCAGGCCAGCGATGAAACGGCTGTAGGACAGACCGTTAACACGTGCACCAGCGTTGATACGAGCGATCCACAGAGCGCGGAACTGACGTTTTTTCTGACGACGGTCACGGTAGGCGTATTGGCCTGCCTTGATTACCGCTTGCTTGGCAACACGGAATACACGCGAGCGTGCGCCGTAGTAGCCTTTAGCGAGTTTCAGAATTTTTTTGTGACGTTTACGGGCAATGACGCCACGCTTTACACGAGCCATGAGTTACTTCCTCTATTCTTGATCCAAAATTAACGAAGGCGCAGCATGCGCTCGACTTTTGCCACGTCAGACGGATGCAGCAAGCTGCTACCGCGCAGTTGACGCTTACGCTTGGTCGACATTTTGGTCAGGATGTGGCTCTTGAAAGCGTGCTTGTGCTTGATACCGTTAGCAGTTTTCAGAAACCGCTTAGCAGCACCACTTTTAGTCTTCATCTTTGGCATGTTCGGATACTCCGCATTCAGTTGATAAACATAATCAGAAGGCCTGCCGTGCCCTGTTGATTACTTCTTCTTTTTCGGGGCGATGACCATAATCAGCTGGCGTCCTTCCATCTTAGGATGCTGCTCGACGGAACCGTACTCCAGCAGGTCAGCTTCAACCCGCTTGAGGAGTTCCATCCCCAGCTCCTGGTGGGCCATCTCACGGCCGCGGAATCGCAAGGATACCTTGGCCCTGTCCCCATCACTCAGGAAACGTACCAGGTTGCGCAGTTTTACCTGGTAATCCCCTTCCTCCGTCCCTGGACGAAACTTGATTTCTTTTACTTGAATCTGCTTCTGGTTCTTCTTCGCCGCAGCGACCTGCTTCTTCTTTTCGAAGATCGACTTGCCGTAGTCCATCAGCTTGCAGACAGGTGGTGCAGCATCGGCGGAAATTTCCACCAAATCGAGCTTGGCTTCTTCAGCCTTAAGAAGCGCGTCTTCAATTGACACAATCCCAAGCTGCTCACCCTCAGCCCCAATTAACCGAACCTCGCGTGCCGAGATATTCTCGTTGATCGGGGCTTTCGGTGCAGCTCGTTTATCTTGTCTCATTTCACGCTTAATAATAATTACTCCGAATCTGGGCGACCACGCCGGGAAACCGCTTGCGCGAGGAACTCAGCGAACTGGGCGACGGGCATCGAGCCCAGGTCAGCACCTTCACGAGTACGCACAGCGACAGTCTGCATCTCGACTTCCCGATCTCCGATAACCAAAAGATAGGGAACCTTGAGCAAAGTATGCTCACGGATTTTAAAGCCGATCTTTTCATTTCTCAAGTCGGACTTGGCACGAAATCCGCTTTCGTTGAGAGTTTTTTCAACTTCAGCGGCAAAATCTGCCTGTTTATCAGTGATATTCATGATCACTGCCTGGGTCGGAGCCAGCCACGCAGGGAATGCACCCTCGTAGTGCTCGATCAGGATACCGACAAACCGTTCGAACGAACCGAGGATCGCGCGGTGCAACATAACCGGGTGTTTTCGGCTGTTGTCTTCGGAGACGTATTCGGCTCCCAAACGGATCGGCAGGTTAAAATCGAGCTGCAAAGTACCACATTGCCAGACACGACCAAGACAATCTTTCAGCGAGAACTCGATTTTAGGACCGTAGAAGGCGCCCTCACCCGGCTGCAGATCGTACGCAAGGCCCGCGCTGTCTAGGGCGGCGGCCAATGCAGCTTCGGCGCGGTCCCACAACTCATCGGAGCCAACTCGTTTTTCCGGACGAGTGGACAGCTTCATTTCGACTTCAGTGAAGCCGAAATCGCGATAAACGTCCATGGTCAGCTTGATAAACGCAGCGGATTCGGCCTGCATCTGCTCTTCGGTGCAGAAAATGTGAGCGTCGTCCTGAGTGAAGCCGCGCACACGCATGATGCCGTGCAGTGCACCCGATGGCTCGTTACGGTGGCACGCACCGAACTCGGCAAGGCGCATCGGCAACTCGCGATAGCTCTTCAACCCTTGGTTAAACACCTGCACGTGGCACGGGCAGTTCATCGGTTTGATGGCGTAGTCGCGGTTTTCCGACTGGGTGGTGAACATGTTGTCGGCGTAGTTGGCCCAGTGCCCGGATTTCTCCCACAGGCTGCGGTCAACGACTTGCGGAGTCTTGATCTCCAGGTAGCCGTTGTCGCGCTGAACCTTGCGCATGTACTGCTCTAAAACCTGGTACAGAGTCCAACCGTTCGGATGCCAGAACACCATGCCCGGCGCTTCTTCCTGCAGGTGAAACAGGTTCAGGCGCTTGCCGATCTTGCGGTGGTCGCGTTTTTCGGCTTCTTCGATGCGCTGGATATAGGCGGCCAACTGCTTTTTGTCAGCCCACGCAGTGCCGTAAATCCGCTGCAACTGCTCGTTTTTCGCGTCGCCACGCCAGTAGGCACCCGACAGTTTGGTCAGCTTGAACGACTTGAGAAAGCGCGTGTTCGGCACGTGCGGACCGCGGCACATGTCGACGTACTCTTCGTGGTAATACAGGCCCATGGCCTGTTCGTCCGGCATGTCTTCCACCAGCCGCAGCTTGTAGTCTTCACCACGAGCAGCGAATACATCGATCACTTCAGCGCGCGGCGTGACTTTTTTGATGACGTCGTAATCTTTTTCGATCAGCGCGTGCATGCGCTGCTCGATAGCAGTCAGGTCGTCCGGAGTAAAAGGACGCTCGTAGGCGATATCGTAATAAAAGCCTTCGTCGATAACCGGGCCGATGACCATTTTCGCGGTCGGGTACAGCTGCTTGACCGCATGGCCAATCAGGTGAGCACAAGAGTGGCGAATAATCTCTAGCCCCTCTTGATCCTTGGGCGTGATGATTTGCAGGCTGGCGTCTGAGGTGATCAGGTCGCTGGCATCAACCAGCTTGCCGTCGACCTTGCCGGCCACGGTGGCCTTGGCCAAGCCAGCACCAATGGATGCGGCGACCTCGGCGACTGAAACCGAATGATCGAATGAGCGTTGACTGCCGTCGGGAAGAGTAATAGTTGGCATGGCGCCTCCTCTCCTAGTGGTGACCCCTACCAAAGGTCACGTGGGTTGGGATGAGCCAGTACAAGATCCAACACCAGGCCGCTCATTGCTGAACGCCTGCCTTACAGCGGCAGGAGCCTTTCGGCCAACCGATAATCGAACCAGAGTGACTGGAGTGAGCTAAAAAGAAACATGGCAAGGCGGCAATTGGCACGCCCGGATTTAGCCAAGCGCAAGATCCTAGCACAGATGAACGGTCATCGCGCCGACGCTATCTTGTGTAAAGACAAATTCCAGGCTTTATAGCTGCAAAAGTGAACTTGAGCTGTACGCCATGCCTCAAACACACCGAGAATCGCCGTTCGTCCTCGACCCAAAGGAGCATCCACATGATGCGTTTCACCTCATCCCTCGCTCTCGCCGCTTCCCTGACCGTTCTTTCCCTTGGTGCGCAGGCTGCCGCCCCGTCGAACTGGCCAGCGGGCGCACGTGACAGCTTTGTCAAAGACTGCAGCGCAGCTGCGAGCCAGAACGTAGACGCCAAAACCGCTAAAGATCATTGCGAATGTGGCGCTGACAAGATCAACGCCGAACTGAGCACTGCAGAAATCAAAGAGCTCATGACCAACCAGAACGCCAGCACGGAGCTTAAAAACAAAGCCGTCGCGGCCATTTCGTCCTGCAAAGTCGTGAAGAAAAAGTAAGACCGACCGCCGATCAGACGGCCGTTTTGCTGAGAAAACAGCCTGAAAACTGCCATTTCGCACAAATTACGCAGCTTTTACGGCTTTTTTTAACAGCTGATATTTCTCGCCAAAGCCCCGTAAATCGGGGCTTTCAGCCGACCAAAGCACTAAACGCAACGCTATTGATTAGCAAACAATGCCTTGGGGGGGCTCCCAAGCCGAACATTTCGACTATGATAGCCCTGTGTGCCCAGTTGGCCTGAGCAGCACAGCACTACTGAAAATATATGTTTCTTGGAGATACACCATGTCTAATCGCCAAACCGGCACCGTTAAATGGTTCAACGATGAAAAAGGCTTCGGCTTCATCACTCCTCAAGGTGGCGGTGACGACCTGTTCGTACACTTCAAAGCTATCGAAAGCGACGGTTTCAAAAGCCTGAAAGAAGGCCAAACCGTTTCCTTCGTGGCTGAGAAAGGCCAAAAGGGTATGCAAGCTGCACAGGTTCGCGGCGAGTAATTCTCCGCTGAGCTAAAAAAACCCCGTCCATGTGACGGGGTTTTTTATGCGCGCTACAAAAGCCCCGGCGTTATCAGCCGCAGTTGATCCGCGTGATCACCAGGTTGTCGTCGGTGTTCAGGTTCAGGCGGTCGGAGCGGTATTCCAGAGTGATCATGTCGTTGGGTTTGAGGATCCGCGCGTTCTGCGCGCCCGCGCGGGTACGCGCCTGGTCCAGCAATTGGGGCGAGGCCTTCTGACCGATCGCAAACTCGGCGGCCTTCGCCTCACAGCGGCTATGACCGACATCGGCCACGGCGTCTTTGGCTGGCTCAGAGGTACCCGGGGTGCTGCAACCCGCCAACGCGAGTGCCGCCAACAAAGTACCGAATGATGCGAGCTTCCAAGGCATGAAGCCTCCTATGATAAAAATTGGACAGAGATCGTGCGACAGCGATCCGGCGGATTGGTTTCAAGACGTAAATCGCCTCAGGCAAGTCTGCCTGACTCAGGACAAGCATTCGCCCTGTCAATCGTCACTAGATATGAATGCAGTCAGTAGATGTCGATGTAGTCAAACGGTGGGGTTGGCCAGTTTTGCTTAAGCGCGTTGAAAATCTGCATGACCCAGACTTCATCGCTGGCCGCGACGTTACCGACGTAGCCCGAACCTTTGGCCCAGGTCTCCAGACGAAACAACAGGCCGTCAATATCGACACCGCCTACGGCCTTCCCGGAAGAAATATAGGCGATTCCGGCCTTAGTCACCCGCAACTGGGTGTGTTCGTCGTCGCTGGCACTGGCGAGCAGCTCACGAACAGCCTCCAGCGTCAGGTTATCGGGGTTGTTCAAATCGATTTGCACCTGGTGTTCCCCGGCAATTGAATAGGAACACAGTGTCGCACAGCGTCTGCCTCATTCCGAAGCACCTCATGCCTAAGTAGCAGTGCCAAACACGATCCAAAAATGGTTAACTGCCCCGGTGAGAACCGCGTTTTAGCGCACTGCCCAGTATTTTCAACCCCGCGAGACACCCATGACCACTGTTACCCTCCAAGCCGATATCAAAGCCAAGTGGCCCCAAGGACAAAGCTCCTACAGCCCCGGAAGCCCGGAGGAGTTGGCAATCATTGGCATAGATCTGCTGGTCAAAGAGCTCGGCACTCAGGCCGCCCAAGCGTTCATCGGCCAGATATTCGAGAAATACCCGGCCGATCACATGGGCGCTCACAACCCCGAGCGCGAATAAGAACCGGCCAGCGAAGGCCGACCGGAGAACTCATTACTTCAGACGTGCCAGGCGCTCGGTCAGCAGATCGAAGAAACCTTGGGCATCGCCGTTTTCAACCCAGAACGCGTTCTTCGGTTGTTTCAGGCCGTCGTACCAATCGACGATGGTCTGGCCGAAGGTCGGACCTTCACGGCTGTCCACCACCACATTAACTTCACGGCCGCTAAACAGCTCAGGCTTGAGCAGGTAGGCAATAACGGTGGCGTCGTGCACCGGCCCGCCAGGAATGCCGTAGTGTTCCATATCGCCTTTGACGTACTCGTTGAGAATATCGCCGACAACTTTGCTGGCGTTGTTTTTAATGTCGGCGATCTGCTTCAAGCGCGCATCACTGGTCAGCACCTTGTGGGTCACATCCAGTGGCAGGTAGGTCAACTTGACGCCACTCTTGAGCACGATTTCGGCAGCCATCGGGTCTGCAAACAGGTTGAACTCAGCCACCGGCGTGATGTTGCCGCCGTTGAAGTGCGCTCCGCCCATCACCACCACTTCCTTGATGCCCTGGGTGATTTGCGGAGCCTGTGTCAGCGCCAAGGCCAGGTTGGTCTGCGGCCCAAGCATGGCGATAGTGATGCTATGGGGCTTGGCAGTGCTGAGGGTCTTGATCAAGTAGTCAACGGCATTACCTTCGGCCAGGCCTTTTTTCGGCTCGTGCACGGTAACGCCGGAGATACCTTCCTTACCGTGAATATTCTCGGCATAGATCGGCGTGCGCAGCAGCGGCTTTGGCGAGCCGGCATACACCGGAATGTCCTCGCGCCCCGCCCACTCGCGAGCCAGGCGCGCGTTGCGAGAGGTTTTGTCGAGGCGCACGTTACCGGCGACGGTGGTCAGTGCACGAATATTCAGTTCTTGGGGGGAGGCCATTGCAAACAGCAAGGCCACCACATCATCGGCACCCGGGTCGGTGTCGATGATCAGGTCGATTTTTTCCGCCGCGTGGGCGCTGGCTGCTGTGAGCGCGGACAAAAGTAGGACACTCCGAAACAGTTTTTTCAGGGTTGGAAGACCACGTTGCATGAAACACTCCTTGTCGTAGGGGAACTCTAGAAGGTTACGCCGGAGACCAGCGCGATATTGCAATAAGGCTGGCACTCGCCAGTACGCACCACGGCGCGGGCCTTGCGGCTCATTTGCTTGAATTCTTCATGGCTGACCAGGCGGCGCTCGCCGAGGGCAGCCTGTTCGGTCAAGCTGTTGAGCTCAGTGAGCGCAGGCGGTTGCTTGAGCAGGATTTCCTCGGCCAACACGTGGCTTTCGACCTGCATTTCGCTCAGCACGATGCGCAGGGTACTGATGAAATCAGGAATGCCCTGGGTCAGAGCCAGGTCAATCAACTCGACGCCCGGTGGCACGGGCAGGCCAGCGTCGCCAATCACCAAAATGTCGCCATGACCCAGGGATGCGATCACGCGCGACAAAGCAATGTTGAGCAGAGGTGTCTTTTTCATGAGGGCACAAAACCTTGAACGTCGTGCAGCGTAGGAATAGAGGGTTGCGCACCGGCGCGAGTCACGGACAACGCAGCAGCGAGCTGTCCAAAGCGAATGGCCTCGGCTTCGCTTTTGCCATTGGCGAGCGCTGCGGCAAAGCCACCGACAAAGGTGTCGCCGGCAGCCGTGGTATCCACCGCCTTGACCTGGGGCGCCACGAGGTGCTCAAAGCCATGGCCATCGGCAAACAACGCACCCTGGGCACCGAGGGTGATAATGACTTTGCCTGCGCCCGCCTTGATCAACTGCGTCGCCGCAATCTTGGCACTGTCCAGGGAGTCGACAGTCACGCCACTCAATGCGGTGGCTTCGCTTTCGTTGGGAATCAGATAGTCGATCGAGGCATACCACCCAGCCGGCAAGGGGCCACTAGCTGGCGCGGGGTTCAGGATCACCGTTTTGCCCAGCTCACGACCGCGCATGAGGGCATGGCCTACGGTCCCCATCGGTGATTCAAGCTGGCAGACGATGACATCGGCGGCCTGTAGCACCGCGTCAGCTGCCTGCAACGAGGCAGGCGTCAGCTCACCGTTGCTGCCAGCCACGATCACAATCGCGTTCTGGCTACTGTCATCCACCACAATCAATGCCACGCCACTGGAACCTTCCACCGTGCTCACCGCCTGGCAATCGACGCCTTCCACCAGCAGCGCATCGCGCAACTGAGTGCCGTAGGCGTCAGTGCCGACGCAACCGATCATCGCTACATCCGCGCCAAGACGCGCCGAAGCCACGGCCTGGTTAGCGCCTTTACCGCCAGGGACGGTGGAAAATGTCTGGCCGATCAGGGTTTCACCGGCGCGCGGCAAGCGACTGGCGCGGGTGACCAGGTCCATGTTCAAGCTGCCTATTACCACTACTTTTGCGGGCATACATCAGTACTCATCAATTCGGTTCAGCGGTATTGGGCGAACACACCAGCAAACGGCGCCGTCGACTCACGCAAAACAATACTCGGCGTCACGATGCGCTGATCGATCGGCAGTTGGGGTGTTGCAATTCGTCGCAGTAAAAGCTCGGCTGCCGTCTCGCCCAATTGCACGATCGACTGCCCGACCGTGGTCAACGCCGGGTACACGTAACGGCCCATTTGAATATCATCGAAACCGATCACCGACAGCTCGCCGGGCACGCGGATATTGCGTTCTGCCGCAGCACGTAACACACCAAAACCAATCATGTCGTTGCTGGCGAAAATCGCGCTGGGCGGGCTTTCCGACAACAATTGCACCGCTGCGGCGTAACCGCCAATGGTGGTGAAGTCACTTTCCTGGGTGCGATTGGCCACCACCTCCACGCCCGCCTCACGCAGCGCGCGGTGGTATCCCGCTAGACGCATTTGCGCCACGCGGGTATGGCCCGGGCCGCCAATGCAGGCGATATCTCGATGACCGAGTTCAAGCAAGTGCCGGGTCGCCAGGTAGGCGCCCTCCTCATGATCGATGCGCACCAGGTCGACATCAATGCCGTCCAGCGCACGGTCGACAATCACCATCGGCGTACGTACCGCGCTCAAGCCAGCAGCAAGGCCACTGTCGTCGCCGCCCACAGAGGTCACGATCAAGCCGTCGATGCGCTTTTCCAGCAATACGCGCAAGTAGCTGCGCTGCTTTTCAGCGTTGTCGTCGGAGTTGCAGAGGATCACGCAATAGCCATTTCGCTCGCAATAATCCTCGATCCCCCGAGCCAATTCCGCAAAATACGGGTTGAGGCTGTTGGGCACCAGCAGGCCAATGGTGGCAGTGGTCTTGGCCTTGAGCGAACGCGCGACCGCACTTGGCACGTAGTCGAGCTGCTTGATTGCCGCTTCAACCTTGATTCGCACGGGCTCGCTGACGGGCCGTGTCTTGTTCACCACATGTGACACAGTGGTATAGGAAATACCTGCCAGCGCTGCCACATCCTTGATCGTTGCCATGATTTAGCCCCGCCTACTGGCGCGCTGGCTGCGGTAGGTGTCGAGGACCACGGCAATCACGATCACAGCACCGGTAATGATGCGTTTGGTGGGCTCCGTAGCACCGATTTGCGCTAGACCTGCGGCCAATACCGAAATAATCAACACACCGAAGAAGGTACTGATGACCGAGCCGCGCCCACCCATCAGGCTCGTGCCACCGATCACCACGGCCGCGATCACTTGAAGCTCCAGGCCAGAGCCGGCATTCGGGTCCGCCGCTTCCAAGCGCGAGATCTGGAACAGCGCCGCCACACCGGCCAACAGCCCCATCAGACTGAACACCAGAATTTTGTAGGGTTTTGGATTGATCCCGGCCAGGCGCACAGCTTCTTCGTTGGTGCCAATGCCGATCAGGTAGCGACCAAACACCGTACGCGTCAACACCAACTGAGCGACGATGATCACCACCAGGGCGATGATAAACGACGGTGAAATGCCAAAGGCAACCGGGTTCGACAGCCAGGCATACGAGTCACCGATATAGGCGGTGCGCGAGCCGGTCATCTGATAGGCCACACCACGCGCCATTTCCAGCACACCAAGGGATACGATAAACGAAGGAATGCGCCAGGCCACGGTGATCGAACCGGTGATGGTGCCAGCCAATGCGGCGCAGCCCATGCCGAGCAGCGCTGCCGGCAGAACGCTCCACCCCCAGCCGAGAATCGCCACGCTGACCGCCGACGCGGCCAATGCCAGCACCGAGCCTACCGACAGGTCGATGCCGCCGATGATCAGGATAAAGGTCATGCCCACCGCGAGCACCATCAGGTCCGGGATCTGGTTGGCCAGGGTGCTGAAGGTGTCATAGGACAGGAAGTGATCGCTCAACACCGAGAACAGCGCAATCATCGCCAGCAAGGCACCCGCCAGCCCGAGATAAGTACCCAGGCCGTAGAAGTTACCGCCGGTTTTACCGGGGGATTTTGTGGTTTTCATGGGGTATCCCTAAGCACTGCGTCATTCAGCAGCGCGTCACGTTTTTGGTAGCCGGCAAAGGCGGCGGCAAGCAATTCGTCCTGGGTCCAGCTGTCGCGCTCGAAGGTCTCTATCAAGCGCCCGGCGGACAGTACGCCGATGCGGTCGCAGATCAGCATCAGCTCACGCAGATCGCTGGACACCACCACCAGCGCTTTGCCCTGGCGAGTCAATTCGCCGAGCAACGCATAAATGTCGAACTTGGCACCGACGTCGATGCCGCGGGTCGGCTCATCAAAGAGCATCACTGCACAGTCGCGCTCCAGCCAACGGCCAATCACGACTTTCTGTTGGTTGCCGCCCGACAGCTCGGACACCAACTGTGCCGGGCTAGAACTGCGGATGCGCATGGCATCGATCTGGCGCTTGGCCAAGGCGGTTTCGTCGCGGCTATTTAACACACCACCACCGGAGATCTCCGGCATGTTGCCCAAAGCAATATTGGCGCTGATCGACTGAGTCAGCAGCAGGCCTTCGCCCTTGCGATCTTCGGTAATCAGGGCGATGCCATGACCGACCGCATCGACCGGGGAACGAATGCTTACCACCTTGGCCGGCGAGCCCAGGGCGACGGTGCCACTGTCCGCCAGGTCGGCGCCGAAGATCAGGCGCAACAGTTCGGTACGGCCAGCGCCGATCAGGCCCGAGATACCGTAGATCTCACCGGCGCGCACTTCAAAGGACACATCGCGGACTTTGTCAGAGCGGGTCAGCCCTTTTACGGTCAAGGCGGGGGCGCCGATGGTGCGCGGGCCAAGGTCGATTTTTTCACCCAGCTCGCGGCCGACCATCAAGGTGACCAGTTGCTCACTGTTGTAGTTGGCCATCGGCTCGACGCAGACCAGCTTGCCGTCACGCAATACCGCAATGCGCTGGGCGACACGGGCCAGCTCTTCGAGCCGGTGTGAAATATAAATGATCGCCACGCCCCGAGCCTGCAGGCGGGTGATTTGTTCAAACAGCATCTCGACTTCACGGGCGGTGAGCATGGCCGTGGGCTCGTCGAGGATCAGCACATGGCAGTCGCCGATCAGGTTGCGGGCGATTTCAACCATTTGTTGATGGCCAATGCCCAAGGTGCCAACCAAGGTGTCCGGGTCGATCGCATCCAGGCCGACGTGGGCCATGGCTTCGATCGCGGCGTTGCGCAGTTGTTTGCGGCTGATCCAGCCGCATTTGCTGGGCAGGTTATCCAAGAACAGGTTTTCAGCCACGGTCAGCGTCGGCAGCAGGTTGAGTTCCTGCATGACCATGCGAACACCCAGCTCTTCGGCCTGGGTGCGGCTGACGGGGCGGTAATCCTGACCGTTGAACTGCATGTGCCCGGTGGTCGGCGTGACCAGCCCGCCGATAATTTTCGACAGCGTACTTTTACCTGCGCCGTTCTCACCGGTCAGCGCCAGCACTTCCCCGCGATTGAGCGTCAGGGTGATGTCGGACAGAACCGGTTGGGCATAGGTCTTGCCGATACCGCTGACCGAGAGGACAGCGTTCGGGGCGGAAGATGACATAAGAAAATCTCCAGGCGCCCGCTCAGGACGAGCGGACGCTGTTGGGTACTGCCAGGATTACTTCTTGAGGACGAGTTCGACCGGGGTTTCGATCACGCCGTCTTTGGCATCAACCTTCTCACCTTTGACCAACTTGAGCGCGTTCTGGATACCGAACACCGCTTGCTGGGCAGCAGCCTGGTCGGCGGTCGCCAAGACGCGGCCGTCCTGCAGCATCGGCCTGATGGCTTCGATGTTGTCGTAGCCCACAACCAGTACTTTGCCAGCCTTGCCTGCCGCACGTACGGCGGAGACAGCGCCCAGCGCCATGTTGTCGTTACCGGCCAACAGCGCCTTAAGGTCCGGGTACTCGCTCAACATGGCGGAGGCAACTTTCTGGCCCTGGTCAATTTCCCAGTTGCCCGATTGGGTGGAGACGATTTTCATGCCCGCCGCATCCATCGCGTCTTTGTAGCCTGCGGTGCGCTGCTGGGCGTTGGTGGTGGTCGGTACACCTTCGATGATGCCGACTTTGTCGCCCGCAGCCAGTTGCTTGGCCAGGTAGTCACCCACAAGCTTGGAGCCTTTGCGGTTGTCCGGGCCTACGAATGGGATGTCGAGGTGTTTGCTTTTCAGTACGTCCGGATCCAGACGGTTGTCGATGTTGACGACCTTGATGCCGGCATCGGAGGCTTTCTTCAGCACAGTAACCAGTGCCTTGGAGTCGGCAGGGGCAATGACGATGGCGTTGACTTTGGCAAGAATCATCTGGTTGACGATATCGATCTGCGCACTGGTATCTGTTTCGTTCTTGATACCGTTGGTGATCATGTCAAAGTCGGCGGCGTGTTCTTTCTGATAAGACTTTGCGCCCTCTTGCATAGTGACAAAGAATTCATTGGCGAGGGATTTCATCACCAGGCCGACCTTGGGTTTGGCGGCGGCGTCATCAGCAAAAGCAGAGGAAAGAGGTAGAGCAGCGGATGCGGCAGCAAGCACAGCGACAGCAAGAAGACGTCCAGCAAATGGCAGCTTCATGGGTTCACTCCGATCTTATGATTATTGTGAGCAACGCTTGCACCGTGAAACATCTCGCAAACGTTTGCGTTATCCAAACTATGAGAACCTTGTCGAGATTTGTCAACGGGGGAAGTACGTCTTTCATCCGGGCCCTGTGACCCCTGCCTTTACGCCATACCGATGATGAGGTTAACCATCGCTCTGCGCCTGTCGCTCTCTAAAACGACAGGCAGTGACACCTTGCCGTACACATCTCATCGATAATTCATCATCGTTTTCGGACAACCGAACGCGATACGGCCTCGCCGTTCGGAAAGCCGGACAAAAAGCCTGACAAGCAATCTTAAAAATCAGCATAAGTTGTTTTAAATCAACACGTTAATTTATAACCGAAGACACAATCAGCTTGGTACAAATCCTGCTCTTTCTCAGCACCTCGCGGCGTTCAGAACCGCCCGGGTGTTCTAGATGAACCTGCTACCGCACTCATCAAAAACCAGAGAGAAAAATAATGAAATCTGCACTGAAGACCTTTGTTCCGGGCGCCCTCGCCCTCCTGCTGCTGTTCCCCGTTGCCGCCCAGGCAAAGGACGTTGAAACCAAGACCAAACTGTCCAACGTGGTGATTCTCGCCACCGGCGGCACCATTGCCGGTGCTGGCGCCAGCGCTGCCAACAGCGCCACCTACCAGGCGGCCAAAGTCGGCATCGAGCAATTGATTGCAGGTGTTCCTGAGCTTGCCCAGATCGCCAATGTGCGCGGCGAGCAAGTGATGCAAATTGCTTCCGAAAGCATCAACAACGAAAACCTGCTGCAACTGGGTCGCCGTGTTGCCGAACTGGCCGACAGCAAGGACGTGGACGGCATCGTGATCACCCACGGCACCGACACTCTGGAAGAAACGGCTTACTTCCTGAACCTGGTGGAAAAAACCGACAAGCCAATCGTGGTGGTCGGCTCTATGCGTCCAGGCACCGCCATGTCAGCGGACGGCATGCTCAACCTGTACAATGCCGTGGCCGTGGCCGGCAGCAAAGATGCACGCGGCAAGGGCGTGCTGGTGACCATGAACGACGAGATCCAATCGGGTCGCGACGTCAGCAAGATGATCAACATCAAGACCGAGGCGTTCAAGAGCCCATGGGGCCCGCTGGGCATGGTGGTTGAAGGTAAATCCTACTGGTTCCGCCTGCCTGCCAAGCGCCACACCATGGATTCGGAATTCGACATCAAGACCATCAAGAGCCTGCCGGATGTGGAAATCGCCTACGGTTACGGCAACGTGAGCGACACCGCCGTTAAGGCCCTGGCCCAAGCCGGCGCCAAAGCCATCATCCATGCCGGTACCGGCAACGGTTCGGTGTCTTCAAAGGTTGTGCCTGCCCTGCAGGAACTGCGCAAGCAAGGCGTGCAGATCATTCGTTCTTCCCACGTGAATGCTGGCGGTTTCGTGCTGCGTAATGCTGAACAGCCTGATGACAAGTACGATTGGGTGGCTGCCCATGACCTGAATCCGCAGAAAGCGCGGATCCTGGCGATGGTTGCTCTGACCAAGACTCAGGACAGCAAAGAGCTGCAACGGATGTTCTGGGAGTATTAATCCCCGGTAACACCCTAGGAGAGACGGGTTAACCCGCCTCTCCTTCGTTTCAAGACCCCTCGCTACAACACCCTCGCTAATACCAAGCCCGCGAAATCGCCGTCACATGCCTGCCTTTGAGCTTTAAGCAGTTGCGAAATTGCTTACAGTCAAATACTGTATACACATACAGCAAACTAAGGAATGCTCCGTGGCAAAGTCTTCTTCCGCAGCGCCAACTCCACCTGACGCCTACCAACGCCTGGCCGTTCGCGTGCAAAAAATCATCAATTCAACTAACGCCCAGAAAGCCAAGGCAGCCTTGATCTTCCGTTTGCCGGAAGAGCCGGAGGAAGAATGGGCGCGCTTACTGGAAGAAATTGCGGAAAACGATAACGTCACCCTCGCCTATCGGGACGACGGCGGCGTGCAAATTTTCTGGGTTGTACCGAAGGAAGAATGAGTCAATGAGTGCTCGCTTTACTGCTTTGCTTTGTCTGTTTTTTACCATTACCGCCCACGCCCAAGCGCCTCGAACCCTCAGCGAAGCCAAGAAAGTCGCCTGGACGCTATACGCTCCCCAATCCACGGAGTTTTACTGCGGCTGCAAATACACCGGGAACCGGGTGAACTTGAAAGCCTGCGGTTACATCCCACGCAAAAATGCCAATCGTGCCGCACGCATCGAATGGGAACACATTGTTCCTGCCTGGCAGATCGGGCATCAGCGCCAATGCTGGCAGACCGGCGGACGCAAAAACTGTACACGCCACGATAAAGTGTTCAAGCGCGCCGAAGCGGATTTGCATAACCTGGTGCCGAGCATCGGCGAGGTCAATGGCGACCGTAATAACTTCAGCTTTGGGTGGTTGCCGGTTCAACGTGGGCAGTACGGCTCATGCCTGACTCAAGTGGATTTCAAGGCCAAGAAGGTCATGCCGCGCCCGTCGATTCGCGGGATGATCGCCCGGACGTATTTCTACATGAGCAAACAATACGGCCTGCGCTTGTCAAAACAGGACCGCCAATTGTATGAAGCCTGGAACAAGACCTACCCGGTACAAGCCTGGGAGCGCCAGCGCAACCAGACCGTAGCGTGTGTGATGGGGCATGGTAACGAATTCGTTGGCCCGGTGAATCTGAAGGCCTGCGGCTGAAGGTGGGCGGGACTCCCGCCCAACCTGCCGGTTACTGCGCAGTCTTATGCTCGATGACCTGCGATTCCGTGTCGTTTTTCTTGGCGCGTGCCAGCTTTTCAGTCAATAACGTCTGCTTGGCTTCGGCTTCGGCCTTGCTGGCGAACGGCCCCAGCAATACCTGGTCCTTGCCGTCTTCCTTCACAATGTAAAAATTGAAACCATGCTCCAGCAACCAGGCGGTCAGGTCGGTGATCGCCTGCAGCTTGTGATCCGGCGGCCCAACCCACACGTCCCATTCCTGAGCGGCAATCGCACCGGTTTGCGCCTGGCTTTCGGCCACGGCAGGCTTGGCCTTGGGCGCTTCGACAGATTTGCCTTCACCGCAACCGGCCAATGCCAACACCGCCATTGCCATCGCTACTTTACGCACAGCCCTGCTCCTTAAAGGATAAAGAGGCAACTTTATCATTCACTGTCTATTCTGGCCGTCATAAACGTTGGCTTAAACAATGCGAATGATGTATCGCAGACCTGTATGATGCCGCCATGGGAATTAATGTCGCCTCTATGCGTCCTAAAAGAGGCAGTCACAGGGAAGCGCTTAGCAGTAAGCTACACACATCCGACACCTGCCCTGTCTGAAACATGTGTCCTTAAAAGTAATCAAGGAGAAGTCCATGCTTATACTCACCCGCAAAGTCGGTGAAAGCATAAACATCGGTGATGACATTACGATCACCATCCTGGGCGTTAGCGGCCAGCAAGTACGAATCGGCATCAACGCACCTAAGGACGTTGCCGTGCATCGCGAGGAGATTTACCAGCGCATCCAGGCCGGCCTGACTGCTCCGGACAAAAACCAGACGCCTTGAACCGCCCTCAGTAGCCAGCCCTTTCGTTCACTGTAACGGCTGGCGAAGACCCTTTGGGCTGCTCGCGTTTTTCCGTCCATAGCCGCCCTCCCTCATCTTCAGTGCGAGATGAAACTATCTTTACACTTGGAACTTGTCTCGTGCGGCGCAGCCAACCCCCCTGCCCCCTTCTGCTGACATCCAAGCGCACTCAGGAGTACGTCGATGAGGCGCACCTCGATGCAACACTTTGTCACCCATTCCTGGATGATCGCTCTGCTGATCGGACTAGCCTTTGCAGCAGCGGAATATGGCCTGAGGTACGAAGTTGAAGGCGCAGATGCCATCAATGCCCCTTCTTGGCTGGACTTGGTGTTACTCCTGTGCGGTTACCTGTTTATGTTCTGCCTGAAGCCGATACAGGTGACTATTCAACGCAAAATGTGCCAACGAGCCAGTCACCGGCCCCGCCGAAAACCGCAGGCTGATGGCCGGTAACAAGCTATCAGATGGTTGCACGCTGACAGCACCCTTTCAGGCATTCTAAGGGGTTCGGAAACCGTCCACTTCGCGACTCCCGGCATCGTACGGCCCACCATCGCGGCGCCGAAGCGATTGGTCGGCTTGCCAATGAGATGCTCCGGGAAATGGCGATGTCACGCCAGGTTCTGCAAGCGCAGCAAGCCGTCACCATCGTGCTGGACGCTCAACTGCTCATACCCGTCAATACAAGCATGTGCCGTCACCATGGGCGTCAAGTGCGTCGAGGTCACAACTACCACAGCGGCACCCGCCGCCTCCCCCGCTCGAATCCCTACCGTCGCATCCTCGAACACCAGGCAGTCTTGCACGGATACACCTAGACGCTGCGCCCCAAGTACATAACAGGCAGGGTTCGGCTTTCCATTGGCGACATCCTCGGCGGTGACCAGCACCGCCGGCGGCGAAATACCTGCTGCTTGCAACCGACGCAGCGCCAGCGCCTTGGGAGCAGAAGTCACTAACGCCCATTGATCGCCTGGCAACCGGTTTAAAAACTCAATGGCACCGGGAATCGCAACAACACCTTCGACATCATTCAACTCAGCGTCGGTAATCCACTGCGCTTCAACCTCCGGGTCAACGTCGGGGAGTGCTTGCCGGGTGATGGTGTCGATGGCGCGCGCACCATGAATGGTGCTCAGGAAGGCCGCCACATCGAGGCCGTGGCGTTCAGCCCAGAGACTCCACACCCGCTCGGCGGCTGCGATGGAGTTGAGCAAAGTCCCATCCATATCGAATAGAAAGGCGCGGAAGCGTTGAGTAAATACGGCTGGACCTGGGATGGACAATGCTTGGCTTTCCTTTAATCGTTAGTTAATGCTGACCCCGATGCAATCTACGGATCCCCCTCACACTTGTAAACGCTGCGCGCGGACACCCACGCTCTTGCATTACAACCTTGTAATCAAGCTGTAAGTCTTGTTAGCACCCTCACTTCATACAGTGGAGTCGCCAGTCACCGCCATACAAAACCCGCTGACCCCGGCCGCAGATGACGTCGAGCTACTTTTCGCCAGCGTCCCACGCCAAGGAAGTCACTGACCTGATCCTCGAAGCGTCCGGTCGCCAGCCTTAAGTCACTCATTAAGAACTTGTCATGATCCTGTTGGCTGGCTGTTTGGGGCGCCTGGTTACTGTGAACCCGCTGCCAAGACTCGGCAGCCAACCTTTAAAGAGAGCTACTGCCATGAAACTGTTTATCTTAGGTTTTGCCGCTTTACTTGCCACCGGCTCCGTGTTTGCCGCCGATACCACGCCTGCCACAAACGTGATCCACGACAAGACCGGTTTCTTCGTGCACCTGGATGTCGACAAAGTCCTGTCGACCACCGACACCTACGGCCAGTGCGGCGTCGTTCCGGCCCGCCTTGACTACCTCGACCATCAAGGCCGCGAACATGTGCTGGACTACCAGGTGCAGGGCACTGGTTGCGCCAGTGACAATTGATCCGGCTACACTTGCGCCACGCACAGAGCCAGAGCACTTCCCATGAATATCCTCGTAGTCGAAGATGAACCCAAGGCTGGTAATTATCTGCTCAACGGCCTGCAGGAACTGGGTTACTCCGTGAGCCTCGCCCGGGATGGCGTGGACGGCTTGCACCAGGCGCTGGAAACGCCCTTCGACGTCATTGTGCTGGATGTGATGATGCCGAAAATGGACGGCTGGGAAGTACTGCGCCGCCTGCGCAAAGAAGCCGACACGCCGGTGTTGTTCCTCACCGCTCGCGACGACATCGCCGACCGCATCAAGGGCCTGGAATTGGGCGCCGATGATTACCTGATCAAACCGTTCTCCTTCGCCGAACTGGTCGCGCGCTTGCGCACCCTGACACGCCGCGGCCCGAGCCGCGAAGAAGAACAGCTGCACGTGGCCGACCTGCAAATAGACGTGCTCAAACGCCGTGTCACGCGCGCCGGTACACGCATTACCCTGACCAATAAAGAATTCGCCCTGCTGCATCTGTTCGCTACCCATCAGGATCAAGTGTTGTCACGCTCGATGATCGCCTCGCGGGTTTGGGACATGAACTTCGACAGCGACACCAATGTAGTCGACGTCGCCGTACGGCGCCTGCGCCTGAAGATCGACGACCCGTTCCAGCTCAAGCTGATCCATAGCGTGCGCGGCATTGGCTACCGCTTCGATACCCAGCCATGAACAATCGCCGACATTACTCACTGACCCTGCGCCTGGCGCTGATCTTCGCCTTGCTCGCCTTCGCCCTGCTGGCCACGCTGGGTGTAGCGCTGTACCACGAACTTGAGCGCGAACTGATCAAGCGTGACGATGGCGCACTGATCTATCGCGCCGATCAATTGCGCAACTTGCTCAACGACAGCAACACGCTCGACCTGATCAAGACCAAGCCCCAGCTGTTCCAGAACATGCTGGGCAACAGCGAGTCGGTGCTGAGCATCGCCGCCCCAGGGCAGAAGCCATTGCTGCTGATCAACCCAGGCAACATTGAAATACCGAGCGTCACGCCCGTGCCGAAAGACCACGCGCTGGGCTTCTCTGATGTGCACCATTTACCTGGGCTGAACGGCGTGCCCTTCGCCACCGTGGCAGCCTCCATCGACTCCGGCGACCTGGGCAGCCTGCAAGTCACCACCGGGCGTTTGATGACCGAGCGCACAGCCATGCTAGCCAGCTATCGTTTCAGTGTGTTTGTGCTGGCCTGCATCGCGTCGATCATTCTCGCCTTGGTCGGCTACCTGCTGGTGGACCGTGGGCTGCTGCCGTTGCGACGCCTGGCTAAGCACGCCCAAGGCATCGGCATTGGCAACCTGGCTGAACGCCTCAGCAGCCACGGTACGCCGAAAGAGCTGTTGCCGATGATCGACTCGTTCAACACCATGCTAGAACGGCTGGCCAAGGGCTTTGTGCAACTGGGCCAGGTGTCCACCGACATGGCTCACGAACTGCGCACGCCGATCAACAACCTGCTGGGCGAAACCCAGGTTGCCTTGCAACAAAACCGCAGCATCGAAAGCTACCAGCAGTTGCTCGCCTCCAATGTTGAAGAGCTCGAACGCCTGGCAAGAATGCTCGACAACATGTTGTTCCTCGCCCGCACCGACCCGGCCAGCGCTTTGCGCCAGCGCCAGGAGCTGAGTGCGGCGGATGAAGTGGAGCGTATGGCTGACTACTTCGAAGGGTTGGCGAACGATGTGGAGATCAGCATTCTCGCGCAGGGCGCAGGCGTGATCTGGGCCGAGCCGATGCTGCTGCGCCGGGCGCTGGCAAATCTGTGTGCCAACGCCATCAAGTACGGCGCGCCGAGTTCGGAGCTCCTGATTCAAGCAACGCCCGATGCAGAAGGCATCAGCCTAAGCGTTAGCAACCGCGGTGAAACCATCCCCGCCGAGCACCTGCCCAGGCTGTTTGAGCGGTTCTATCGGGTAGACGCGTCACGGGAACGTTCGAGCCAGTCAAACGGGCTAGGGCTATCGATTGTTGCGACCATTATGCAGTTGCATAGCGGTCGTTACAGTGTCACCAGTGAGGCGGGGGTGACGTGTTTTGAGTTGTTTTTCCCGAGGCGGGAAGCCTGAAAGGCTCGACCAGAATTCGGCAGGTCAGCTGACCTGCCCACCGGTTTGCGCGATATCCACCTGCGTATCCCAGGCCGCTTGTACCGCAACCCGTAGCCCTTCAACCAACGTCTGCATTGCCATCCACGACTGCACCGAAGTAGCGACTTGTTCCGGCTTGCTGGGCGGCACGTGGATAAAACCACTGCGTATAGCCGTACCGGCGAGCGCGTGCTGCAGCAGGTAAAACACCTGATTACACACGAACGTGCCCGCCGTCTGCGAGACCGACGCCGCAATCCCGGCCTCGCGCACCGCATTGACCATGGCCTTGATGGGTAACGTGCTGAAGTACGCAGCGGGCCCACCGTCCACCACCGCCGTGTCGATAGGTTGCTCGCCCAGGTTGTCGGGGATGCGTGCATCGTTCACGTTGATCGCCACCCGCTCAATCGAGATATCACTACGCCCAGGCCCGAGCCCCGTGGCGATCACCATCACCGGGCGCAGTTCAGCGATCAACTGGGCCAGGCATTCCCATGCCGTGGCAAACGCACAGGGCAGTCGACGCGCGACAATGTGTACTTCGTCGCCCAGTTGCACGCCATCTAACTGGCGTGCAGCCTCCCAAGACGGGTTGATCAGGTCGTGGTCAAAGGGCTCGAAGCCCGTCAGCAACACCGTGTGCATTTTGGCCTCACATCAACAGATAGAGCAGAACAATATTGACCACCAACATCATCAACGCCGTCGGCAGTTGGGCCTTGATGACCGCGTTCTTGTCCGGCAACTCCAGCAGTGCCGCCGGGACGATATTGAAGTTGGCAGCCATCGGCGTCATCAACGTACCGCAATAGCCGGAGAACATCCCGATCGCCGCCATCACCGCCGGGTTACCGCCATAAATGCCCACCAGCACCGGTACACCGACACCGCCGGTCATCACCGGGAAAGCTGCAAAACCGTTACCCATGATCACGGTGAACAGGGCCATGCCCAGCACATAGACCATCACCGCCACCAACTTGAAATCCAGGTTGATGTAGGTGGTGGTGACATGGGCGACGGCCGTACCGACACCCGCTTCATTAAACAACAGACCGAGCATTGCCAGCATCTGCGGCAGCACCATGGCCCAGCCCAGGGCCTCGGTCAGGCGGCGGGATTCGCGCAAGGCTTGCACCGGTGTATCACGGGTCAGCCAACATGCGAGGCCGAGGGCGATCAAGCAGCCGATACCCAACGATACAAAGGTGGTGTTTTTCGGGTCCAGCAGCGGCACGCCACCGATTTCGGTGTGTTTTAGCAGTACTGAGCCAATCACAGTAGTCAGGGGAATGGCCAACGCCGGGATAAACAGCTTATGGCCTAGACGACCGGCACTCGCGCGGGACGCCTTGTCATGCAGTTCAGCATGCTTGCCACGGCCGACGCCTCCGAGGCCCGCAATCAGTGCCATCACCACCACACCGACACCGATGACCACCGACGGCAGGCGTTCGCCTATCAGGAACGGAATAGCAAACAGCAGCCAAAAGAGTGCGGTGGACCAACGCTTTGGGTGGGTTCGGTCAAAAAGGATCATGCCTGCGGTGATCAACAACAGAATACCGGCAAGCCAATATAGGTATTGGATGGAGATGATCATCGCGCAGCCTCCACTGGAGCGGCGACGGGTGTCATCTCGCGGGTAAGCCTTCGATCAAAGCGATGCAGGCGAATCGCATGGATGATAAACGCACAGATCGCTGTCGGGATGCCCCACACCGCAATGTGCAATGGCTCCACATCAATGCCCGAGCCCAATAGGAAGGTGTGCATCAATGCAATCGCACCAAAAGCGACAAAGATGTCCTCACCGAAAAACAGCCCGACGTTATCGGTCGCCGCACACATGGCCAATACTTTATGACGCAGTTTGTCCGGCAGCTTGCCATAGCGTTTTTCCGCCGCCCCTTCGGCCATCGGCGCCAGCAGCGGCCGTACCATTTGCGGGTGCCCGCCCAGGCTGGTCAGCCCCATGGCTGCCGTGGACTCGCGCACGAACAGGTAGATGATCAACAAACGCCCGACCGTGGCGCGCTCAAAGCGCGCAATCCAGTTCTGCGCATGCAAGCGCAGGCCATGGCGCTCAAGGAGGCCAATGACCGCCAGCGGCAGTAACAGGATCAGTTGCAGGGCACGGGTTTGAAGGAAACCTTCACCCATACTGGCGAGGATTTTTTCCAACGGAAAGTGCGCAGCAAGCCCGGTGGCGATGGCGGCGGCGGTGACCACCAACAGGGGATTGAAGCGCAAGACGAAGCCAACCACGATGACAAGTACGCCGATCAACGGCCATAGGTTCACAACAGTTTGCATGACGGTGAGGTCCTTGAATGCGCGCTGCGGCGCCATTACAGCAGGATGTGAACATAAGGTTCACAGCATGAAAGTAGCGTGCAGCCCGGCGCGGTTTTTATTGTTGACCTGGAAGGTCGAGCGTCAGTGGCGGCAACTTTGCTGCTTGGGGGCGGGAGGTGTCCAACAAGAAAAATTGTTGCTGCAAACCAATAAATTTTGTGGGTGATTGGCGCCAGCTGATCTGGCGCCGTGCGGAGATTCAAGCCAGGCGTTTTTGGAAAAAGTGCCGCTGATGCCCTATCGGGTAGTCGGTAATATGACCAAATTCACTGAAGCCCAGTTTTCGATAAAAACCCGGCGCCTGGAAGCTAAACGTGTCCAGCCAAATACCAACACATCCCCGCTCGCGGGCCAGGTCTTCAGCGGCGCGCATCAAACGTGTACCAGTGCCTTGGGTACGCATCTGATCGGGGATGCTCAGAAGCTCTACAAACAGCCAGCCATAGGAAATCTTCCCGTAAAGGCCACCCACCACCTCTTGTGAAGCAGGGTCGCGCAGTAAAATCCCTACGGTTTCGAAAGGCATTTCGCCGGTATGGCTGAGGTTATACGCCCTCAGCGGCTTGAGGATGGCCTCACGGTCCTGCGCCGTTACGTCGAACGACACTTCCATCACCCATTCCATCGTAAACTCCTTGGTTTGAATTCAATCGCTCGCCAGTATGCCCAAGCCACTGTGACTTGAGCAGCGCTTCATAATCGGCGCAGATCTGCGCGCGAATCATCAACGCCGCAGTGCCCAACGCCACAGCATCCTGCCCAGCAGTCCTGATTTGAATGCGTAGGCATGAGGCACAAAGCCGCTGATCAGGAGTGTCTGCGGGTCGAGCACCGCCCCTTGAATGTTGATGGCTTGGCGCAAGGCCGGTGTTGAGGGGCTGGAGCAAGCGTGCTCAATCGCACCGGATCGGCTCGACCGTGAAGAATCCTGTTCCACACCTATACTCAATGAAGCCGTGCGCGTTCTTGCGCGTCGCTGACGGCACGACCGCCGACGAAGAGGATAGCCATTATGTACGCCGGACACATGAGTATGACCACAACCAATGGCGAAATTCGCTGCCAGATGGTTGTTCAGATCATCTGCCTGTTGTCGGTGGCTACGCTGTTCTGCTGACCCAAACCAGCCCTCCAACGTGAGCCGCACAGCGGCTTGGCGATCTATCGACTGAATTCCATGCAACAAAAAAGGGCCCACCTTTCGGTGAGCCCTTCTAGACCGCCCAGCAGAGCGGATTTTGTTTGGTAGGCGCGATTGGACTCGAACCAACGACCCCCACCATGTCAAGGTGGTGCTCTAACCAACTGAGCTACGTGCCTGCTGTGAGGCGGCATTCTACGGAATTGTGGAGGGGTGTCAACATCTTTTTTGCAGCTAAGCCTATGAATATGCGAATTATTTATTTTCGACAGGTGCACTCGAACTTTTCGGGTGACTGGCAGGCAATTTTCAACTCAGGTAGGATCTGAGCACTCGTAAAAAATATAAAACAGAGGTTCCAGGATGGCGAACACCCCCTACCCCCAGTCGTATTACGCGGCGTCCGCTAACGCGGTTCCGCCTCGCCCAGTACTGCAAGGTGAAGTCGAAACTGACGTGTGCGTGATTGGCGCTGGCTACACCGGCCTCTCCAGCGCACTGTTTTTGCTGGAAAACGGTTTTCGCGTCACCGTGCTGGAAGCCGCCAAAGTGGGGTTTGGCGCGTCGGGCCGTAATGGCGGGCAGATCGTCAACAGCTACAGCCGTGATATTGATGTAATCGAGCGCAGCGTTGGCCCCAGGCAGGCGCAGTTATTAGGGCAAATGGCGTTCGAAGGCGGCAAGATCATTCGCGAGCGCGTGGCCAAGTATCAGATCCAATGCGATTTGAAAGACGGCGGCGTGTTCGCCGCGCTCAATAGCAAGCACATGGGCCATCTGGAGTCGCAGAAACGTCTGTGGGAGCGCTACGGCCATACGCAGCTAGAGCTGCTCGACGAGCGCCGTATCCGCGAGGTCGTGGCCTGTGACAATTATGTCGGTGGTCTGCTGGACATGAGTGGAGGGCACATTCATCCACTCAATCTGGCACTGGGTGAAGCGGCAGCCGTGGAGTCGCTGGGCGGCACGATCTACGAGCAATCGGCCGCGGTACGCATTGAGCGCGGGGCCAACCCGGTGGTGCACACCGCCGAAGGCAAGGTCAGGGCTAAATTCATCATCGTCGCGGGCAATGCCTACCTGGGGAACCTTGTGCCCGAGCTGGCGGCCAAGTCGATGCCATGCGGCACACAGGTCATCACTACGGCGCCCCTGGGTGAAGAACTTGCCAGGACATTGCTGCCGCAAGATTACTGCGTCGAAGACTGTAACTACCTCCTCGATTACTACCGCCTCACCAGCGACAAGCGCCTGATCTTCGGCGGCGGCGTGGTGTACGGCGCGCGCGACCCGGCCAATATTGAGGCGATTATCCGCCCGAAGATGCTTAAGGCCTTCCCGCAACTCAAGGACGTGAAAATCGATTACGCCTGGACCGGCAACTTCCTGCTGACCCTGTCGCGCCTGCCGCAGGTCGGCCGCCTGGGCGACAACATCTACTACTCACAGGGCTGCAGCGGCCATGGCGTGACATACACGCACCTGGCGGGCAAGGTACTGGCGGAGGCACTGAGAGGCCAGGCGGAGCGTTTTGATGCGTTTGCTGACCTGCCACACTACCCGTTCCCGGGCGGGCAACTGTTGCGTACGCCGTTCGCGGCACTGGGCGCCTGGTATTACGGGTTGCGCGATAAGTTGGGGTTCTGACCCCATTCAGTTGCGGGGGCGGGCTTGCGCGCGCCCCAGATTATTTGACCGCGGCACATCTGGAAGCAAATCGCAGACACAAAAAACCCCGGTCTTTCGACCAGGGTCTTTGCTATCGGATCAAAGTCAGCCAGAGGCCTTCTTTGTGCTTCAAGGCGTTCAGTGGGCCTTGAGGCATATATGGCGCAGCGGACGGGACTCGAACCCGCGACCCCCGGCGTGACAGGCCGGTATTCTAACCGACTGAACTACCGCTGCGTATCGCTTGACCGGTTGAGCGTAAACCCTCAACCGTCTTATAACATCTGATCGTTCAGCCTTGGCTGTTCAATCTCAGCCCCGACAAATCGGACCTGGAAAATATGGCGCAGCGGACGGGACTCGAACCCGCGACCCCCGGCGTGACAGGCCGGTATTCTAACCGACTGAACTACCGCTGCGCGTCGGTGCAACCTTTAACGTTGCGTCTTACCCTAAGGTAAAACTCTCAAGAAGTGGTGGGTGATGACGGGATCGAACCGCCGACCCTCTGCTTGTAAGGCAGATGCTCTCCCAGCTGAGCTAATCACCCTTTGCTTCGTTGAGGCCGCGAAATTTACGCAGATAGCGGACCTAAGTCAATAGCCTGCTTGAAGTTTTTCTGAAAAAGACAAAATGACTTCAAGACGGCTGCCCGCCCTACTCGCTGTAAATCATCTTCTTGCTCATGCCACCGTCCACCACAAACTCCTGGCCGGTGACAAAGCCCGCCTGACGCGACAACAACCACGCCACCATCGCCGCCACGTCCTCGACCGTGCCTACCCTGCCCGCCGGATGCTGGGCATGGTCGACATCGGTCAAAGGCTCAGCACGCCGCGCCGCAGGATCACGTGCATCGATCCAGCCCGGGCTGACCGCATTCACCCGCACCTCAGGCCCAAGGCTCATGGCCAAGGCGTGAGTGAGGGCCAACAGGCCGCCTTTGCTCGCCGCATAGGCCTCGGTATCAGGCTCCGACTGACGCGCGCGGGTCGACGCCAGGTTAACGATGGCACCACCGTGGGCACGCAGGTAAGGCGCACAGTGCTTGGCCAACAGCATCGGCCCGCTGAGATTTACCGCCAATACGCGGTTCCAGTAACCCAGGTCGAGGCTTTCCAGGGTGATATTGCGCGGGTCGGCCACCGCCGCGTTGCACACCAACGCATCCAGGCGTCCGAACTGCCCCAGCACCTCAGCAACGCCCTGGGCGACTTGCTTCTCATCCGCCACGTCCATGGTGATAAACCAGGCGTTGTCACCCAGCACCTTGGACACCTTCGAACCGCGCTCGCGATCCAGGTCGGCCAGCACCACTTGCCAGCCTTCACTGATCAGCCACGCGGTGATACCGAGGCCAATGCCCCGCGCCGCGCCCGTCACCAGTGCAACTCGACCGTTACCGGTCGCCACAGCGTCCATGGACCACTCGATCACAAGGCAGCCAGCCCGCGGGCCAGGTCAGCCTGCACGTCAGCCACGTCTTCAAGGCCCACCGCAATGCGAATCAGGCTGTCACGGATACCCGCCGCTTCACGCTCTTGCGGGGTCAGGCGGCCGTGGGAAGTGGTGCCTGGGTGAGTAATAGTGGTTTTGCTGTCACCCAGGTTGGCGGTGATGGAGATCAGGCGTGTCGCATCGATAAAGCGCCAGCCCCCCTCTTTGCCACCCTTCACTTCGAAGCTGACGACCGCACCGAAACCACGCTGCTGGCGCTGGGCCAATGCGTGTTGCGGGTGGCTCTTGAGGCCCGCGTAGTGGACCTTTTCGATACCGTCCTGCTGCTCCAGCCACTCGGCCAGGGCCTGGGCGTTGGCGCAATGGGCCTTCATGCGCAGGCTGAGCGTTTCCAGGCCTTTGAGGAAGATCCAGGCATTGAACGGGCTCAAGGTCGGGCCAGCGGTGCGCAGGAACCCCACCACTTCCTTCATCTGCTCGCTGCGGCCAGCAACCACACCGCCCATGCAACGGCCCTGGCCGTCGATGAACTTGGTGGCCGAGTGCACGACGATGTCCGCACCCAACTTCAACGGCTGCTGCAACGCAGGCGTGCAGAAGCAGTTGTCGACCACCAGCAAAGCCCCCTTGGCGTGCGCCACTTCGGACAGTGCGGCGATATCCACCAACTCAGCCAACGGGTTGGACGGTGACTCGACAAACAGCAATTTAGTGTTGGCCTTAATTGCCGCATCCCAACCGGACAGGTCCGCCAAAGGCACGTAATCCACCTCGACGCCAAAACGCTTTAAGTACTTCTCGAACAAGCTGATGGTCGAACCAAACACGCTACGCGACACCAGCACATGGTCGCCAGCGCTGCACAGGCTCATCACTACCGCCAGAATGGCAGCCATGCCGGTTGCCGTAGCCACCGCCTGCTCAGCGCCTTCAAGGGCCGCGATACGCTCCTCGAATGCACGCACGGTCGGGTTGGTGTAGCGCGAATAAACATTGCCCGGCACTTCACCGGCGAAACGCGCTGCGGCGTCGGCAGCAGTGCGGAACACATAGCTTGAGGTGAAGAACATCGGATCACCGTGCTCACCTTCCGGGGTACGGTGCTGGCCGGCGCGCACAGCCAGGGTATCGAAAGCTACGCCATCGAGGTCGCTGTCCAACCGACCGGCATCCCATTCCTGACTCATGCTGCGACTCCTTACTCAATGCTTTATTTAAGATACAAAACCGGCCCCTCAGGGCCGGAATTTACTCAGTTGTTGTACAAGTCGATGATCGCACTGACCGCCTGAGTCTTGATCTTCGACGAGTCGTTACGCGCCTGCTCGATCTTGTTCAGGTAGGCCTCGTCGACATCGCCGGTCACGTACTTGCCATCGAACACGGCGCAGTCGAACTGCTCGATCTTGATCTTGCCACCACCCACGGCTTCGATCAGGTCCGGCAGGTCCTGATAGATCAGCCAATCGGCACCGATCAGGTCAGCCACATCCTGAGTCGACCGGTTGTGGGCGATCAGTTCGTGGGCGCTCGGCATATCGATACCGTACACGTTGGGGTAACGCACGGCAGGTGCGGCGGAACAGAAGTACACGTTCTTCGCACCGGCTTCGCGGGCCATCTGGATGATCTGCTTGCAGGTGGTGCCGCGTACGATGGAATCGTCCACGAGCATCACGTTCTTGCCGCGGAACTCCAGTTCGATGGCGTTGAGCTTCTGGCGTACCGACTTCTTGCGCGCCGCCTGGCCCGGCATGATAAAGGTGCGACCGATGTAGCGGTTCTTGACGAAGCCTTCGCGGAACTTGACGCCCAAGTGGTTGGCCAACTCCAGCGCCGCGGTACGGCTGGTGTCTGGGATCGGAATCACCACGTCGATATCGTGCTCAGGACGCTCGCGCAGGATCTTCTCGGCCAGCTTCTCGCCCATGCGCAGACGCGCCTTGTACACCGAGACGCCGTCGATGATCGAATCCGGACGCGCCAGGTAGACGTGTTCGAAGATGCACGGGGTGAGTTTCGGCGCAATTGCGCACTGACGGGTGTGCAGCTTGCCGTCTTCGGTGATGTACACCGCTTCGCCTGGCGCAAGGTCGCGGATCAGGGTAAAGCCCAGCACGTCCAGGGACACGCTTTCGGACGCGATCATGTACTCGACACCTTCGTCAGTGTGACGCTGGCCGAATACGATCGGGCGAATGCCGTGTGGGTCGCGGAAACCGACGATGCCATAACCGGTGATCATGGCCACCACCGCGTAGCCACCGACGCAACGGTTGTGCACGTCAGTCACAGCGGCGAACACGTCCTCTTCGGTCGGCTGCAGCTTGCCGCGCTGAGCCAGCTCGTGCGCAAACACGTTCAGCAGCACTTCCGAGTCGGAGTTCGTGTTGACGTGGCGCAGGTCAGATTCGTAAATCTCCTTGGCCAGCTGTTCAACATTGGTCAGGTTACCGTTGTGCGCCAGGGTAATGCCATAAGGCGAGTTGACGTAAAACGGTTGAGCTTCGGCCGACGTCGAGCTACCGGCAGTCGGGTAACGCACATGACCAATACCCATGTGCCCGACGAGGCGCTGCATGTGACGTTGGTGGAACACGTCACGCACCAGGCCATTGTCCTTGCGCAGGAATAACCGGCCGTCGTGGCTGGTCACAATACCGGCAGCGTCCTGGCCGCGGTGCTGGAGGACGGTTAGCGCGTCATACAGCGCCTGATTGACGTTCGACTTACCGACGATACCGACGATGCCACACATGCGACGCAACCCCTACTTAATGAATCTTGACTGAACACAACTTACTGAGGCGTTTTGGCCGGTAAGAGGTGCTCCTTGAACGGAAGATCAGCGGGTACGCTGATTCCGCTGGCCAGCCACTGACTGCTCCACCCCAAAATGAGGTTTTTAGACCAGTCTGCAACCAATAGAAATTTTGGCACGAGTACCGACTCCTGCCACCACGAATCCTGCTGTACCGGCCCCAGACTCAACAGCCCGACCGCCACAACCACCAGCAACGCCCCACGCGCTGCGCCGAAGGCCATGCCGAGGAATCGATCGGTCCCTTCGATGCCGGTGACACGTATCAACTCGCCAATAAGATAATTGACCATTGCTCCCACCAGCAGCGTGGCGATGAACATGATGGCGCAGCCCGCGATGACGCGAGCCGAAGGTGTTTCGATGTAACCGGCCAGGTAAACCGACAGTGAACCACCGAACATCCAGGCTACGACTCCTGCGATGATCCAGGTCAGCAACGACAGTGCTTCTTTTACGAAGCCGCGGCTTAGACTGATCAAAGCGGAGATGGCGACGATTGCAACGATCGCCCAATCAACCCAGGTAAATGGCACAGTGCAGCCTACGTACGGATAAGGCGGCGCATTTTAGCAGAGCGCCGGGCTATCGGTAAGCTGTGATTACGGGTGCTTTGCAAATCAATGGGTTGGCAATCTTCAGACCACCACAAAACCAATGTGAGAAGGAGCAAGCCCCCTCCCACATTGACTGTAGTTCAAGCTGGATCGATGCGAATCAGCCGCGCTCAGGCTGAAAACGCACCACAAAACCATTCAGATTCTGCTGACGGCCCAGCAAGTCCCGCAGGCGATCCGCCTCGGCACGCTCGATCAGCGGCCCGACAAACACGCGATTCTTGCCATCGGCACTGCGGATATAGGCGTTGTAGCCCTGGGCGCGCAGTTTTTTCTGCAAGGCCTCGGCACTTTCACGATTGGCCAGGCTGGCGAGCTGGATCGACCAACTGATCGGCAAGCCATTCGGGTCGATGCGGCTTTGGCCCACATCGGGCTTACCCGGCGCTGCAGGTTGCGGCGCCACCGGCTTAGGCGCGGGGGCTGGCGCGGCCGGTTTGGCAGCGACGACTGGCGCGGCTGGAGCAGGCGCCGGCCTGGCCGCCGGAACACTCGGTTGCACCGGCATGGTCGGTGCTTGCAACGCAGCCACCTCCTCATCGCTCGGCACAGGCTCTTCAGGCAATGCTTGCGGATCGGGCACCACCACCGGCTCAACCTGAACCTGAGGCACCGTCGGTGCCTGGGGCATGGCTGGCGCCTCAACCACTACCTGGCGCTGTTCATCCTGGCGGGAGAACAGCATCGGCAGAAAAATTACCGCCAACGCCACCAACACCAGGGCTCCAACCATTCGCTGCTTGTATGCGCTATCCAGTAATGCCATGTGCAGCTTCCTCCGTGGAGCGCCGGGCCAACCACTCTAGCGCCTCGGCAACACAATAAAATGATCCGAACAACAGAATATCGTCATCGGCCGTGGCCACCGCACACTGCGCTTCAAGCGCCGCGGTGACGCTTGTATACGACGCCACCGATGCACCAAGGTTCTCCAAGGCGACTTCCAGCTCGGCGGCCGGACGACTGCGTGGCGTATCCAGCGGCGCAACTGCCCACGCCTGGACATTACTCAGCAACGGCGCAACCACGCCGTCCAAGTCTTTATCGGCCAACAGCCCGAACACCGCCAGGCGGCGACCGACTGGCGGGGTACGTGACAGGCGCTGCGCCAAGTACTCAGCGGCGTGAGGGTTATGCCCCACATCCAGCAACAGGTTCAGACGCTTGCCTTCCCACTCGAAAGTGCGGCGATCCAGGCGCCCTACCACGCGGGTTGCCAGCAATGTGGCAGCAATCTGCTCGGCATCCCACGGCAGATCCAGCAGCAGGTAGGCCTGCAGCGCGAGCGCAGCATTTTCCATCGGCAGGTTCAGCAGCGGCAGATCACGTAATTCGACCATTTGGCCACGTACGTCATGCCCACGCCATTGCCAATACTGAGCACCAATCTCCAGATTGAATTCGCGACCACGCAGGTAAAATGGGCAGCTCAGCTCGCGCACCTTGTCGAGCAAGGGCTGCGGCGGGTCCAGATCACCACACAGCGCAGGCTTGCCCTGGCGGAAGATCCCGGCCTTCTCAAAGGCCACCGACTCCCGAGTATTGCCCAGGTAATCGGCATGGTCGACGCCAATACTGGTGACCAGTGCCAGGTCGGTATCCACCACGTTGACTGTATCCAGACGCCCACCCAAGCCGACTTCCAGGACCACCACGTCCAATTGCGCGCGCTCAAACAGCCAGAGCGCCGCCAGTGTGCCCATCTCGAAGTAAGTCAGGGAAATCTCGCCGCGCCCGACATCCAATGCGGCAAAGGCTTCGCAGAGCTGCTCGTCAGTGGCTTCGACGCCATTGAGCTGCACCCGCTCGTTATAACGCAGCAGGTGCGGGGAATTGTAGACGCCAACTTTTAGCCCTTGGGCTTGCAGCAACGCCGCGACAAAGGCGCAGGTAGAGCCCTTGCCGTTGGTGCCGGTCACCGTGATCACACGCGGCGCCGGCCGCCCCAACCCAAGGCGGGCCGCTACCTGTTGCGAGCGCTCCAGCCCCATGTCGATGGCTGACGGATGCAGCTGCTCAAGGTAGGCGAGCCATTCGCCCAGGGTACGCTGGGTCATAGGTTTGCAGGCACCGGCGGCACAACGATCGGCTCGATTTTAGGCGCGACGTACACAGGAGTCGGCAGGCCCATCATTTGCGCCAGCAGGTTACCCAGACGTGGACGCAGCTCGCCACGGGCGATGATCATGTCGATGGCGCCGTGCTCCAGCAGGAACTCGCTGCGCTGGAAACCTTCCGGCAGTTTTTCACGAACGGTTTGCTCGATCACACGCGGGCCAGCAAAGCCGATCAGGGCTTTAGGTTCGCCGACGATCACATCACCCAGCATCGCCAGGCTAGCGGAAACACCGCCGTAGACCGGATCGGTCAGCACGGAGATGAATGGAATGCCTTCTTCACGCAGACGCGCCAGTACCGCGGAGGTCTTGGCCATTTGCATCAGGGAGATCAGCGCTTCCTGCATACGCGCACCTCCGGAGGCGGCGAAGCAGATCATCGGGCAACGATTCTCCAGGGCGTAGTTGGCGGCACGCACGAAACGCTCACCGACGATGGCACCCATAGAGCCGCCCATGAAGGAGAACTCAAACGCCGACACCACCACCGGCATGCCCAGCAGCTTGCCGCTGACGGAAATCAGTGCGTCTTTCTCGCCGGTCTGTTTCTGCGCAGCAGTCAGACGGTCTTTGTACTTTTTGCCGTCGCGAAACTTGAGGCGGTCAACCGGCTCCAGGTCAGCGCCCAATTCGGCACGGCCATCGGCGTCGAGGAAGATGTCGATGCGCGCGCGAGCGCCGATGCGCATGTGATGGTTGCACTTGGGGCAAACGTCCAGGGTCTTTTCCAGCTCGGGGCGGTACAGCACCGCGTCGCAGGATGGGCACTTGTGCCACAGACCTTCAGGAACCGAGCTTTTCTTCACCTCGGAACGCATGATCGAAGGGATCAGTTTGTCTACTAACCAGTTGCTCATGCTTTCTTTCTCCAGTACCGGTGGCTTGAACACAGCCCCGCGTATGCCCTTGAGCTAAATTCATTATGTGGCGATGACACAAGGCTGGACGGGGTCAGACGTTCGACCGGCCATTTCCTGCCTGTATCCTCAGCCTTCCAGACAACCTGCCAGCGCAGGGTTGCCACTTCATTTCCGGGCCTCCCGCAGGCGGCGCCGGTGCTGTTTTACACAGTGGTAGTTATGGACGGCGGCAGACTGCCAGCCGTCACATCGCCCCCCTGCTGTTGCGCACTGCCTGCATGAATGCGCGAATCTTGTGGTGATCCTTGATGCCCTTGCCCTGCTCCACCCCACCACTGACATCCACGGCATAGGGCATGACCTGCTCGATGGCCGCGCCAACATTCGTTGGGCTGAGCCCACCGGCCAGGATGATCGGCTTACTCAGCCCCTCGGGAATCAACGACCAGTCAAACGCCTCACCCGTGCCACCGGGAACGCCTTCTACATAGGTGTCCAACAGAATCCCGCGAGCGCCAGTATAGGCAGCACATGCAGCGGCGATATCATCCCCAGCCTTGACGCGCAACGCCTTGATATACGGGCGTTGATAACTTTCACACTCATCAGGGCTTTCGTCGCCGTGAAACTGCAGCATGTCGAGCTGCACGGCATCCAGGGTTTCGTTGAGTTCGCAGCGACTGGCGTTGACGAACAAGCCCACGGTGGTCACGAACGGCGGCAGTGCGGCGATGATCGCCCGCGCCTGCACCACATTCACCGCCCGCGGGCTCTTGGCATAAAACACGAAACCGATGGCATCCGCCCCCGCTTTGACTGCCGCCAGCGCGTCCTCTATGCGGGTAATCCCGCAAATCTTGCTGCGAACGGCTGACATGTCGTAGAAACCTCAGGGTTGGACCGATAAAGTCCCGGATGGTAACAAAAGCTTTTCCGGGCGTCAGCCGCCAAGTTCGCTGAAACCCGTGAGGAAGTGTGGCCCGATGAAGCGATCCGGCAATTCAAACTCGTCGCGGTACTCCACATCCACCAGGTACAGGCCGAACGGATGTGCAGTCACGCCGCCGGTACGGCGAATGCGACTTTCCAACACTTCCTTGGCCCACTCCACCGGACGCTCGCCCGTGCCGATGGTCATCAACACGCCGGCGATGTTGCGCACCATATGGTGCAGAAAGGCACCGGCACGGATATCCAGCACGATCATCTTGCCGTGACGGGTCACACGCAGGTGATGGACTTCCTTGATCGGCGACTTAGCTTGGCACTGGCCGGCACGGAAGGCACTGAAATCATGCACACCAACCAAATGCTGCGCAGCTTCGGCCATGCGCTCGGCATCCAACGGGCGATGGTTCCAGGTGATTTCCTGATTGAGGTGCGCGGGGCGGATCTGATCGTTGTAGATCACGTAGCGGTAGCGCCGGGCGATAGCCTTGAAGCGCGCATGAAAATCCGCAGGCATGACCTTGGCCCAGGTGACGCTGACGTCATGGGGCAAATTGATATTGGCGCCCATCACCCACGCCTTCATCGTGCGCTCGGCCTGAGTATCGAAGTGCACGACTTGGCCGCAGGCGTGCACACCGGCGTCGGTACGCCCGGCACACATTAGCGACACCGGCGAATCGGCGACCTTCGACAAAGCGTTTTCGAGGGTTTCCTGCACTGTCAGCACACCAGAGGCCTGGCGCTGCCAGCCGCGGTAGCGCGAGCCTTTGTATTCCACGCCCAGGGCGATGCGATTAAAGCCTGCGGCCGCCATTTCGGCAGCCGCGTTATCTATATTTACCAAGAACTGAGAGCCCGATGAGTTGCGCAAAGGCGGCCATTATAAAGGCGGCGAACATATGAAGGGCGCTTTTGTTACAGGACCCACGCAGCTCCCACACTGGATTCACAACGCCCTTCAGATTTTGCCAAGCATTTCCTTAGCCTCACCACGCTGGGCTTCATCGCCCTCGGTCAACACTTCGGAAAGGATGTCCCGCGCGCCATCAGCATCGCCCATGTCGATGTAGGCCTGAGCCAGGTCCAGCTTGGTGGCGACCTCATCGGTGCCGGAGAGGAAATCGAATTCCGGCTCATCACCGCCCAATGCCGCGTCTTCAGCGGTGAAGGAAGGTTCGATCGGCGGGTGTTCCAGGCTTTGGGACAGACGGTCCAACTCAGCGTTGACATCGCCCAGCTCGGAAGCGAAGGCATCCGGCTTGGACGCTGATGCAGCGTCCGGCTCGTCAGCCAGGGACAGGTCGAAGTCTTCCGGCAGGTCGAAATCATCCAGTGCAGCAGGCGTGAGGGTCGGCGGCTCAACCGGCGGCGCGTCCTTCATCTGCTCCTCAAGCCCCGAGAGGAAGTCATCGTCCGATTGCGAGGAGGACGGCGCTTCCAGCTGCAGGTCCAGATCGAAGTCCGACAGGTCTTCCGGGTTGGCCTTGGCTTCAGTCTGGCGCTGCAGAACAGACTCGAAAGTCGGCTCATCATCCGCGCGAACCACAGCTGGCGAAGCCGCTTCCAGGTCATCCAGGCTCAGGTCGAAATCAGTATCAAAAGCCTCTGGCACCGGCTCCGGGGCTGGCGCGGCCGGCTTATCATCCAGCAAATTCTTGACGTATTGCGCGTCCAGCGCGGCCGCGGCGACTGCGGCACTGACACCCGCGGCCAAAACAGCCATGGCCGGGAAGCGGCTTTTGAGCTGCTCGACCTGAGCATGGTTTTCACCATTGGCCACCAGTTGACGCTCCTGGGAAACGAAGCCGTCCTTGTCGCCTTGCAACCCGTAAACTTCCATCAACTTCAAGCGCAGGTCGCTGCGCTTGGGCTCGTGCTTGATCGCCTGCTGAAGGACGTCGGCAGCCTGGTTCAGATGGCCGCGATCGATATGCGACTGGGCTTGCGACAGCGCATCGCTGGAATTTTGCGGGGCCACGGCAGCAGCCAGGGGCGAAAGCACGGAGGCAACCGACGGCACCACGACCGGCTCAGCAACGCCAGCCGGTGCTGGCGCCGCAGCCAACTTAACGTTCGGCGCCGCCACTTCGAGACCTTCAAAGCTGTCCGGTGGCAGGTCATGATCAACGTTCGGCGAAAACTGCGGCTCTTCCGCCAGCGCCCGCGCCATGCGCAGGTGCTTTTCCTCTTCGAGGCGGGCATTACGATGGCGCGCCCACAGCAGCAGGAGCAGCAACACCAGTAAGCCAGCAGCACCACCGACGACGCCGAGTATAATCGGATTGGTCAGCAGGTCGTTGAACTTGTCTTCGGTGGCATTGGCGGGCGCCGGATCCGGCTTGATCGGCTCGGGCGTAGGTGCCGCAACAGTCGGTGCCGAATCGGCTGCTGGTGCGGTGGCCGCAGGCTCACCTGCCAACTGAGCAGGCATCGCCGCAGTGGCCGCCGGTGCTGGCGCTGCCGGGTTACCGTTTGCAGCCTGCAATTTGGCCAGTTGATCGTTTTTCAGTTGAATCAGTTTTTGCAGTTTATCCAACTGGCTTTGCAGGTCGGCCGCACGGCTTTTCAGCTCTTCGTTATCGCGGCGGGTGGTATCCAGCTCTTCCTGGGTCATCGCCAGCTTGTCGCTCAGCGCGCGGCTGTCGCCGACCTTGCCCTTCACGCCTTTCTTGGCCGATTCTGCAGAGACCAGGCTCAGGTTGTCCTTCGCATTAGTGCTCGACGGTGCGTCACCAGCCTGAGTGCGCTTGGTCGCATCCAGTTGCTGCTTACCCGCAGCCTGGTTATTACGGCGACCCTGGCGCCAGGCCGCATTCTGCACGGCCACTTCGGCAATCGCCGCAGGCTGCGGCAAGCTGGTGGCTTGCTGGCGATCCGGAAGGCGTAACACCTGACCGGTCTTGAGACGATTGATATTACCGTCGAGAAAAGCGTCAGGGTTGAGCGCCTGGATAGCCAGCATGGTTTGCTGGACCGAAGCACCGTTGCGATTCTTCGCGGCAATTTCCCACAAAGTATCGCGAGAAGTCGTGGTGTACTGAGCAGGCTTGCTGACGGCGGGTGCAGTGATGGCAGTTGCAGTTTTGGTCGGTGCACTCAAACGCGGTGCAGGCGCGCTGGCCGTCGGTGCTGACTGTTCGAACTTGGCAGGGTCCAGCAGCACACTGTAGTCACGCATCAGGCGACCGTTAGGCCATTGCACCTGCAACAGGAAACGTACGTAGGAATCGGGCAGCGGCTTACTGGAGGTGACGCGCACCACGCTACGACCGCTCGGGTTGATCACCGGCGTAAACGTCAGGTCATTAAGAAACGCCTGGCGATCCACACCCGCGTCCACAAATGCCTGGTCGGAGGCCAGACTCGGCGTAATCTCGGAAGCCGTGAGGCCACCGACATCGAGCAATTCGATTTCCACCGACAACGGCTGGTTCAACTTCGACTTGAGGGTCATCTCCCCAAGCTGCAGCGCCTGCGCCATACCGGAGGACAGCGCCGAGGCGGCCGCTATTGCTAACACCAGTTTGCGAACTTGAACCATAGCCTCATCCTTTGTTTGAACACTCCTCGGCCTGCGAGAAGGTTGGTAACCGCTGCCATAAGGCATGGCGAGCCGATAGGTCACCGACGCGCTTCTGTTCTGCTTTGGACCAAGCATAGCGCCTGGCTAGAATCAATCTACAAATTGACGCCAAGTATCTTTTACGCAAGGCCTTTTATCAACAACTGCGCCAGTTGCACCGCGTTGAGCGCTGCGCCTTTGCGTACGTTATCTGACGTCAGCCACACATTTAGTTCCGCCGGGTCATCCACGCCAGCACGCACTCGGCCGACGTAGACTACATCCTGACCGACCGCATCCCCAACCGCCGTGGGGTAGTCGCCCTCTTCCACCAGCTCAATACCCGGTGCTGACTCAAGTGCACGGTTGACCGCGACGAGGTCGACCGGCGCGCCCAACTGCAATGACACAGTCAGGCTATCGCCAAAAAACACCGGGGCTTGAACGCAGGTCGCGGAAATCTTTAGCAAAGGAGTTTCCAGCACCGCACGCAGTTCGTGTACGAGACGTTTCTCCAACTCGGTATGACCTTGAGCGTCTGGTTTGCCAACTTGCGCAAGCAGGTTGAAGGCCATCTGCCGATCAAAGAACTTAGGCTCCAGCGGGCGCACGTTCAATAGCTCGGCGGTCTGCCGGGCCAGTTCACTGACGGCCTCGCGGCCCTGGGCAGAAACGGCCAGGTTGGCTGTGACGCTGACGCGCTGGATATCCAGCAAGCCGCGCAACGGCGCCAGAACCACCGCGAGGTTGGTGGCAGAAGGGCTTGGGCTGCCGAGCTGGAAGGGCTTTTTCAGCCCCTTGAGTATGTGCGCATTGGCTTCCGGCACCACCTGAGGTGCTTGATCGGCCGGCAAGGCGCCGGACAGGTCGATCACCGAGCAACCGGCAGCCATGGCGCGCGGGGCGAAACTCAGGGTTACCGCAGGGCCTGCGGCAAAAAAGGCCAACTGCGCTTTTTTGAAGTCGAACTCATCGACTTCCTTGACTCGCACGTTCTTGCCGCGAAACGGTACTGAAGCACCGGCCGAGTTACTGCCCGCCAGCAAGTACAGGGTGCCTACCGGAAAATCCAGTTCTTCGAGAATTTGCACCAAGGTTTCACCCACGGTGCCGGTAGCGCCGATCACGGCGATTTCAAAGGTCTGGGTCATGATGGCTGCCTCGGGCATTGCGGGGGGGGGGGGAGCGGCACTTTACCGGGTGGCCGGGAGCGAGGCAATTAACCTGGGTTTTGTGCTGGGGCGGATTGATCGTTCCCACGTTCTGCGCGGAAATGATCAGTTAGGCGCAATAAAAAACCCGCGCCTGTCACCAGCCGCGGGTTTGTCGTACAGCGCTAAGCGATCAACGCTCCAGCAAAATCCGCAGCATGCGACGCAGCGGCTCAGCCGCGCCCCACAGCAGTTGGTCGCCAACGGTGAACGCGCCCAGGTACTGAGTACCCATATTCAGCTTGCGCAGGCGGCCTACCGGTACATTCAGGGTGCCGGTGACTTTGGTTGGGCTCAGCTCCTGCATACTGATTTCGCGATTGTTCGGCACCAGCTTGACCCACGGGTTGTGCTGGCTGATCAGCCCTTCGATATCAGCGATCGGCACGTCTTTGTTCAGTTTGATGGTCAGCGCCTGGCTGTGGCAGCGCATGGCGCCGATACGCACGCAAATGCCGTCTACCGGGATCGGGCTCTTGAAACGGCCCAAAATCTTGTTGGTTTCGGCCTGGGCTTTCCACTCTTCGCGGCTCTGGCCGTTCGGCAGCTCCTTGTCGATCCACGGAATCAGGCTACCGGCCAATGGCACACCGAAGTTCTCGGTCGGGTAGGCTTCGCTGCGCATGGCTTCGGCCACACGACGGTCGATGTCGAGGATCGCGCTGGCCGGGTCGGCCAGTTGATCGGCAACCGCAGCGTGGGTCGCGCCCATTTGCTTGATCAGTTCGCGCATGTTCTGCGCACCCGCACCGGACGCCGCCTGATAGGTCATGGCGCTCATCCACTCAACCAGGCCCGCTTCGAACAAGCCGCCCAGGCCCATCAGCATCAGGCTGACGGTGCAGTTGCCGCCGACGTAGTTCTTGGTGCCTGCATCCAGCTGCTGGTCGATGACCTTGCGGTTGACCGGGTCGAGGATGATCACGGCATCGTCCTGCATGCGCAGACTCGAGGCGGCGTCGATCCAGTAACCCTGCCAGCCGGCTTCGCGCAGCTTGGGGAAGACTTCGCTGGTGTAGTCGCCACCCTGGCAGGTCAGAATCACATCGAGGGTTTTCAGCTCTTCAATGCTGTAGGCGTCCTTGAGCGGGGCAATATCCTTGCCCACGGACGGCCCTTGGCCACCTACGTTCGAAGTGGTGAAAAACACCGGCTCAATAAGATCGAAATCCTGCTCTTCCAGCATCCGCTGCATGAGCACGGAACCGACCATACCGCGCCAACCGATCAGACCTACACGTTTCATCGCAACTACACCTTGTTAAAAAGTGGGCCGCCTTGCAGCAACAACTGCAAGCGGGCCCGAGAGATTACAGATTCCGCAACGCGGCGACTACTGCGTCGCCCATTTCTTGCGTGCCGACTTTGGTGCAACCCTGTGACCAAATGTCACCGGTGCGCAAACCTTGATCCAACACCAGGCTTACGGCCTTCTCGATAGCATCGGCCGCGTCGCTCAGGTTGAAGCTATAACGCAGCATCATCGACACCGACAAAATGGTCGCCAATGGGTTGGCAATGCCTTGCCCTGCGATATCCGGCGCTGAACCGTGGCAAGGCTCGTACATGCCTTTGTTGTTGGTGTCCAGGGACGCCGACGGCAGCATGCCGATGGAACCGGTGAGCATCGAGGCTTGGTCGGACAGGATGTCGCCGAACAGGTTATCGGTGACGATCACGTCGAACTGCTTCGGCGCACGCACCAGCTGCATCGCGGCGTTATCGACGTACATATGGCTCAGCTCGACGTCCGGGTAGTCCTTGGCGACCTCTTCGACGATTTCACGCCACAGTTGGCTGGAGGCCAGCACGTTGGCCTTATCGACCGAACACACCTTTTTACCGCGCACACGGGCCATGTCGAAACCGACCCGGGCGATACGGCGGATCTCGCTCTCGCTGTACGGCAGCGTGTCGTAGGCCTGGCGCTCGCCATTTTCAAGCGTGCGCACGCCGCGTGGCGAGCCAAAATAGATACCACCGGTCAGCTCGCGCACGATGAGGATATCCAGGCCCGCTACCACTTCCGGCTTGAGGCTCGACGCATCAGCCAGTTGCGGATAGAGGATCGCCGGGCGCAGGTTGCCGAACAGGCCCAGTTGCGCACGGATCTTCAATAGGCCGCGCTCAGGGCGGATGTCGCGTTCGATCTTGTCCCATTTCGGGCCGCCCACGGCGCCGAGCAGCACGGCGTCGGCCGCACGGGCGCGGTCCAGGGTTTCGTCGGCTAGCGGCACGCCGTGCTTGTCGATGGCGGCGCCGCCGATCACGTCGTGGCTCAATTCGAAGCCCAGGCTGTACTTGCTGTTGGCAAGTTCCAGGACCTTGACCGCCTCGGCCATGATTTCCGGACCAATACCGTCGCCAGGGAGAATCAGAATCTGCTTGCTCATGCGTTCCTCATTTCATCAAGCGACCCGCCCGCAGGCAGGTCGGGAAAAATTAATCAGCGTTCGGCAAAGACCACCAGCACGTCGGTGCTGAAGGTGCCGTCGGCTTGAATCTCGTAGTAATCGCGCACTTCCTGACCCATCGCCTTTTGCAGCTCAAGGATCGCAGCGCGCAACACCTCTGGGGTGCGCATGCGCTCCACCCACGAGGTGTATTCCAGGCGCAAGCGCTGGCGGCGGCTGTTGCGCACATGCAGGCCAGACTCGCTGAGCTGCTGCATCCACTCGGCGGCGGAGTAATCGCGCACGTGGCTGGTGTCGCGCAGCACTTCGACGGTTTGCAGGTAAGTGTCCAACAGCGGGCTGCCCGGTGACAAGACATCCACAAACGCCGCCACGCCGCCCGGCTTCAGCACCCGGCGCACTTCACGCAGGGCCAGACCGAGATCGCTCCAGTGGTGGGCAGAGTAACGGCTGAACACGAAATCGAACTCGCCTTCGGCGAATGGCAAGCGTTCGGCGGCGCCGCATACGGTGCGGATGTTATTCAGGCCGCGATCCACAGCGGCGGCAGTGACCACGTCGAGCATCTGTTGGGACAGGTCGTAGGCCACCACCTCTTTGACCAGCGGCGCTACCTGGAAACTCACATGACCGGCACCGCAGCCCAAATCCAGCAGTCGTGCCGTGCCTTGCCCGGCCAGCTCGGCCTGGAGCAGCGCGAATTCGGTGCCCTGGGCGTGCACGGCACTGCTCAGGTACGCCGAGGCTTGCTCGCCGAACTGTTTTCGCACGACGTGGGTGTGGGCGGTGCTGGTCATGGTGAGCTTCCTTGAGACTTGTGTTGTTTGTACTGCCGTCTTCGCGAGCCAGCCCGCTCCCACATTCAACCGAGTTCCTTGAGTTGAAATGCGATCAAATGCGGGAGCGGGCTTGCTCGCGGAGGGGGCAGTCCGGTCTACATAGAATCACGCGTCGCGAAACAACCAAGGCTGGCTGGCCCGATGCTTGGTTTCAAACGCAGCAATCGCATCACCGTCCTGCAAAGTCAGGCCGATATCGTCCAGGCCATTGATCAGGCAGTGCTTACGGAACGCGTCGACTTCAAAGTGATACACCTTGCCGTCCGGACGCGTCACCGTCTGCGCCGCCAGGTCAACGGTCAGCTGGTAGCCCTCTTCGGCTTCGACTTGTTTAAACAGCTCATCCACTTCGGCATCGCTCAAGATGATCGGCAGCAAGCCGTTCTTGAAGCTGTTGTTGAAGAAGATGTCGGCGTAGCTCGGCGCGATGATGCTGCGAAAACCATATTCCTCCAGGGCCCACGGCGCGTGCTCACGGCTGGAGCCGCAGCCGAAGTTCTCGCGGGCCAGCAACACGCTGGCGCCTTGGTAACGCTCGGCGTTAAGCACGAAATCCTTGTTCAACGGGCGCTTGGAGTTGTCCTGGTAGGCGTAGCCCACGTCCAGGTAGCGCCACTCGTCGAACAGGTTAGGGCCGAAACCCGTGCGCTTGATCGACTTCAAGAACTGCTTGGGGATGATCTGGTCGGTGTCGACGTTGGCACGGTCCAGCGGCGCGACTAAACCGGTGTGTTGGGTAAAAGCTCTCATCGGGGTTTCCTCAGATCAATTCACGAACGTCGATGAAACGACCGTTGACGGCAGCCGCAGCGGCCATGGCTGGGCTGACCAAGTGGGTACGCCCACCGGCGCCCTGACGCCCTTCGAAGTTACGGTTGGAGGTGGACGCGCAATGCTCGCCCGACTCCAAACGATCCGGGTTCATCGCCAGGCACATGGAGCAGCCCGGCTCGCGCCATTCAAAACCCGCTTCAAGGAAGATCTTGTCCAGGCCTTCGGCTTCGGCTTGGGCTTTGACCAACCCCGAGCCTGGCACCACGATGGCTTGCTTGATGGTCGAGGCGACTTTGCGGCCCTTGGCGATCACCGCAGCAGCGCGCAGGTCTTCGATCCGCGAGTTGGTGCAGGAACCGATAAACACGCGATCCAACTGGATGTCGGTAATCGCCTGGTTGGCTTTCAAGCCCATGTATTTCAGCGCACGCTCAATGGAACCACGCTTGACCAGGTCGGCTTCTTTAGCCGGGTCCGGCACATTCTGGTCGACGGCCAAGACCATCTCGGGCGAGGTGCCCCAGCTGACTTGCGGCTTGATCTGGGCAGCATCGAGTTCGACCACAGTGTCGAACACCGCATCGGCGTCAGAGACCAAGTCTTTCCAGGCCTCGACCGCAGCCTCCCAATCGGCGCCCTGCGGGGCGAAGGGGCGACCTTTGACGTATTCAACGGTTTTTTCGTCCGCCGCCACCATGCCCACACGGGCACCGGCTTCGATGGACATGTTGCAGATGGTCATGCGGCCTTCGATGGAGAGGTCGCGAATCGCGCTGCCGGCGAACTCGATGGCATGGCCGTTACCGCCGGCGGTGCCAATCTTGCCGATCACAGCGAGCACGATGTCCTTGGCGGTGACGCCGAAGGGCAACTGGCCTTCGACCAACACCAACATGTTCTTCATCTTCTTGGCGACCAGGCACTGGGTGGCGAACACATGCTCCACCTCGGAGGTGCCGATGCCATGGGCCAAGGCGCCGAACGCACCGTGTGTGGAGGTGTGGGAGTCGCCACAAACCACGGTCATGCCCGGCAAGGTGGCGCCCTGCTCCGGGCCGATCACGTGCACGATGCCTTGACGCACGTCATTCATCTTGAATTCGGTGATGCCATATTCGTCGCAATAATCATCGAGAGTCTGCACCTGCAGGCGCGACACGGTGTCAACGATCGCGTCAATGCCGCCTTTGCGCTCTGGCGTGGTCGGTACGTTGTGGTCCGGGGTGGCGATGATCGAGTCGACGCGCCAAGGCTTGCGCCCGGCCAGTCGCAGGCCTTCGAACGCTTGAGGCGAGGTCACTTCATGGATGATGTGACGGTCGATATAGATCAGCGACGAGCCATCGTCGCGCCGTTTCACTTCATGGGAATCCCAAAGCTTGTCGTAAAGCGTTTTGCCGGCCATCAGTCGGTCCTCATCATCGGTGTTTCTATGCCCCGGGTCTTGAGCGATTCAATAACCCTTTGGCTTGTGAGGCTGATGGTATGGCGCTACATTAAATAACTCAAATTCATATTTTTTATGCTTTGGATTACCAACTGGAATACAACAATGGACCTGGCCAACCTTAATGCGTTTATCGCCATCGCCGAGACCGGCAGCTTCTCCGGCGCAGGTGAGCGCCTGCACCTGACCCAACCGGCCATCAGCAAACGCATCGCTGGCCTTGAGCAACAATTAAAGGTGCGCTTGTTCGATCGCCTGGGCCGTGAAGTCAGCCTCACCGAGGCCGGGCGCGCCCTGCTGCCGCGCGCCTATCAGATTCTCAATGTGCTGGACGACACCCGCCGCGCCCTCACCAACCTGACCGGCGAAGTCAGCGGCCGCCTGACTTTGGCCACCAGCCACCATATCGGCCTGCACCGCCTGCCGCCGATCCTGCGCACCTTTACCCGCGCGTACCCCAACGTGGCACTGGATATTCAGTTCCTCGATTCGGAAGTGGCCTACGAGGAAATCCTGCACGGCCGCGCCGAAGTGGCGGTGATCACCCTGGCACCCGACCCACACAATCTGGTGCGCGCCACGCCCGTGTGGGATGACCCGCTGGATTTTGTGGTGGCACCGGAGCACAGCTTGACCGGCAATACCACGGTCAACTTGGCCGACATTGCCAAGCACCCGGCGGTGTTCCCTGGCGGCAATACCTTTACCCACCATATTGTCAGGCGGTTGTTCGAAGCCCAGGGCCTGGCGCCGAACATCGCGATGAGCACTAACTACCTGGAAACTATAAAAATGATGGTGTCCATCGGCCTGGCCTGGAGCGTCTTGCCGCGCACCATGCTCGATGATCAGGTGGCAAGTATCGCTTTGCCGGGCATACAACTCAGTCGCCAGCTAGGCTATATCGTGCACACCGAAAGGACATTGTCGAACGCTGCGCGGGCTTTCATGAGCCTATTGGATGCACAGGTCGATCTGCCAGGAATTGCGGCATGAAGCTGTGCGCCCTCAAGGTCTGATTGAAACCTCGCCGAACGCCCATTGAGCCAAGGCCCATTGATAATGCGCAACCCCGCCGATTCCGTGCCACCTCTGCCCCGCATCTACGCCTTGGACCCCCAAGAGGCGGAGCAGAGCTGGGACAGCGCCCCGCAGTTGCTGGCAGCGCTCAACGCTGCCCGCCTGGGCGCGTGGTGCTGGGAAATCGACACGGGACGGATAAGCTGGTCGCGAGGCACCCAGGCGCTGTTTGGCTTCGATCCGCGCCAACCCTTACCCAAGGACCTGGATTACCTGGACCTGCTGGCACCGTCGGATCGCACGCGCGTGGTGCGCGCCTTTCATGCAGTGCTGGCGGGCGAGCCGTTTGAGCAAGCCATGCATCACCACATCCAGTGGCCGGATGGCAGCCATCACTGGCTGGAGATCAATGGCAGCCTGGCGCCGGACAAAGCCGGGCGCCGCCGCATGATCGGGGTGATCCGCGAAACCACCCGCCAGCGCGAGCGCGAGCACGCCCTCAGCCACTCGGAAAAACGCTTCGCCACGCTGTTTCACCTGTGCCCCAACATGGTATTGCTGACGCGCCAATCCGATGGACGGATCAGCGAAGCCAACCAGTATTTCGAGATGCTCTTCGGCTGGCCGGTGGCCGATGTTATCGGCCGCACCACCCTGGACCTCGGCCTGTGGCACCACCCCGAACAGCGCGCGCTGCTGGTCAAGGCTACCCAGCGCAAGGGTGAACCGATCACCATGGAAGTGCAGTTCTGCGCCAGTAACGGACAGATCCACGATGGCACCCTCAGCGCACAGAAAGTCGAGCTGGAAGGCGAGGCTTACTTGATCAGCACCTTCCTCGACACCACCGAACGCAAAAACGCCGAGCAAGCCTTGAAAGACAGCCAGGAGCGCCTCGACCTCGCCCTGGACTCGGCGCAGTTGGGCACCTGGGACTGGCACATCCCCTCCGGCATGCTTTACGGCTCAGCCCGCGCCGCCCAACTGCATGGGCTGCCGCCCCAACCGTTCCACGAGTCCTTCGATGCGTTTTTTGAGGGCATGTCCGACGAAGACCGCGAGGGCATGCGCAACGCGTATCGCAGCTTGCGCGAAGGCCAGGACGGTAACTACCAGTTGACCTATCGCGTGCAGATGGAGGACGGCAGCCCACGCTACCTGGAAAGCCGCGCGCGCTTGTATCGCGACGAGGCCGGCAAACCGCTGCGCATGGCCGGCACCTTGCTGGATATCACCGAACAGGTGGAGCGCGAACAGCGCCTCACAGCCTCCGAAGAAAAGTTCGCCAGCCTGTTCCAGGCCAGCCCCGACCCGATCTGCGTTACGTGCCTGGACAACGGCGCGTTTATCGAAATCAACCCGGCCTTCACCCAGACCTTTGGCTGGACCGCCACCGAGGTGATTGACAAGAGCGCCGAGCTGATCGGTTTGTGGGACGACACAAGCAAACGCTTGCAACGTATCGAACAAGTGATTCGCGAGCAGGCGCTGAGCAATGTGGCCATCATGGTGCACCACAAGAACGGCCAGAGCCTGACCTGCATGATCTCCAGCCGCTTGATCAAGGTCGGCGACCAGCCGTGCATCGTCACCACGCTACGTGACATCACCCAGCAGCAACGCTCAGAAGCCGCGCTCAAGGCCAGCGAAGAGAAATTCGCCAAGGCCTTCCACTCCAGCCCCGACGCGATTTCCATCACCGAGCGCGACACCGGCCGGTATGTGGAGGTCAACGACGGCTTTTGCCGCCTGACCGGTTATCGCGCCGAAGAGGCTATCGGCCTGACGCTGTACCAGATCGGTATCTGGGCCGATGAAAACCAGCGCGCCGCGCTGTTGGCCGAATTGCAGATCAAAGGCCGCATTCATCACCTGGAAATGCTCTGGCACAACAAACGGGGCGAATTGTTGGCCGTGGAAGTCTCGGTAGAGCCGATCACCCTAAATGAAACGCCGTGCCTGCTGCTGACTGCCCGGGACGTGAGCCTGCTGAAAAACGCGCAGGCACAGATTCGCCACCTGGCCTATCACGACCCGCTGACCAACCTGCCCAACCGCGCGTTGCTGATGGATCGCCTGAGCCAGCAGATCGCCCTGCTCAAACGCCATAACCTGCGCGGCGCCTTGCTGTTCCTCGACCTTGATCACTTCAAGCACATCAACGATTCCCTCGGTCACCCTGTGGGCGACACCGTACTGAAAATCGTCACCGCGCGCCTGGAAGCCAGTGTGCGTATGGAGGACACAGTGGCGCGCCTGGGTGGCGATGAGTTTGTGGTGCTGCTCAGCGGCCTGGAAGGTACGCGTGCGCAAGTCAGCGCCCAGGTGCAGGAACTGGCCGACACCCTGCGCGAATTGCTCTCGGAACCGATGTTTCTCGACGGCCAACGGTTACAGGTTACGCCGAGCATTGGCGTGGCGCTGATTCCGGACCATGGTTCCACCCCGGCGGACCTGCTCAAGCGCGCCGACATTGCGCTCTATCGGGCCAAGGACTCGGGGCGCAACACCACGCAGATGTTCCACAGCAGCATGCAGAAAACCGCCAGCGAACGCCTGCGCATGGAGACCGACCTGCGCCTGGCGCTGTCGCGCGGTGAGTTCAGCGTGCATTACCAACCTCAGGTGGATGCGCGCGGTAACCGTATCATCGGCGCCGAAGCCTTGGTGCGCTGGCAGCATCCGCAACTGGGCGCGCAGTCGCCCACAGAATTTATCAAGGTGCTGGAGGACAGTGGCCTGATCCTGGAGGTCGGCACCTGGATTCTGGATGAAGCCTGCGGCGCCTTCGCGCAGTTGATTGCCGAGGGCCTGGTGGACCCGCTGAATTTCAGCCTGTGCGTGAACATCAGCCCTCGGCAGTTTCGCCAGAATGATTTCGTGGAACGAGTGGAACGCAGCCTGCAACTGCACAAGCTGCCCTATAGCCTGCTGAAACTGGAAATTACCGAAGGCATCGTAATCCAGAACCTGGACGACACCGTGGCCAAGATGCGCCGCCTGAAAAAGCTCGGCGTGAGCTTTGCCATGGATGACTTCGGCACTGGCTACTCATCACTGACTTACCTCAAGCGCCTGCCGGTGGATGCGCTGAAGATCGACCAATCCTTTGTGCGCGACGCCACCCATGACCCCAACGACGCCGAAATCATCCGCGCCATTGTGGCCATGGCGCGCAGCTTGAACCTGGATGTAATCGCCGAAGGCGTAGAAACCCCGGAACAACTGGCGTTCCTGCAAAAGCTGGGCTGCCATGTGTTCCAGGGGTATTTGCACAGCCGGCCATTGCCACTCGAGGGGTTCAGGCGCTTGCTGGGGTAAGCGTCAGGCGAGTTTCAATGCGTGAAACCCGGTCTTCATCCATCGCGATGACGCCAAGTCCTGCTTTTGCCCATAGTAATCAAGCGACCCGTTGACCACCGCGACTGAGTGTATGTTGTCCCCCAGTGTGCCGATCGCCCCCTTAGCCAGCTCATCGAGCGTGCTGTTACGTAGGTAGCCAAACAACCCCAACCGCCGAAGCGCCTCGCCTGGGGCCTCGCCGTCATTAAGGGTGTCCAACGCCTTCTCATAACTCTCCCCGGCGCGAAAGTCGTTGTTTTCCTTCTGCGCACGTTTGGCACTGACCGCGTACAAAAAAATCGCGTAATTGAGCAGCTTCGGACTACTGCCATGGAAGTTCGACGCGACGGCAGCTTTACCCAGCTCCTCATGCGTCAGCTGCAGCGGGTAAGAATCCCTCATGACCACCTCAAAGCCGTCGCGGGTGACCTGAATGCGCTCAAAGATTCCCTTGGGGTCCTGCCAGAACCGGATGATAGCTGCCTTGATCGCCGACACCGTCACGCAATTGCTTTGCTCGCCTTGATAAAAACCGTCCCATATCTGCGCGGGCGACAGGCCGGACATTATGTCGTTGACCTTTCGGGCGTCGTCGACAGGGCCCGGCTTGTCGTCGAACAAGACATACCCGTAACCTCGATCCGCTTTGCTTTGCTCACCGTACTGATGCTTGACACCCTCCGTAACCAACGCCGAGCCAAAGTTATGTGTCTCCAGGACTGCCACCGCCCCCTTGGCCGCCATGTCACTCGAGGAAACAGTTTGAGAAAGACCGTACATCCCCATGCCCTGCAGACATCGCTGGGTGGTCTCACCCTCCAGCGTCTTTGCCAGCGCCGCTGCAAATGTTGGATAACCCTCTGTTACTTGCTTGCGCTTCACAAAGGCCGCGAACACAACGTTGGCGTCCTTTACCGCACCGACATCCTTTCCACTGAAGCGTGAGGCTTGCGTGGCCTGCCTCAGTTCCTGGTGAGACAGCTGCACCTTGAACTCGTCCTTCATGGTGATGTGATACCCATCACCGGCGGCGGTCAGCGCTTTGAACATGCCTGCCGGATGTTGACCAAAGGTCTGCATCATCAGCTTGATGACCGCCTCGTGGGTGCTGGTGTCAAAATTCTCACCAAATTGCCTTTGCGCCGCGTTGAATGCCCGGGCGACATCCGCAGGCTTCTCCCCTACGGGCTTTGACGAAAACACCGAAGCCGCCCCGCCCCGCACTTTGGCCGTCGCGCCTGGATAATTACTGACTGTGATATTCATTGACTGATTTCCTGATACTTATCGAAACGATAACCTGCAAAAAATGCAGTCTGGGCAAACGCTGCCTTAAATCGAGTCGCCCCTGACTGCATCGCCTATGGACAAGCGCATCAACAACTACATAAGCGCTATGGCATCCCCCCAATAGGGTGACGAGCCCTTGCGGCCCCACCTCTCTTCGCGGCCATTGATAACTGCTACCGAATGCCCTCCCCGGTTGCACATGCCCAATTGCCCACGGGCGAGCTCATGGACGGAAACCGTCCTCATATACTCGCGCAACCCCAGCCGCAAAAACGCCTCCCCCGGGCTGCGCTCATCCTCACCATTGTTCAAGCTGCGAATTGCAGCCTGATAACTTTCAGCGGCAACGCCATCGTTGTTCTCTATCTGTGCGCGCTTGGCACTGACGGCAAAGAGAAATTGCGCGTCCCTAATCATCCCCGCGTCCCGCCCTCTGAACCTGGCACCTTGCGCACCTTCAGCCAGCTCTCGGTCAGTCAGGGTGAGCGGAAAGCCATCGCGCATCACCACCCGATAACCCCCACTAGACTTGATCACCCGCTGGTATATATCCGTGGGGCTTTGGCCGAACCGATACATCGCTGCTTTTATTGCCGATACCGTCACGCAGTTGCCGTTCGGGCCCTGACGGAACCCACCCCAGATATCGTCCGGCGTTGCACCGCCACGCTTGCTTGATAGCCCTGGGATATCGGCTGCGGCGTTTGGCTTGAATGCCAGCGTGTCAAGCGCCACCTTTGGGCTGAATGGCGGTGCTAGTTCGCGCTTAACACGGGGGGGTTGAACAGGGCTAGGTTCATACTGCTTACCCGATATAAAACTACGTAACTGAGTAAATAAGGAAGCAAACAAAGCGAGCAGCATGTTAGCCGTTTTTGATTGTTTGCCGACCGCCACCCTGTCCACTGCCCCGCGAGGGGGCAGAATACAACGACGCGGGGAAGTGGCTTGCCTATTACGTTTTAGTGATGCAGAAAGTTCATTATTGGCACCAAGTAAATCAACGCCCATTGCCTGACCTACATCAATGACACGCGCAATATTTTTTATTAGATAGTTAGGCATCTGTTCCCCCACCAGCAGGCACCTCTTCGCAGATGTATAGGCGAAAAAGTGCCTGCGCTACTTAAGAACTTAAATCGAGATCTGGATTATCAGGACCTGAATACTGATGGGGCATTGAACGGCCAGTCCCCTTGTTCAACATAATCGTCTGCCGAGCCTGGGCTGGTTAATGGCGGGACGGGAGACTCGGGCACTGGCCTTGGCGCGCCAGGCTCGAGGTCCTGCTTGACCTCACGCTTGACCGCCTCCGTCACCTCATGG